>NZ_JADBQN010000014.1:0-124876 GCF_014895915.1 Enterobacter cloacae complex sp. P13B
TTATGGGGATTCCTCAGCCCACAGGGAGAGGGAACAAACATCAAAAACTTTATTGCACAGGCGTTGCAACCACGCCGCCCGTCATCGTCTGCTCAACCTGCTGCTTATCCATATTTACCGCGCTCAGCTTCCCATTCACCGTTGGCTTCAGTGGGGCATTCGCCTGCACGCTGCCGCTGGCGGTCATCTGAATATTGCCGTCGCCCGTAATCGGTAACGCAGGCCAGCCCCACTGCTGCAGCACGTTGAGCGGTACGCCGCGCCCGTTCAGGCTCACCGTGGTCTGCCGCTGCGGGAGTTGTGAAACCGTCGCCGTGGCTTCCAGAATACCTTTCTCGGTAAAGGCGCTCAGGTCGCTAATGTTCACCGTGGCGGCGTTGGCATTCAGCGCCAGCGACGGACGGCGCACGTCCACGCGGTTAAAGGTCGCCGCCGCGCCGTTTAATGTTGCGCTGCCGCCCCAGACGCCCCACTGGCGATCTTTCGCCAGCTGCAGGTTTGCGCCGTAGCCGTCCAGGGAGGTGATCTGCCACGGGAAGGCGGGATCGATGTCGATCACCAGGTTGCGGCTCAGGCCAAATTTTTGCAGCGTGACGCTGTTCATCCATTCCGGCAGCGGCTCCATCCACAGCGTTTTCCAGTTTTCAGGAAGGGTGTACTCCAGCCCGGCGATGGCAACATCGTCCAAAACCAGCGCTTTACCGTCGCGCAGCCAGTTGCCGGACGTGCGCACCATACCGCCTTCCCAGCGCGAGGTGAACTGACGCAGCGCTATGCCCTGCGGGGAAAACTCCGCATTCAGGATCGGGTCAAACAGATGCAGCGAGCCGAAGATAAACTCGCTGGCGTTCATGGACAGGCGACCTTCCTGGCTCTGCCAGTCGCCTTTGCTGAGAGTCAGGTTGCGCAGGCTTAAGTCGAGATCGGTCACCGCCCAGTCCGGGCCTTGCAGGCGGGCATCGGTGACCTCCAGACGGCCAATTTGCAGGGAGGGGATGGTAGCCAGCGGCGCGAAGAACGCCTTCAGCGTTTTGTCGCTCTGCAGGCGGATCTCGTTCAGGCGCATGGTGTCGATTATCCAGCTTCCGTCAGCGTTACGCAGGGCGGAGCCGGTGAGCGAGCCACGGGCCATATCGGCACCAATAGTGTTCAGCACCACCTCCTTGCCGTTCAACTGGCCGTCGATTAGCACGTTGGTGGCCGGTACGCCGTTCAGGGTCAGCGAGCCGGCGCTCATCTGAATCTTCGCGTTTTTACCCAGCACGTTCCCGGCTTCTGGCTGCCATGGGCTGACGCCGCCCGTGACCTTCTGTGCGCTCAGATCCCATTCAGTATTCGGGCTGTTAAAGGCCATGTTGTTCAGCTGCAGACGATCGGCCTGGAAGGGCAGCGGTGCTGTTTGAGGCGAGAGATTCAGCGTGCCGTCGAACAGGGTGATAGTGCCCATGTGCAGCGGAGCGGTGATCTGACGGCTGCTCAGGCCAATATCGACTTTTTTGGCAACTAATGTGGCGGGTTTACCGTCCCGCCCAAAGGTGACATTTTCCAGAATGAGGTGGGAAGGCGATGAAAAGCGGTGATTCATCTTGTCGAAACTGAGTTCGTAGTCGGTATTCACCGTAATCCAGCTGCTGACTTGCGCCGCGCCCCAGCGGGTCTGGAGCAAAATATAGAGCGCCAGCAGCACAATAAGCAGGGCTATCAGCAGATAGACGAGTAGCTTTCCAATAAATTTCATGGTCTTCCATCCCGCGAAACGAACATAAGGGAGTTATGCACGATTTATGCGCAATGCTCAAGGCGGGAATGGTGTAATTAGATGTCACGGCAGGCATTGACTGCCTGCCGTGAGGGAGATCAGTTCTTCTCAGGCGGGAAAACGAGGTTCAGCACGATAGCGGTGATACCGCCCGCGGCAATGCCGGAAGAGAGCAGGTTTTTAACCCAGTCCGGCGCAAACTGCAGGATCAGCGGCTGCTGGGAAACACCCAGACCAACGGCCAGCGACAGCGCGATAATCATGATCGCGCGACGGTTCAGCGGCTCGCGGGAGACGATACGCACGCCGGAGGCCGCGATAGTCCCAAACATCACCAGCGTTGCGCCGCCCAGCACCGGCTCAGGAATGTGCTGCACAAAGCCGCTCACCGCCGGGAACAGGCCGAGGACGATCAGCATCAGCGCCACCACGAAACCAACGTAGCGGCTGGCCACGCCGGTCAGCTGGATCACACCGTTGTTCTGGCCGAAGCAGGAGTTCGGGAAGGTGTTGAATACCGCAGAGACAAACGAGTTCAGGCCGTTCGCCAGCACGCCGCCTTTCAGACGCTTCATGTACAGCGGGCCGGAAACCGGCTGCTCAGAGACGTCGGAGGTAGCGGTGATATCACCGATGGTCTCCAGAGAAGTAATCATAAAGACCAGCATCAGCGGCAGGAGCAGACCCCAGTCTATGCCCAGGCCGTAATAAAGCGGCGTTGGGACGGTGATTAGCGCGCTGTTGGTCGGCGCGGTGTTCTCCGGCAGCATCCCCAGCGCCCACGCCAGCAGATAGCCCGCCGCCATGGCGATCACCAGCGAGGCCACGCGCAGGTAAGGGTTACGCTGACGGTTAAGCAAAATAATGATCGCCAGCACCACGCCCGCCAGCAGCAGGTTTTTCGGCGCGCCGAAGGTGTGGTCGCTCATTGCCGCGTAGCCGCCACCGATGGAGGTGAGGCCCACCTGAATCAGCGACAGGCCGATAATCATCACCACCACGCCGGAAACCAGCGGGGTGATCACACGGCGAGCCAGGTGCAGCACGCGGGAGATGACCATCTCTGTGCAGCTTGCCAGCATCAGCGTGCCGAACAGCGCCGCCATCATGGTCGGAACATCCGCACCGCCGGTTTTCAGCGCCGTACCGCCCATGATCAGCGGCGCCACGAAGTTAAAGCTGGTGCCCTGAATCGACAGTAGCCCAGACCCCACCGGGCCCCAGGCTTTAATTTGAATAATGGAGGCCACGCCGGAGGCGAACAGAGACATACTGATAATGTGCTGTGTGTCCTGCGCCGGTAAGCCGAGCGCCTGGCAAATCAGCAGCGCCGGGGTGATCACCGCAACAAACATCGCCAGAAGATGCTGGCAGGCGGCAAAAAGCGTCTGCGGCAGCGGCGGTCGGTCTTCAAGGCGGTAAATCAGTTCGCTATTTTGCTTCTGCGCAATCGGTTGCGCATCTGGCGATTCTATGGTGTTAACGGACATCGGCGGCAATCCCACGGTGGAAAAGCGGGCATTTTATCTGACCACCTGGTAAAAGCAAACGATTGCCAGCAAAAAAAAGGAAGAAAATCTGCCGCTGTGAGCAGGTTTTTTACAACCTATCGGAAAAAAAAATTACACTTTTTGCGCCGGGGGCTCATGACGAGCGCAAACCGGCCCAGGATAACGCCGCGTGTGTATGGAATACGCGCATAACAGGAGCCTTTTATGATTCATCTCGATACGTTGTCGACCCTTGTTGCCGCAACGCTGGTTCTTCTGCTTGGTCGCAAGCTGGTCCACAGCGTTTCCTTTCTGAAAAAATACACTATTCCTGAACCTGTCGCCGGCGGTCTGCTGGTGGCGCTGGCCTTGCTGATACTGAAAAAAAGCATGGGCTGGGAAATTGATTTTGATATGTCCCTGAAAGACCCGCTGATGCTGGCTTTCTTTGCCACTATCGGCCTGAACGCCAACCTGGCGAGCCTGCGCTCGGGCGGTAAGGTGCTCGGCGTATTCCTGATTGTGGTGGTGGGGCTGCTGCTGATGCAGAACGCCATTGGCATCGGTATGGCAACGCTGCTGGGGCTGGATCCGCTGATGGGGCTGCTGGCGGGGTCGATTACCCTTTCGGGCGGTCACGGCACCGGCGCGGCGTGGAGCAAGCTGTTCATCGAACGCTACGGTTTTGAAAACGCGACGGAAGTGGCGATGGCCTGCGCGACCTTTGGCCTGGTACTGGGTGGCCTGATTGGCGGCCCGGTAGCGCGTTATCTGGTGAAGCACTCCACCACGCCGAATGGCAGACCGGACGATGAAATGGTGCCGACCGCGTTTGAAAAACCGGACGTTGGACGCAGCATCACCTCGCTGGTGATGATTGAAACCATCGCGATGATTGCCATCTGCCTGACCGTGGGCAAAGTGGTTGCGCAATGGCTGGCGGGAACGGCGTTTGAATTGCCGACCTTTGTCTGCGTGCTGTTTATCGGGGTGATCCTGAGCAACGGTCTGGCGCTGATGGGCTTCTACCGCGTGTTTGAACGGGCGGTATCGGTGCTCGGCAACGTCTGTCTGTCGCTGTTCCTGGCGATGGCGCTGATGAGCCTGAAGCTGTGGGAGCTGGCCTCGCTGGCGCTGCCGATGGTGGCGATTCTGGCGGTGCAGGCACTGTTTATGGCTCTTTATGCCATGTTCGTGACCTGGCGCATGATGGGGAAAAACTATGATGCGGCGGTGCTGGCGGCTGGTCACTGCGGGTTTGGTCTGGGGGCTACCCCAACGGCTATCGCCAACATGCAGGCGATCACTGAACGGTTCGGGCCATCGCATATGGCGTTTCTGGTGGTCCCGATGGTCGGCGCATTCTTCATTGATATCGTCAACGCGCTGGTGATCAAGCTGTACCTGATGCTGCCGATATTTGCCTGAGATCAGGCGTTGGAATACCGTTCGGTTTCCGGCATCCAGCGCTCAATTAACGCTGCCGCCTGTTCGGGGTAGCGTTCATGAATATGGCGCGCAAGGCGCTGAACTTCCGGGATCATGGCCTGATCGCGCAGTAAATCCGCCACTTTGAATTCAGCATTTCCCGTCTGGCGCGTGCCCAGTAGTTCGCCCGGGCCGCGTATCTCCAGGTCTTTTTGCGCAATCACAAAGCCGTCGTTGCTATCGCGCAGCACCTGCAGTCGCATCTGGGCGGTTTTCGAGAGAGGGGCTTTGTAAAGCAGAACGCAGTGAGATGCTACCGCGCCGCGGCCAACGCGCCCGCGCAGCTGGTGGAGCTGGGCAAGCCCCAGACGTTCCGGGTTTTCGATAATCATCAGGCTGGAGTTGGGTACGTCAACGCCCACTTCAATGACCGTCGTCGCGACCAGCAAATGCAGTTCCCCCTGTTTGAAGGATTGCATCACCGCCTGCTTCTCGGCAGGCTTCATGCGGCCGTGAACCAGGCCAACGTTCAGCTCGGGCAGTGCCAGCTTGAGCTCTTCCCACGTCGCTTCGGCGGCCTGGGCTTCCAGCAGTTCAGACTCTTCTATCAGGGTACAGACCCAGTAGGCCTGGCGCCCTTCATGGGTGCAGGCGTTGCGCACGCGGTCAATGATGTCGCTGCGGCGCGTATCCGGTATGGCGACCGTCGTCACCGGCGTTCGGCCCGGCGGCAGTTCGTCGATGGTAGAGGTATCCAGATCGGCGTAGGCGGTCATCGCCAGGGTACGCGGGATCGGCGTGGCGGTCATGATCAGCTGATGCGGGTGGAAGCCCTGCTGCAGCCCTTTTTCCCACAGCGCCAGACGCTGATGCACGCCGAAGCGGTGCTGCTCGTCGATAATCACCAGCGCGAGGCCGTTAAACTGCACCTGCTCCTGAAAGATAGCGTGTGTGCCGACAATCATCTGCACCTGGCCGCTGGCGATGGCTTCCTGCTGCGCAAGACGCGCTTTGCCTTTTTGCTTTCCGGCGAGCCAGCCCACCTCAATCCCGAGCGGTGCGAACCAGGCGCGGAAATTATTGGCGTGCTGCTCGGCCAGCAGCTCTGTCGGTGCCATCAGGGCGACCTGTTTGCCGTGGGCGATGGCGCGTAACGCGGCCAGGGCGGCAACCAGCGTTTTACCTGAACCTACGTCGCCCTGCACCAGGCGCATCATCGGCACGTCGAGCGCCATGTCGCGCTCAATCTCGGCGGTGACGCGCGCCTGCGCGCCGGTGGGCTTAAAGGGCAGCGAGGCCAGCAGCTTATCTTTGAGCACATCATTCGGGCTTAACGGCTGAGCGTGGAAACGCTGCGCGCCAGCGCGCAGCGCCAGCATGCTCAGGTTATGCGCCAGTAATTCCTCAAGGATAAGACGCCGTTGGGCGGGGTGTTTACCGCTTTCTAAATCGCTGAGCTGCAGCGTTGGCGGCGGGCGGTGCAGGGTGCGCAGCGCCTCGGGCAGGCTCATCATCCCCTGAGCCAGTTCTGGCGGCAGCAGCTCGGTAATGGCGCAGGTATCCAGCAGCTCCAGGGCCTGATCGGTGAGCTTACGCAGCGTCGCCTGCTTAATGCCTTCGGTCGTCGGGTAAACCGGAGTGAGCGTCTCCTGCAGTTCCGGCGTGCTGAGATCGCCCTGCACGCGGTACTCCGGGTGGATCATCTCTGCGCCGTATTTCCCGCGTTTAGCTTCGCCATAGGCCAGCACCCTACGGCCGGTCGCCAGACTGTTCTTCATCGCCGCGCTGAAGTTGAAGAAACGCATGGTGAGGATGCCGGTGCCGTCGCTGATCTGACAGGTCATCATCCGGCGTCCGCCGAAAGAGATGTTGCAGTTCAGGACTTCGCCTTCAACGGTGGCGTAAATGGCGGGAAGCAGATCGCCAATCTTGTAGAGCTGAGTGCGGTCTTCGTAACGCAGGGGGAGGTGAAGCAGGAGATCCTGCACGGTGTGCAGGCCAATTTTTGCCAGCTTATTGCTTTGCGCCGCGCCCACGCCCGTCAGGCTGTTGAGCGGGATAGCATCCAGCAGGCGGCCTTTCATCGGTTACCCGGCGTACTGCATAGTGGCCCACCACTCGGCATCGGCTTCAATTTCGCCCTGCGCGTTGACGTGGGGGTAAGGCAATTTTTTCTGCTTCGCAACGCGTGCCAGCACCGGATAGCCACCTTCAAACAGCAGGCGCTGCTGTTCTTCTTCCGGCAGCATGCTGTTGCTGCGCTCGTACATCCCGGCGTTCTGACGCTGGCGCTGCGCTTCATACAGAATGAGCGCGGATGCCACGGAGACGTTAAGGGACTGGACCATGCCGATCATCGGAATGATGATGTCCCGATCCGCCAGATCCAGCGCTTCCTGGGAGATCCCGGTTTTCTCCTGACCCATCAAAATGCAGGTCGGGCGGGTATAGTCGATCTCGCGGAAATCCACGGCCTTATCGGACAGGTTTGTCGCCAGGATCTGCATCCCGCGTCCTTTCAGATGCGATACGGCATCGCCAATCGTCTGGTGAGATTTGACGGATACCCAGCTGTTACTGCCTGCCGCAGCAGAGACCATGGTTCGCATCCGGTGACCCGGCCAGACGGCGTGCACTTCATGCACGCCGACGGCATCTGCGGTACGGACGATGGCAGAGACGTTATGAGGTTTATGCACCTGCTCCATGCAGACCGTCAGGTCAGGCTGGCGTCTGGCAAGCATTTCGCAGATACGGGCATAACGTTGTGAATTCATAAACCTAGTTTCGGTTTCGGGTGACTTTAATCACGTCCGGCATGACGCGGATCTTGCGCATAATGTTCGCCAGATGCACGCGGTCGCGAGCGGTCAGACGGATAAAGGCGCTATAGACGCGGCCGTCTTTTTCTTCCGTATTCAGGCTCTGAATGTTGGACGAGGCCGTGTTGATGGCTGCCGTCAGGTTCGCCAGGGCACCCTGGTGGTTGAACATATCCACCTTAATTTCGGTGATAAATTCCTGCGCCGTCTCTTTATCCCACTCGACCGCCATAAACTTCTCGGCTTCTTTCTGGTAGCCGCGAATGTTACGACAGGATTCATGGTGGATAACCAGCCCTTTGCCCGGACTGACGTGCGCAATAATCGGGTCCCCAGGGATTGGACGGCAACATTTTGCGAAGGTGATCAGCACCCCGTCCGCGCCTTTGATCGGCAGATGAGCATGGCCGGATGCGCCTGGAGCAGATGGCGTCGCTTCGCCCTGCTGCAGGTTTTTCGCCACCACGACGCTCATCGCGTTACCCAGACCAATTTCCGCCAGCAGATCGTCCAGAGACGTGAGCTTCATACGGTCGAGTTCACGCTGAATATGCTCCGGTGGGATCTCAGCCAGCTTGCGGCTGCCGCCCAACGCGTGGTTGAGCAGGCGACGCCCCAGGCTCACGGAGTCATCGCGCTTGAGGTTTTTCAACAGCTGACGAATTTTGGCGCGCGCTTTGGAACTCACGACAAAGTTCAGCCAGGCCGCGTTCGGACGTGCGCCCGGCGCGGTAATAATTTCGACCGTCTGGCCGCTGGAGAGCGGTTGAGACAGCGGGTAAGGCTGTCTGTCGACGCGCGCGCCCACGCAGGCGTGCCCGATATCGGTATGCACGGCGTAGGCGAAGTCGACCGGCGTTGCGCCCGCAGGCAGTTCGACAATGCGGCCTTCTGGGGTGAAAACGTAAATCTCATCCGGGAAGAGATCGGATTTAACGCTCTCGATAAATTCGAACGAGCTACCCGCACTCTGCTGAAGCTCCAGCAGGCTCTGCATCCAGCGCTGGGCGCGGATTTGCGCGGTGGTGCTGCTTTCGCCACCGTGCTCTTTGTAAGCCCAGTGTGCGGCTACACCCATCTCTGCCATCTGGTCCATGTCTTCGGTGCGGATCTGCACTTCAACAGGCACGCCGTGCGGACCGATCATCGAGGTATGCAAAGATTGATAGCCGTTCGCTTTCGGAATGGCGATGTAATCTTTCATGCGCCCCGGGCGCGGTTTATAGAGGCTGTGCATCTGCCCCAGCACGCGGTAGCAGGTGTCAGAGTCGTGGACGATTACGCGGAACGCGTAGATATCCATGATCGAGTGAAAACGCTGCTCTTTGAGCACCATTTTGCAGTAGATGGAGTAAAGATGTTTTTCGCGACCGCTGACGCGGCACGGGATTCCCGCTTCCTGCAAACGCCCTTCAATTTCAGAGAGGATCTTTTGAATCATCTCTTTACGGTTACCGCGTGCGGCTTTCACCACCTCTTTAATCACGCGATAGCGGTTCGGGTACAACGCTTCAAAGCCCAGCTCTTCCAGCTCGGTTTTGATGTGGTGGATACCTAAACGGTGCGCCAGCGGACTGTAAATTTCGAGGGTTTCACGGGCAATGCGGCGACGTTTATCCGGGCGAAGTGAGCCCAGCGTGCGCATGTTGTGGGTACGGTCAGCGAGTTTGATGAGAATGACGCGGATATCCTGCACCATCGCCATAATCATCTTGCGGAAGTTTTCGGCTTGCGCCTCTTTCTTGTCGCGGAATTTCAGCTTATCAAGCTTAGAGACCCCTTCCACCAGCTCGGCAACGCTTTTGCCAAACAGCTGTTCCATATCCTGGTAGGTGGCAGGGGTATCTTCGATCACGTCGTGCAGCAGGGCGGCCATCAGCGTTTCGTAGTCGAGTTTCATCTCGGCCAGAATACAGGCTACCGCAACTGGGTGGGTGATGTAGGGTTCACCGCTTGAACGTGTCTGGCCCTCGTGAGCGTCACGTGCAACGAGATACGCCTGCTGAAGACGCTTAATCTGGTCTTCAGGCAGGTAGATTTGAATCAGTTGATTCAGGCTTTCAAACAGATACAAGGGCGACCCGCAGGTTTAATTAACGACGACCTTCAGCAATGGCGGTTACGGCCTGCAGTTCTGCGGCTTCCTGCTCTTGCTGCTCCTGGCGCTCACGCACGTCGAGGATCTGGTTGTTGATCAGACCTTCTTCGATTTCGCGAAGTGCAATAACGGTGGTTTTATCGTTTTCTTCCGGTACCAGCGGATCTTTACCGCCCACCTGCATCTGACGAGCGCGACGCGCGGCGACCAGCACCAGGTCAAAACGGTTACCAATTTTCTCTACAGCGTCCTGAACAGTTACGCGTGCCATACTTAAAATGCTCCACAGGTGAAGAAATGACTGGGCATGATACTGAAAGTGGGTTCAGTCTGCCAACAGTTTGGTGATTAATGCGTCATGTCGCTGCTTCTGGCGGCTCATACGCAGTCGTTCTGCGCGAAGAATGGTTTTGAGATCGCTCAGCGCGGCATCAAAATCATCATTCACAATAAGGTAATCATATTCCGCGTAATGGCTCATTTCTGCAACTGCCTGTTCCATACGCTTTGCGATGACTTCTTCACTGTCCTGACCGCGGCCACGCAGGCGGCGATCCAGCTCATCCTTCGACGGCGGTAAAATAAAGATACTGCGCGAGTCAGGCATTTTCTTGCGAATTTGCTGTGCGCCCTGCCAGTCGATGTCGAGGAACACATTCACGCCCGTCGCCAGAACCTGCTCAATGGTTTCACGCGAGGTGCCGTAGTAGTTACCAAACACTTCTGCGTGTTCAAGAAACGCATCTCTGCCGATCATCGCTCTGAACTCGTCGTGATCCACAAAGAAATAGTGTTCACCGTGCACTTCACCCGGACGCGGCGCTCGCGTGGTGTGAGAAACAGAAACCTGTGTGTCGTACAACGGTTGGGTTTTTAACAGTGCCTGAATAAGGCTGGATTTACCCGCGCCGCTAGGGGCAGAAACAATATAAAGCGTGCCTTGAGCCATGAGAGTCTTTTGTATGTGTTAACGAAGAAGTCCTACATACGGGCTTATTATACACGTCGCCGCTGTGTGACGTAGCCTTTGTCACACTTTTTCCCCTGGATTATTGAATTTTGCGTACCGTTTTCAGGTTTTACCTGCGGTTTGCAGCAATAAAAATTAACGCTGGATAGCGCCTCGCAACGTGAAAGGTTGCTATTAGCGTCGTTTCTCACGTCAGGTTATACCTCCTGCATTGCAAAGGAGGGATAGCGATGTGGCGGTGGATAAGCGGGTTAATGCTGTTGTGGTGTGGTTACGGGGCGGCGGTGTGCCCGGTGTGGTCACAGGCAAAAGCCGAAAAAGAGATTGCGTCATTAAGCGCACAAATCAAACGCTGGGATGAGGCTTACTGGAAGCTGGGGGTGAGCGAGGTCAGTGACGAAGTGTATGACCAGCTCAACGGCCGTTTAACCCAGTGGCAGCGCTGTTTCGGCAACGATTTTGCTGATAGCGCCCTTCCTGCGCTGGAGGGAAACGTAAAACATCCTGTTGCCCATACGGGGGTACGTAAAGCAGCCAGCAAAGAAGCGCTGGGTCACTGGATGCACGGCCGGAAAAATCTCTGGATGCAGCCAAAAGTCGATGGCGTGGCGGTGACGCTGGTGTATCGCAACGGAAAGCTAGCGCGGGCCATCAGCCGTGGTAATGGGCTAAAAGGCGAGGACTGGACGGCCCGCGTGCGTTTGATCCCGTCCGTACCCAAGGAGGTATCCGGCGCGCTTGCAAACAGCGTCTTACAGGGGGAGCTTTTCTGGCTACGCGAAAACCACGTCCAGCGGCAGATGGGCGGAATGAATGCTCGCGCAAAAGTGGCGGGCGCGATGATGCGACAAAAGGACAACGCGCTTCTGAGCCAGACAGGAATATTTATCTGGGCCTGGCCGGATGGACCGAAAGGAATGGAAAACAGGCTTTCTGAGCTGTCCAGCGCAGGCTTTTCCCTGACGGCGCGCTATACGTTGCCCGTACAAGCGGTTGATGCTGTTGAAAAACAGCGTTTGGCCTGGCAAAAAACGGCATTGCCCTTTGCCACGGATGGCATAGTGGTTCGGTCTGCGGAGTCACCTACAGGGGAAAGTTGGCTGCCCGGCGAAGGCAACTGGATTATCGCGTGGAAATATTCGCCTGCGGCACAGGTGGCAGAGGTCAGGAATATTCTTTTTTCCGTGGGGCGCACGGGCAAAATTTCTGTCGTGGCGGCACTTGAGCATGTGCAGTTGGACGATAAACGGGTGCAGCGAGTGAGTCTCGGTTCGGTTGGGCGCTGGCAGAGGCTGGATATTGCCCCGGGCGATCAGATCCAGGTCAGCCTGGCAGGGCAGGGTATCCCCCGGTTTGATAAGGTGGTCTGGCGAGGAGCGGACAGACAAAAACCAGAGCCTCCGGCCTCGCGTTATCACTCCCTGAGTTGCTTTTATGCCTCGCCGGAGTGTATGGATCAGTTCTTTGCCCGGCTGACGTGGCTCAGTTCAAAGCAGGTATTCAACATTGAAGGATTAGGTGAGTCAGGCTGGCGCACACTCTGGCAGGCGCATCATTTTGAACATCTCTTTTCGTGGCTGCTATTAACGCAGGAGCAGCTGCAGTCGACGCCGGGATTCTCTGCCGCACGCGGGCTGGCGCTCTGGCATCGCTTTAATCAGGTGCATGAGCAGCCTTTTATCCGCTGGATTATGGCGCTGGGTGTTCCGCTGCCACAGGCCTCGCTGAAGGCGTTGGAAGATGTGTCGTGGCAAAAGATGAGCGAACGCAGTGAAAAGGCCTGGCAGGCCTTGCCGGGTACGGGTGCGGAGACGGCGCGGCAAATCGTTGCCTGGCTGCACGCGCCAGAGATCGATGTGCTGGTCAGGTGGCTTGCTCAGCAGCACATCAATGGGTTCTGAGATCAATGGGCGCTGTGCTTATAGTGAAACACGGGCAATCCGAGCTTCAGACGCAGCGCCAGCATGCGGGCCGTAAAGCCAAACAGCAGCGTTGAGATGACCACCACGTCGTGGTTTGAAACGTAATGCTGCAGGGCAATGTAGAGCACCGCTGCGGCGAAGGAGATGCCGGCATACAGCTCTTTTTGGAAGACCAGAGGAATGCGCTTGCAGAACATATCGCGCAGCACGCCGCCGAAAACGCCCGTCACCACGGCAGCAATGGTGGCGATAACCGGGCCTTCCCCCATATCGAGCGCGATTTGCGCGCCGATGATAGAAAAGACGATCAGCCCCAGCGCGTCAAGCACCAGGAACAGGCGGCGCAGATGGGGCATAACGGGTGCCACTATGGTGGTTAATACGGCAGCCGTTGCGACGATAATCACATACTCAGGATGTTTCACCCAGCCGAGCGGGTAATGGCCAAGCAGGATATCGCGCACGGAACCGCCGCCCAGGGCGGTTGCAGTGGCAATAATGATCACGCCGAAGGTGTCCATCCGGCGACGCCCGGCGGCGAGAGCGCCAGTCATGGCTTCAGCGGTGATACCAATAAGATAAAGAATGTGAAGCAGCATATACCCTCCGGTGTGAACGCGGAAAGGTTAGCGATTTGTGCGCAAGATCACGATTGAGATTTTCTAAGGCGATTGGGTTTCACCTATAAAATTTAATCAATACATGTTGAATATCTTTGATTCTTGGCTGCTGAATTTGAAAAGAGACGGGAATTCGGATTAGAAATAATAATGGATGGCGTCAGCCGACGCCATCCAAAAAGCGATTACTCAATATTCTGGATCTGCTCGCGCATCTGCTCAATCAGAACCTTGAGTTCAATCGCTGAGTTGGTCACTTCAGCGTTGATAGACTTAGACGCCAAAGTGTTCGACTCGCGGTTGAACTCCTGCATCATAAAGTCCAGGCGGCGGCCTACAGCTTCCTTCTTCTTCAGGATGTTATAGGTCTCTTTCACGTGCGCTTCCAGACGATCCAGCTCTTCAGCAACATCGATACGCTGCGCCATCAGCACCAGCTCTTGTTCCAGACGGGTGTTTTCCAGCTGAACTTCCGCTTCTTCCAGCTTGGCGACCAGACGCTCGCGCTGCCATTGCAGCACTTCCGGCATATGGGCGCGAACCTCCGCCACTTCAGCGCTGACGCCTTCAAGGCGCTGCTCAATCATCGCTTTCAGCGCCTGACCTTCGGTTTCGCGGGCAACGATAAAGTCATCCAGCGTGCCGTCGAGGGCTGCCAGAATTTCTGCGGCAATCGCGTCCAGATCCTGCTCGCCGGCGGCCATGACGCCAGGCCAGCGCAGAATATCAACCGGGTTGATTTCGCCTTCATCGCTCTGCATTTTGACCCAGTTCGCCGCATTAACGAGCTGTTTCGCCAGTTTTTCATTGAGGATCAGCTCGCCCTGTGCGCTGGCATCGGGCTCAAAGCGCAGGTTGCATTCCACTTTCCCGCGGGTCAGACGCGTACGGATACGCTCGCGCACTACAGGTTCAAGGCTGCGGAACTGTTCCGGCATACGGAAATATGTTTCCAGATAGCGCTGGTTTACCGAACGCATTTCCCAGGTAGCGCTACCCCAGCTACCCTTGATTTCACGCCGGGCGTAGGCGGTCATACTGCGGATCATAGACATTCCCGTTTTTAAAGGAGAGATGGGGGGATTATAGCTTTCGGGGGCTTCTCAGGATAGGAATAAGCGTCCTTTATCCGTATAATGCGCAGCCACATTCGTTTCAAGCCGGAGAATCCATCATGCGTCCATCAGGTCGTAGCGCCAATCAGGTGCGTCCCGTCACCCTGACCCGTAACTATACAAAACACGCTGAAGGCTCCGTGCTGGTTGAGTTTGGTGACACCAAAGTGCTTTGCACCGCGTCCATCGAAGAAGGTGTTCCGCGCTTTCTGAAAGGTCAGGGCCAGGGCTGGATCACCGCCGAGTACGGCATGCTGCCGCGCGCGACCCATACCCGTAACGCCCGTGAAGCGGCAAAGGGCAAGCAGGGTGGACGTACCATGGAAATCCAGCGCCTGATCGCACGTGCGCTGCGCGCCGCCGTTGATCTGAAAATCCTCGGTGAATTCACTATTACCCTGGACTGCGACGTGATTCAGGCAGATGGCGGCACGCGTACCGCGTCCATTACCGGTGCCTGTGTGGCGCTGGCCGATGCCCTCAACAAGCTGGTTGCAGCCGGTAAGCTGAAAACCAACCCTATGAAAGGGATGGTCGCGGCGGTTTCCGTGGGGATCGTTAACGGTGAAGCGCTTTGCGATCTGGAATATGTTGAAGATTCTGCCGCCGAGACCGACATGAACGTGGTGATGACCGAAGATGGTCGTATCATTGAGGTGCAGGGGACGGCGGAAGGTGAGCCGTTCACCCATGAAGAACTTCTCTCCCTGCTGGCGTTGGCCCGAGGGGGAATCGAATCCATTGTTACGACGCAAAAAGCGGCGTTAGAAAATTGATTTTAAAGGCGACCAATGAGTCGCCTTTTTTTTGCCTGTAAGACAGAAAAAACCAAAGGAGCGAATCCATGAAATCGTATCAGCGCCAGTTTATTGAGTTTGCGATTAATAAACAGGTACTTAAGTTTGGCGAATTTACGCTGAAATCCGGGCGTAAGAGCCCGTATTTCTTCAACGCCGGGCTGTTTAATACTGGGCGCGATCTGGCACTGTTAGGCCGCTTCTATGCCGAAGCGCTGGTGGATTCCGGGATTGATTTCGACCTGCTGTTTGGCCCTGCGTACAAGGGCATTCCGATTGCAACTACCACGGCGGTGGCGCTGGCGGAGCACCATGACCGTGATGTGCCGTACTGCTTTAACCGCAAAGAGGCCAAAACCCACGGTGAAGGCGGCAATCTTGTGGGCAGCGCGCTGCAGGGCCGCGTGATGCTGGTCGACGACGTAATTACCGCAGGCACCGCGATCCGTGAATCTATGGAGATTATCCAGGCCAACGGTGCGACGCTGGCTGGCGTGCTGATTTCTCTTGATCGTCAGGAGCGCGGTCGTGGCGATATCTCTGCTATCCAGGAAGTAGAGCGTGATTACAGCTGCAAAGTGACCTCTATCATCACCCTGAAAGACCTGATTGCGTATCTGGAAGAGAAGCCAGAGATGGCGGATCACCTGGCGGCGGTGCGGGCGTATCGCGAAGAGTTTGGCGTGTAATTGAATTGCCCGGCGGCGCTACGCTTACCGGGCCTGCGGTGCTACTGCAGCTGCGCTGCCACTAACGGCCAGCGGGCGTCAAAATCGTCCGTTGGTCGGTATTTGAATTCGCTGCGCACAAAGCGGGAGAGCATGCCTTCACAAAACGCCAGAATCTGGCTTGCCAGCAATGTCTCATCCGTATTGTATCCTTCGCCTTCACGCATTTTCTTCTCGCGCAGTACCTGGCGCAGCTGCGCTTCAATACGCTCAAAAAGCTGATTGATGCGGCCCTGCAGCCTGTCCTGCTCAAACATCAGCGCGTGGCCGGTCAGGATACGGGTTAAACCCGGATTGCGCTCCCCAAAGCCCAGAATTAACAGCACAATCAGACGAAGACGCGCGGTGGTATCTTTTTCATCTTTCAGAATCAGGTTAATGCGCGTGATCAGACTGTCTTCAATAAACTCGATCAGGCTGTCGAACATTTTTGTTTTGCTGGGGAAATGACGATACAGCGCCGCCTCAGACACGCCCACAGAGGCGGCCAGTTTGGCGGTAGTGATGCGTTGACTGCCATCGCTGGATTCAAGCATCAGAGCCAGAGATTGAAGTATTTCTTCGCGACGATTCCTTTTCGCGGTTTGTTTTTCTGCCATGTTACAAAATACCCCTGAAAATAAGCACTTGCCAGGCTGGCATCCACACAGCGACCGCAAACTGACGTTTGCGGTTTGTTATTGCGTTATGGCGCTGCGAGATACGTGTGTCGGGCGGTTATTTGCGCCCGGAATGGCCGAAGCCGCCTTCGCCACGGTCGGTGACATCAAAATCTGCCACCAGGTTAAATTCTGCCTGTACCACCGGTACAAAAACCATCTGCGCGATACGCTCGCCCGGTTCAATGGTGAAGCTGTCCTGACCACGGTTCCAGACGGACACCATCAGCTGACCCTGGTAGTCGGAGTCGATCAGGCCGACCAGGTTACCCAGCACTACGCCGTGCTTATGGCCCAGACCCGAGCGCGGCAGGATCACTGCCGCCAGAGACGGGTCTGCAATGTGGATCGCCAGGCCAGTCGGGATCAGGGTAGTGGCACCGGCAGCCAGTTCTACGGCGTCATCGAGACAGGCGCGCAGGTCAAGTCCGGCAGAGCCGGAGGTGGCATAGGTTGGCAGCGGGAATTCCTCGCCAACACGCGGGTCCAGAATCTTAACGTCGATTTTTTTCATCATAACGGGTAACGATCTCGTCCAGTAATTGTTGGCCCAGGAGTTCCTTGCGCTCAAGCGGTAAGATTTTATCTCCATCCTGCCAGAAAAGGTGCAGTGCGTTGCTGTCGCTATTAAATCCTTGCGTGGCCAGCGATACGTCGTTCGCGCAAATTAAATCGAGGTTTTTGCGGGTACGTTTTTGCCGGGCATATTCTTCCACATTATTCGTTTCTGCGGCAAATCCAACAACGTAAGGACGATGGCTTTTTAATGCGGCGACACCGGCAACAATGTCCGGGTTTTTCACCATTTTCAGTGTTAATTCATCGCCTTGCTTTTTGATTTTAGACTCGGCGATGGTCTCGGCGCGATAGTCTGCCACGGCCGCACAGCCGATAAAAATCTGCTGGCGTTGCGCATGAGCCTGCACGGCGGCTTCCATCTCCAGCGCGGTGGTAACATTAATACGCTGTACAAAAGGTGGCGTAGGTAACGAGACCGGGCCGCTGACCAGCGTGACGTTAGCACCGCGTTTTGCCGCTGCGGCAGCAATCGCAAAGCCCATTTTGCCGGAGCTGTGGTTGGTGATGTAACGCACCGGGTCCAGCGGCTCGCGCGTCGGGCCCGCGGTAATCATGATGTTGAGATGTTGCAGGTCGTTGACAGGTGAAAAATGGGCGGCGGCCATATCCACAATCGTCAGCGGGTCGAGCATACGTCCCGGGCCAACGTCGCCGCAGGCCTGGCTGCCGCTGTCCGGGCCCCAGACAAGCAGGCCGCGCGAAGCCAGCGTCTCCAGATTATGCTGGGTGGCGGCATTGCGGTACATCTGCTGGTTCATGGCGGGCACAACGGCGACGGGCGCAGGCGTCGCGAGGCAAATGGTCGAAACCAGATCGTTCGCCATACCGGCCGCCACGCGGGCAATTAAATCTGCCGTGGCAGGGGCAAGAATCACCAGATCGGCCCATTTCCCAAGCTCAATATGCCCCATCGCGGCTTCGGCGGCCGGATCGAGCAGGCTGTCAGATACCGGGTATCCTGAAACCGCCTGCAGGCTCAGAGGGGTGATAAAGGCTTTACCGCCTTCGGTTATCGCGACCCGCACGTCCGCCCCGCGCTCGCGCAGACGACGCACCAGCTCCGGCGCTTTATAAGCAGCAATGCCGCCGCTCACGCCAAGAACGATTTTTTTACCGGCCAGGCTCATCATGATTCTTTCCTGTTGGGTTTCACCAGAGAGCGGGCATTTTACCACAATCCCAAATAGGGGGTGATGAAGTCCTTTATGCACTTTGCGAGGCGCTACGCAAGAACGGAACCTCAGCGTCGAGCCCCGGATTTGCCTGTGGCAGCATAATGGCAAACAGAAGGAGGCCGGGCATGGAAGAGACTGAACTGCTGCTACCGCGCGAAAAAATGCTGCGTCATGGCGTCGCGTTATTAAAAGACGAGGAGCTGCTGGCGCTCTTTTTACGTACAGGTACGAAGGGAAAAACGGTATTTACGCTGGCGAAAAATCTGATAGACCATTTTGGTTCACTACATGGTTTGCTGACAGCCGAACTGGAGGCATTTACGCACGTAGAAGGCATTGGCGTCGCGAAGTATGCCCAGTTACGGGGTATTGCTGAACTTGCCCGGCGATTTTATAACGTACAGATGGAGGAGCAAGATCCGATCCTTACCCCTGACATGACCCGCGAATTTTTGCAAAGCCAGCTATCCGGTCTGGAGCGGGAGATCTTTATGGTGATCTTTCTCGACAACAGGAACCGGGTACTGAAGCACAGCCGCCTGTTTTCGGGTACACTGAGCCACGTTGAGGTACATCCGCGTGAAATTGTGCGTGAAGCGATAAAAGTGAATGCAGCGGGGGTGATCCTCGCGCATAATCACCCCTCTGGCTGTGCAGAACCGAGCAGAGCTGACAAAGAAATCACCGAACGCATTATCAAATGCTGTCAATTCATGGACATTCGTGTTCTGGACCATCTGATAATTGGCCGCGGAGAGTACATTTCTTTTGCAGAACATGGCTGGATTTAGGCTATTTCTCGCGATCCATCGGGATCTTTGTCTGTTCGGGACTTGAGCACACCGCCGAGTCAGCGTATACTACGCCACCTTTGAGAATCTCGGGTTTGGCATTTGGGCCTGGCAATCGAGAGTTCACTTAGAACTACGCGATGACCGGGCTGTAAAGCCTGACGAGGCGCCGATACCCCATACGAAGCTCGAGCTAATTTGATTTTTGGAGAATAGACATGTCCCGAGTCTGCCAAGTTACTGGCAAGCGTCCGGTGACCGGTAACAACCGTTCCCACGCACTGAACGCGACTAAACGCCGTTTCCTGCCGAACCTGCACTCTCACCGTTTCTGGGTTGAGAGCGAGAAGCGTTTTGTCACCCTGCGTGTATCTGCTAAAGGTATGCGTGTAATCGATAAGAAAGGCATCGATACAGTTCTGTCTGAACTGCGTGCCCGTGGCGAAAAGTACTAAGTACTTAAAGAGGAAATAAATCATGGCTAAAGGTATTCGCGAGAAAATCAAGCTGGTTTCTTCTGCTGGTACAGGTCACTTCTACACCACCACGAAGAACAAACGTACTAAGCCGGAAAAACTGGAACTGAAAAAATTCGATCCAGTTGTACGCCAGCACGTACTGTACAAAGAAGCTAAAATCAAATAATTTTAGCCTCCTTGTATTGAAAAACCCCGCAACTGCGGGGTTTTTTGCATTCTGCATCTCAACGGAGGAACCATGCCTGAATTACCTGAGGTAGAGACCAGCCGTCGCGGCATTGAGCCCCATCTGGTCGGCGCGACTATTCTTCATGCCGTCGTTCGCAATGGACGACTGCGCTGGCCGGTGTCCGATGAGATCCACGCGTTAAGCGACAAACCCGTCCTTAGCGTGCAGCGCCGCGCGAAATACCTGCTGCTGGAGCTGCCTGACGGCTGGATCATTATCCATCTTGGGATGTCCGGGAG
The DNA here is from genome assembly GCF_014895915.1 of Enterobacter cloacae complex sp. P13B. Classification (NCBI taxonomy): domain Bacteria; kingdom Pseudomonadati; phylum Pseudomonadota; class Gammaproteobacteria; order Enterobacterales; family Enterobacteriaceae; genus Enterobacter; species Enterobacter cloacae complex sp. P13B. Next base: position 19,901 of record NZ_JADBQN010000014.1, read on the forward strand.
CCTGCGCATCCTGACCGAAGAACTGCCTGCGGAAAAACACGATCACGTTGACCTGGTAATGAGCAACGGCAAAGTGCTCCGCTACACCGATCCGCGGCGCTTTGGCGCGTGGCTGTGGACGAAGGAGCTGGAAGGACACAACGTGCTGGCGCATCTGGGCCCTGAGCCGCTTTCAGACGCGTTTAATGCGGACTACCTGAAAGAGAAGTGCGCGAAGAAAAAGACCCCGATCAAGCCCTGGCTGATGGATAATAAGCTGGTGGTCGGCGTGGGGAATATTTACGCCAGTGAATCGCTGTTCGCGGCCGGGATCCATCCCGATCGGCTGGCCTCGTCGCTGTCCGCGCAGGAGTGTGAGCTGCTGGTTCGGGTCATTAAAGCAGTGCTGCTGCGCTCGATTGAGCAAGGCGGGACCACCCTGAAGGATTTTCTGCAAAGCGACGGTAAACCAGGCTATTTTGCCCAGGAGCTGCAGGTGTATGGCCGTAAGGGCGAGCCATGCAGGGCATGCGGGACGCCGATTATTGCCACGAAGCACGCCCAACGCGCCACGTTCTACTGCCGCCAGTGTCAGAAATAGAACTACTTTAGCTTTTCCATCAGTGCCAGGTGGACGTTATCCGGCAGGAAATGGGTAACGTCCCCGTGATGGCGCGCCACCTCTTTTACCAGCGTGGACGAGATAAACGACCACTCTTTTGACGGCATCAGGAATACGCTTTCCAGCTCCGGCATCAGGTGGCGGTTCATGTGCGCCAGCTGCATCTCATACTCGAAGTCTGCCACCGCGCGCAGGCCACGAATCAGAATATTGGCCTGCTGGGCGCGGGCGAAGTTCGCCATCAGATCGCTGAACCCGACAACTTCAACATTCGGCAGGTGCGAAATGGCGTCGGTGGCAAGTTGCACGCGCTCGTTGAGATCAAACATCGGCTTTTTGCTGGGGCTGGCGGCAATCGCCAGGATCACCTTGTCGAACATGCACGCTGCACGGGTAATGATGTCAAGATGACCGTTAGTGATCGGATCGAAGGTACCCGGATAAATCGCTTTTGTGCTCATGGCTCACGTTTTCTCTGAGTAGCCGCGGCAGAGCGCCCACAGCTCGGTGTATTTGTTGAAAGTATACTGGGCATTCACTACCGCCAGTAACCAGCCCTGCTTACCATCCAGCACACCGCCGCGCAGCAGCAGCGTTTTCAGAAACGCGCCCAGCGTGTGGGTGAAGATTCCTGTCAGCGAGGCCTTCTTGCCGCGCTGGTGGCGTTCCTGCGCCCATGCGGTGGCATAGTTGAGCTGCTTTTGCTGGAAGCTGGCGAAATCACGGCAGGTCAGATGCAGCAAATCACCCGTCAGGGGGATGACCTGGGCGCCGTCGCAGGCCAGTGACTCATGGACAAGGTTGTCGTTGTACTGAAAGCGCCCGCGCTCGTAGAGGCGCATTACGCGATCCGGATACCAGCCGCTGTGGCGCATGAAGCGGCCAAGGAAGTAGTTACGACGCGCGATGCTGTATACGGCGCCAGGCTGGGGTGAGGAAAGCACCGCCTGAATGGCCTGCTGGAGTTCCGGGGTGACGCGCTCGTCGGTGTCGATCATCAGCACATAATCGCCCGTGGCGTGACCCTGCGCGCGCTGGCGCTGAATGCCGAAGCCCTGCCAGTCGGTATCGGTAAAGACTTTTGCGCCCGCAGCCCGGGCGATGTCCACCGTGTTGTCCGTGCTTCCGGAGTCGAGGATAACAATTTCGTCAGCCCAGGCGACGGAGGCCAGGCAGTCCGGAAGCAGGTCGGCGGCGTTTTTGGCGATCATGACGACCGACAGACGCGTAGACATTAGTGGCTCCGCTGAGGCAGATAAGGTTGCAGAAGCTGCAGCAGACGGGTGAGTGCGCCCTGGTTCTGGTGCAGCACTTCGACGGCGTGGCGACCGTACCACAGGCGGTAATCTTCATCCGTCAGAAGGGTCGATACTTCTTTGACGACCGAGTCCGCATCGGTCACGGTAATTAAACCATCGGCCTGCTGCAATTTAGCGCAGATATCTTTGAAGTTAAACGTGTGTGGACCCATCAACACAGGAATGGCGTGGGCTGCCGGCTCGAGCGGGTTATGGCCTCCGCGCTCCACCAGACTGCCGCCAACAAAGGCGAGGTCAGCAATGCCGTAGAGCAGCATCAGTTCGCCCATCGTATCGCCAATCACCACCTGGGTACTGCCGGAAGGGATCTCTCCGCTGCTGCGCAGGGTGAAGCTGAAGCCGCCTTTCTGCACCATTTCGCGGGCATCTTTAAAACGTTCGGGGTGACGAGGCACCAGAATCAGCAGTAGGTCCGGGAAGGTTTCCAGCAGCTTACGGTGCGCCTGCAGGATAATCGCCTCTTCGCCCTCATGAGTACTGGTCGCTATCCAGACCTGGCGACGCGGAGCCCACTGGCGGCGCAGCGTGATGGCGCGGGCGGCCAGTTCAGGGGTAACGGAAATATCGAATTTCAGGCTGCCGGTCACGGCAAGCTGGTTGCGCTTCAGGCCCAGGGAGATAAAGCGCGCCGCGTCTTCTTCGTTCTGCGCGGCAATCAGCGTGATTTTGCTCAGCAGGCGGCGCATAAATTTGCCCAGCTTGCCGTAGCCTTTCGCCGAGCGCTTTGAAAGGCGCGCGTTGGCAATCACCAGCGGAATTTTACGGGCATGCAGAGCGGAAATCATGTTCGGCCACAGCTCGGTTTCCATCACGATAACCAGCTTCGGGCGAACGGTATTCAGGAAACGATTCATAGCGCAGGGCAGATCGTAAGGGAGGTAGACGTGATGAACGTCTTTACCAAACGCGGATAACGCGCGCTCTGAGCCGGTTGGCGTCATGGTAGTGACGGTAATCGGCAGAGACGGGTAGCGGTGGCGCAGAGCGCGAACCAGCGGGATCGCCGCCAGCGTTTCACCGACAGAAACGGAATGCAGCAAAATACCGTCCGGGGCGACTTTATTGCGGCAAAAGCCATAGCGTTCAGCCCAGCGTTTACGATACGCAGGCGCTTTACGGCTACGAAGCAACAGTCTCAGCCACACCAGTGGCTGAATGATATAGAGCAGGGCGGTATACAACAATTCCAAGCGATTATCCGTCTTTTTAGTTTCGGCGGGCAAATTCTAAGCATTTAAGCCAGGTAAAGCTATCTCTTATGCCAGATACCGTTTTAAACGGAAGTAGCGTCGGCCCAGGCGCCAGCGCAAACGCGGGCTTTTGGCACTTTTCCAGATAAGCTTCCAGATCCCGGTGTCGAAGAACTCTTTGATAATCATTGTTTTCTTTGTCTCATCCTTCATGTTGTCGAAGGTATGAATGATCCCCAGCCCCTCTTTGGCGATTTGCCAGTGGCAGGCGGGAATATTTTTCACTTTATCCGGGTAACGCTGGTTAATGGCATCAAGCATCTGCAGGATTTTCATGTAGTGGCGCGCGGAGCGGATCAGCGTGTCGTCATTATCCGGCGTATGCGATACCGAGGCAGAGTGAATGTAGTAGTCATAAAAGCGTTCGCTGGTGTACTGAACGCGCTCTGCGGCAAGCAGCACCTCGGTGGTCCACGGGATATCCTGATGGCGCAGCCCGGGTTCGAAATGGAAACTGTGTTTACGAATAAAATCGTGACGATAGATATTAAGCCAGGTCACGTGCAGGAACTTACGTGAATCCAGCGCCATCTTTAACCATGCCGGGCCCGTCATAATGCCCGTTGAGGCGAGTTTATCCTCGGGGAAGATAGGTCGAGACGGTTTCTTATCATTTTCCCAGACGTAGTTGCCGTTGCAGGTGGCGACATCCAGATCCTGCGTGACGGCCATATCCAGCAGACGCTGGTACATGCCAGGTTTGAAGACGTCATCAATATCCGGGAAAGAGAGATACTGACCGGTTGCAACGGCCAGGCCGGTATTTCGCGCAATGGAAACGCCCTGGTTTTGCTGTTCAATCACCTGCATCTGCGGCAGTTTTTCACGCCAGCTTTCGACGATCTGCATCGAGCGGTCAGTTGAGCCATCATTGACAATAATGACTTCCATGCTGTCGATGCGTTGATTCACAAGGCAGGTAAAGAACTGATCCAGAAAAGCTTCGCCGTTATAAACGGCAACCACCACGCTTAACAATGGCGCTGAATTTTGCATAAGAAACCTGATTATTTTTGATTGTCGACCAAAGCAATGTACTGCTGGCAAATGGCATTGATACCGAACGACGCAATCGTTGCATCGCCAACGACCGGCGGGGCGGTATAAATATCTACCAGGGTTTTTGCCAGTGACGCGTCATTTAGCTCTGCCAGCCCGCGCGCTAAGGCGCCGGTGAGGATTTCTGCGGGGCCACCCGGACAATTGGTACTGACCGGTGGCGTCTGGCAGATAATGGATTCCACCAGCACATTACCAAAACCTTCGCAGTCAGAACTTAACACTAAGAGGCGTGCCCCTTTAATCCAGGGGTAGGGATTGGAGTCGAAGGGACGGAAAACCGTCTTGTCTTCAATACCCAGGTCGCGGGCAAGCTGTTTGAGCTTTTGAATTTTGGCTTCGGAACCATTGCCCATCATGACAAGCGTAGTGTCGAGCTGACTCTGTGCGAACGCGCGTAAAAGACGGTCGTGGCGTTTGTGTTCATGGAAGCGGCCGACATGGATGATGTAATCCTTCCCTTGCATCTCGAAGGGGGCATCCGCCAGACGCTGAATTTCAGGGATATCAAAAGGATTGTGGATAACCGCTTTACGCCGGAGTTTCAGAGCCAGGGTCTCGGAAAGGTCTTTCAGCACGGCGCCTGAGACGGCGACAACGTTGCGGTTTTCGTAGGTATGACGAATTTTAAGATGCTTAAACCAGCGCGACAGCCCGCTGCGATGGCGAAGATAGGAGAAAGAGAACATGCCATGCACGCAGAACCAGACTTTTTCACGCTCCAGCGCGCGGCAGTGCGCCACAATGCGGTCAGTTTTGTGCAGATGAGAGAACACAACGTCAAATTTTCCGCTGCGCTCAGCCCGCTCAATTGCCTGATCCAGCAGGCGGGCTCGGCGTGGGATCTCCGTCAGCTTGCGCCACGGTTTTTTGCAGGTATCCTGGACCACCTGATAATCAATGCCTTCCGGGATGGCGTAATCACACACTTTCCGCAGAGAGAAAAGGGAGACCTGATGCCCCATTTCCGTTAATCCGCTGGAAAGTGTAAGAACTGTTTTTTCAGCTCCCCCACCGGGTAAACCATCAATAATCATTAGGATGCGCATTTTTAATCCAGTAATTTTTGATAAAGCGAAATAAGCTGACTTGACAGTTTTTCGGGGGTGGCGTCTTTTACCCGTTCACGTGCCGCTTGCCCCATCGTGTTATTTTTTCCCAGAGAAGGAGTGGCTGCAATTGCCTCCTTCAATGTGTTGATATCCAGGGCGTCACAATAAAATCCGTTCTGGCCTTGCTGAATAAATTCAGCGCCTCCGCAACTCTCTGAAATAATGACGGGCAAGCCGCAGGCCATCGCTTCAAGAATGACGTTTGGAAAGGGATCATACAGCGTTGGCAACAGTAAACCATCGGATAGCTGATAAAAAGGCAGCGTTTCTTTCTGCATCCCCAGGAAACGGATTTGCCCTTCGCAGCCCAATGAACGGGCGAGGTCACGATAGCGATGTTCTGCTTTATCCTGTCCAACCACAATCAGCCAGGCTGAAGTTCCTGCGATAGCGCGTATGGCGCTGGCCAATCCTTTTCGTTCAAATCCCGATCCTACAAAACAGAACACCACGGCATCGGCTGGCAAACCAAATTGCTGACGCAGCGCGGCACGCTGTGCTTCCTGGGCCGGAACGAAGCGGCTGGAATCAATTGAATTATAAATCACATGTATCTTTTTTGCGTCAATATCAAAGTCTTCGACGATTTCGCGTTTGATCATCTCCGCATTACAGATAACCGCTTTCAGCTCTGGCGCCTGGTACATTTCACGCTCGGCGTGCATCACGTAGCGGTGATAGCGGTCGACCATCAGAATTTTCGCGCGCCAGGCGGGCAGGATGCGCGCACGCTGTAGCAGCCAGCGGCGATGGACGCCATCGCCAGCGCGGTAGATATCACAGCCCGGAATCCGCTCGTGGCTTTGCACAATATCAAACTGCTGTTGCTGCCACAGCGCGCGGGCAGCATGGGCAAACCCGCGTTCGCGGCTAATTCGGCCCCATTTGCGCGGGTCGCAAATATGGATATGCCAGTCGTCCTGTCTCTCGCCCTGCCATTCACGCGTAATGACGTTGAGTTCAAGATTCTGATTGCTCAGTGCGGTGAGCGCACGTGAAACGAAGCGCTCCGCTCCGCCATCAGGGCGATACTTTTGGCGAACAATCGCCAGACGATGGTGTTTCATGACAAATATCTCCTTGCAGCGGAGACGACAGCATCAACAGGAATGGCGTCGAGATAGCGTTCTTTCGTTTTGGTATCAATAGCGTCGGGATCGGGAAGGGGACCGTAGTCGCCAGCCCAGATGACTTCACCGTTGACTTGCCATGGAGACCAAAACGTCAGTTTGGAAGGGCCAAACAGCGCCACGCAGGGCGTCTGCAGCGCGGCGGCCATATGCATCGGAACGGAGTCAACGCCAATAAAAAGACACGCGTGGTCGATGAGTGAGGCCAGCTGGCGCAACGTTAGCTGTCCCGCCAGCGAGACGACCCCCGTTTTCGGTGAGGCGGCGAGTATGCGATCTATCATCGCCAGCTCTTTTTTATCCGGCCCGGCCGTGAGTACAACGGTATGCCCATCCTGCTGCAGCGCGGTGATGGTTTGCGCCATTTTGCTTTCATCCCAGCATTTGAAGAACCAGCGTGATGTCGGCTGAATGACGATGTAGTTATCGCCCACTCCTTTTTGCACCAGCTGCTGGCGGGCGTGGTGCCAGTCTTCTGCGCTGTAGGCCATGGTAACAGCTGGCTCAGGTGCGACCTGTAATGGTGACAGAATGGAGAGATTTTGTTCGACAGTGTGCAGGGATTTGTGATTTGCAACAGAGACTAAATCGCTATGACAGAAACGCCAGAATGGATTGTTGCGTTTGTTAAAGGCGAATCCGAGGCGAACCGGCGCACCGGTGAAACGGGTGACGATAGCGCTACGCCACTGATCGGCAAGATTTATCACCAGATGATAATGTTGCTTTCGTAACGCGCAGAGTAACTGCCACTCCTTTTGAAGGTGCTTTAGCGTGCCCAGCTGCTTCCATTTACGATCGATTCCATAAATAGTGCCAATCGTCGGGTGCGCGGCGAGCATATCGCGCGTTTCTTCATACAACAGCACGTCAATTTGCGCTTGTGGCCATTTTTGACGTAATGAATCAATGACGGGGGTGGTCAATAACATATCGCCATGATGGCGGAGTTTGATCAGTAGAATGCGCAAATCAGGCGTGTCAGGTAAGTTATTCATCATCATCTTATCGGCGTTGTACTGTTGGCAATTCTAATAGACCTGGTAGCGACTTGCACTCTTTCTCCATAATCTCAGGAATTTCCCAGGAAGGGTTTACTCAGGCTTTGGAGAGTGCGTAACATAGCGCTAACTTCCCTGTCATGCGGACTCATTATGAAAAAACCAGCGTTTATCATCACGATTGATACTGAGGGCGATAATCTCTGGGAGAATCACCGCGTCATTAAAACGGAAAATGCGCGCTATCTGGCCCGGTTCCAGGCCCTCTGTGAGCGTTTTGGTTTTAAGCCCGTATGGCTGACAAACTATGAGATGGCAATCGAGCCCGTTTTCATTGAATTCGCCAGGGACGCGATCGCTCGCGGTCAGGGGGAGGTGGGAATGCACCTTCACGCATGGAATAGCCCACCTGAACACGATCTCACGGGAGATGACTGGCGCTGGCAACCGTATTTGATTGAATTTTCAGACGAGGTGATGCGTGAGAAAGTGCTGTTCATGACCCGTCTGCTGGAAGAGACATTCCAGACCAAAATGCTGAGCCACCGCGCCGGGCGTTGGGCATTTGATAGCCGCTATGCAAGATTGCTCGTTGAACTGGGCTACCAGGTTGATTGCTCCGTGACGCCACGCGTGAACTGGCGCAATGCGAAAGGTGCTCCGCAGGGCAATGGCGGAACGGATTATCAGCATTTCCCCGACCACGCCTATTTTATGGATTTAGATACTATTTCCCGGGCGGGAAATAGCCCCTTACTCGAAGTGCCGATGAGCATTCAGTATAAACATCCGGCCTGGTTGAACACGATCAAACAGGGATACGATCGGCTTCGCGGTAAATATCGCTCGCCTTCCGTGAACTGGCTGCGACCGACCGGTGGCAATGCGTCGCAGATGATTCAGGTCGCGCAGCAATGTCTGTCGCAGGGACAGGATTATGTGGAGTTTATGCTTCACTCGTCTGAATTTATGCCAGGCGGAAGTCCGACCTTTAAAGATGAGGCGGCGATTGAAGGTTTATATCAGGATTTAGAAGCGCTTTTTAGCTGGCTATCCGATAAGACGGTGGGGATGACGCTGGCGGAGTTTTATCAATACAAGAAAAAATAATGCCCGGCTGGCGGGCATTATCTCTTATTGATGTTGTCTGGTTTGCGAGAAGGGAGTACTCAATGCAAACAGAGTAACAAAGAATATTAGGGCTTCTGAGCTCAATAAAATGACGTCCGTCAGGCCATAGAGTAATAAAAGAAGCATCGTTGTCAGCAGCAGGCCATTTCGGTTTTTAAGCGCGTAAGCGATCATCGAAACGAAGAAAAAGAGTAATATCGCCAGACCCGGAAGCCCCTGCAGAGAGTATTTTTCGATAAATTCATTGTGTAAATGTACCCTGATAAACTCGAGCGCGGCCGCGAGATGCGGATGCCCATGCTGCACATACTGCTGTGTCCATACCTCACGGTCTTCGACTGACTGCCCCAGCGGGTGCGCAAGTCCGTTCTGAATACCAATTGTCCACATGGAAAAACGCGCTCCGAGCGACGTCGCGTCATGCCCCTGCTGGTAGCTTTCCAGTTCCATCTGCGTTTGAACTATCTTTGGCGAGATCAACGGCTTGTAGCTAACGATAATAATGCCCGCCACAATACATAAAAAAATCAGCGTTGATTTCAGATGAATTCTTCTGAAGTGGTAGAGCGTGAGTACAATCGCAAGGAGCAAATATAATCCCATTGCAGCACGCGTCCCCGTTAAAAGAATAACGAAGTAAGATATTAAGATGGTAAGACCCGCGACTACATATAGTTTTCTGTTTTTTTGAAGATAAAGGCTGTATACCAGCGCCAGTGACAGTACGGAGTAAACATAGGCAGACACGGTGGCGCGATTGATGGCCATCTCTATACGTGCCATACCCTGCGTCGCCTGCCACAAGCCATATCCCGTGGCGAGGACAAACCCTGTACCTGCCGCGTACAGGAAGTACTTCTGGAAAGCGCTTTTATCGACGTAAGTTTTAAACCGGTCAAGATAGAAAACGAGAATGCTCGCTAATATCAGTTTCTTACTGGCACCCAGATAATCGCTGTAAGCGTTTAAACCTTCGCTATGATATTCATACACCATATACCAGACAAGATTGAGTAGCCCAATCAGCAATATTGGGAGCGCGATTGAAAAGGGGCGCAGGGTGATTTTTTTATATTCGCAAGCTAAGCCGATAATGCTGGCATAAACCGCAATATAGAAAAATTCTCGTTGTTTACCTGAGCTCAGCAGCGCCAGTGCAAACGAAATGAGGCTCAAAATCAGCGTCAGCTGATAGAGCCGCAGTTTTACTTTTTCCATAATGCCTCAATGACCCTTTTTTTGTAGCTGAAACGTACATCTCTGGAGAAGAAAAAAGAGAAAGAATAAAGTGCATTTACCCGCGCCTTAACCAGTTTGAGCTGCAGGTCGGTCAGATATTGTCGGTGATTACTGTAAATATCAAACCAGTGGCAATTAATAAGATGCTTAAATGATTGCGGGAATGTATTTTCCATCTGTAGTGTACATTCAATCAGCGTGGCGATTTTACTGGCGTCAAGACGGCTCGACAAACTGTCGCTGCGTTTGATGTAAAAATAGTGTCCCTGACGCTGAAAGAAGATTTTACGCGATTGCATCAGCATGCCGGGAAATACCGCGAAATCTTCATAGCAGACCATAGAAGGGATAGGGTTGGTTGCGTATAGCCTGCGGTGTACGAATTGCCCGATGAGATGCGCCTGAAAATCTTTGTGCTGCAGGAAACGCTTTATTGCATCATTTTGCGATAATGAGACGGGCGTGAATCCCTGCCAGGCGGAGGTGATTTTCCGCATATCGCGTATTTCCAGCAGGCGCGTCAGCAACATATCAGGACGCTCTGCTTTCAGGAAGGCGGCGGCATCCCGGATGCTACCCGGCTTTAACAGATCGTCGCTATCAAGCATCGTGATGTAATCGCCTGACGCCAGCGAGACTGCGCTGTTTCGAACATGCCCTACGTTACGGTACTCAACGTATTGGCATTGCGCATGCGGAAGCTTTGGCAACCACGCCTCAATAATATCCTGTGTGGAATCGTTGGAACTGTCATTAATGATAATAACTTCTACATCATCGCCTGCATTCTCAATCGCGTTTTGCAGACTTTCCAGAGTGGCGTGAAGCGTGTTTTCGGCATTATGTGCGGCAATAATGATGCTGAGAAAAGCCATAGTAATTAGTTTCCCTGAGCATCAAAGGCAGATTTTGCTGTTGGTAGCCCGCAAATGAAATGTTTGAGTTCGTCCAGCGATTCATCTGTTACCGCGAAGAGTTCTTCCCGGCCTTGCGAGAAATAATAACGAGTTTCAAAAACATACGAGCAAATATTGTCATCGTTGCCAATCAGCAACACGTTGCCAAGCGGGCGCTGCTCGTAGTGACAGCACGGACCGAACAGTAAGACGACCGGCACGCCAACCGCATCGGCGATGTAGACATTCCCCGAGTCGGAGGCGATATAACAATCCATTTTAGAAATTGCCCACGGCAGCTCTTCAAGCGAGATCTTGCCAATCAGATTAATAAAGTTGGGCAGTTCACCGTAAGCGCGGGTGATGTCATCCATCCAGGACTGTTCATTCGGGGCGCCAAACACGTAAAACTCGCAGGGCAGGTCGGCGAGACGATCGGCAATTTGCTTCCAGATGACAGGCGGAACGGTTTTAGCTTTATTCCCGGCGGCGATACTGATGCCAATGCGGACCGCGCCGGGTTTATCAAGGATCGCCGGATAAGTCGCGGGTTTAAACAGTGGCTTTGTGGCGTGCTTTGGAGAGTCTTGCCAGGTCAGAGCGCGGTCGGCCAGCTTAAGATAGTTAGTGACTGTTAACGTTTTTCTACCGTGGTCAACCGTACCATCGGCCGTTGAATAGAAAATCCCGTGATACCACCTGCGCGTGTAAGTGCTTAAGAATTGCTTGTTTTTGGCGTTACAAACGGAGGCGAAAAAAAGATTCACGCTGTTAGGCTGCAGAAGGTAGACGTTGTCATAGCGGTTCATGATCCTGCAGGCGAAACAGAGCTTACGCCACAGGTTACGCTTATGCTGCTCAATAAAATAAATCTCTTCGACCGTCTCGTCATGCTTCGCCAGCGCACCCACGCTGCGGCTGATGAGCACGTCGCTTTTTTGCAGCCAGGCCAGAAGAGGCGTTGCATTAACAAAATCACCGATTTTGGCTGTCTGAATGACCAGGTTTTTCCCTGTCTCTTTGCGCAACAGCTTCCGGATAAGCTTCACCGGAAAGAGTAAAATCAGCAGAAATACGTAACTCATGGGTTAAATATCCCTGTTGGAAAGCCAACGGCTGCCCTGTAAAAATGAAAAAATCGCATCTGCGCTGATATCCTTCGTTTGCTGAGTCGGGCTGACCATCTGATGCTGGTTTTTGCCATAGCCCCCGATCAGGCCGGGATCGGTCGGGCCAAAAAGGGTGATATTTGGGCGATCCAGCGCCGCGGTTAAATGGCTTAAACCCGTATCCACGGAAACAACGGCGTTAGCGCCTGCCAGCTCTGCGGCAACCTGCGCCAGCGTGAGTTTGGGTAACACCTCGACGTGGGAAAAGCCTGCTGCCAGACGCGCCGCACGCTGCCGCTCATGCTCAGCGCCCCACGGGAGTTTAATATGGATACCGGAGGGTTGCATTAGTTCAATCAGCCTTCGCCAGTGTGTTTCCGGCCAGTGCTTATCGTCGCGCGTTGTGGCATGCAGAAAGACAAGATAAGGCTGAGCACAGGGATCTGTATTGCGCAAAAAGTGCTGCGCAATGGCGTAGTCGCCCTGCGCTTCCGGTTTCGCATAGCCGAGGCTTTTCGCAAACAGCTCGCGGGTGCGTTCTACGGCGTGCTGCTGCTTTGCGATGTGGTGGCGACGGTTATAGAACAGACTCGCCAGTGGTTCGCGGGCGGTGTGCCAGTCCATGCCGTGCTTTACGCCGTGCGCCAGACGCGTGACCAGCGCCGCGCTTTTCACCAGCCCCTGCGCGTCGATAATCGCGTCGTAACGCTGCGCATGCACCATTTCACGGAAGGCTTTACGCTCGGCTTTAATCGGCGCGGAGAACCACGCTTTGCGCCAGCGGCGAATCGCGACCGGGATCACGCGGTCAACCGCTTCATGCCAGGTGGGGATCTGCGCGAAGCCTTCTTCTACCACCCAGTCAAAACGGATGCCGGGAATGGCCCGCATGGCGTCCGTCAGCGACGGTAGCGTATGCAGAACATCACCCATTGAGGAGGTTTTAACGATCAATACCCGCATCCGTTATCCTTCTTCGCTCAACAACAGTTCGTTGAGCTCTTCGAGAACGCGCTGCGGCGTTATGTCGATCAGGCTCTGATGGTAACCTTCTGCCGCATCGCCTTTGCGTACCTTGTGGTACCCGGTAATCAAACGGATTACGCGCGCTTTGTGCGACAGCGGCGGCGTGAAGTCCGGGCTGCTTGGGCCATACAGCGCAACCAGCGGACGATCCAGCGCGGCGGCGACGTGCATCAGGCCAGAGTCATTGCTGACCACGGCCTTACAGGCGGCAATCAGGATAACGGCCTGCTCAAGCTGCGTTTCTCCAGCCAGGTTGCGGCACCAGGCCTGTTGCTCGGTGCTCAGCGTGGCGAGAATTTCGTTGCCCGCCTCGTGATCCTTCGCCGAGCCAAACAGCACAATCTGGTAGCCTTCGTCGATCAGCTGTTTCGCCAGTTCGGCGTAGTGGTAGTGCGGCCAGCGTTTAGCCGGGCCAAATTCTGCGCCGGGGCAGAAGCCAATCATTGGGCGTTCGGACGAAATGCCAAACGCGTTGCAGGTGTGGGATTTTTCCCCCTCGTTCACCTGAAGCTGCGGCCAGAGCAGCGGCTGCGGCAGATCTTTCGCGCTGCGCATCACCCCTTTGTCGTAGGCCAGCGCCACGTAGCGCTCCACCATCAGCGGCCAGGCCGCTTTATCCAGCACCCGCGCGTCGTTCAGCAGACCGTAGCGCATTTCGCCGCGCCAGCCGGTACGGTGCGGAATGCCCGCAAAGAAGGGCACAAGGGCGGATTTAAAGGAGTTTGGCAGCACGTACGCACGGTCATAGCGCTTCTCGCGGAGGCTATGACCGAGTTTGCGGCGTTCACCGATTTCCAGCGCCCCGTGGCCGAGCGGCATCGGGATCGCCTCGTTTACTTCCGGCATACGCGATAACAGCGGACGGCACCAGGCGGGTGCCATCACGTCGATTATCGCCTGGGGATAACGCGCCTTGAGCGTGCGATAGAGACTTTGCGACATCATCATGTCGCCCACCCATGACGGGCCGATCACCAGAATCTTCATACTTACGCGTCGCGGTTCAGCCAGGCCATATATTCCGTTACGCCTTCGGCAACGGTCTTGAACGGCTTGTCGTAGCCCGCGGCGCGCAGGTTGGTCAGGTCGGCCTGCGTGAACGCCTGGTAGCGGCCTTTCAGCTTATCCGGGAACGGAATGTACTCGATGCTGCCTTTCTTATGATATGCCAGCGTCGCGTCTGCCACCGCCTGGAAGGATTCCGCGCGGCCCGTGCCCAGGTTGAAAATGCCGGAGACGCCGTTTTCCAGGAACCACAGGTTTACGGCTGCAACGTCGCCCACATAGACGAAGTCGCGCTTGAAGCCGTCGCTGCCTTCGAACAGTTTCGGGCTTTCACCGTTATTCAGCTGGGTGTTCAGGTGGAACGCCACGCTCGCCATGCTGCCCTTGTGCCCTTCGCGCGGCCCGTAGACATTGAAGTAGCGGAAGCCGACAATCTGCGAGTTCGCTTCCGGCAGGATCTGACGCACGTACTCGTCAAACAGGAACTTGGAGTAGCCGTAGACGTTCAGCGGCTGCTCGTATTCGCGGGATTCGATGAAGTCCGAGGTGCGCCCGCCGTAGGTTGCCGCGGAAGAGGCATACAGGAACGGAATTTCACGCTCCAGGCAGTAGTGCAGGATCTCTTTAGAGTACTGATAGTTGTTATCCATCATGTACTTGCCGTCCCACTCGGTGGTGGAAGAGCACGCACCTTCGTGGAAGATGGCTTCGATCTCGCCGAACTCTTCACCCGCCATAATCTGGATAAGGAAGTCTTCTTTATCCATGTAGTCAGCGATGTTCAGATCCACCAGGTTAACGAACTTGGTGCCGTCTTTCAGGTTGTCCACCACCAGAATGTCGGTGATGCCCTTATCATTGAGGGCCTTAATAATGTTGCTGCCGATAAAGCCCGCGCCGCCGGTAACGATGATCATAACTGTAACCTTTGAAGTGTTGAGCCCGGGGACAATCCCGGACGCTAATATTCATATCATATCATCACAATGCCCGGTCTTCAGCCATTCACCGATATGCAGCAGGGGTACACGTGATTTATGCTGCAAAAACGAGAAGAGATACGGCGTCATCTCGTCATGAACTATAGGTTTGGGTAATATGTGCCAAAATTTGCCGAGTCTGGAGAATTGCAATGCGTGGTGATTTTTACAAACAGTTAAACAGCGACCTCGACACCGCTCGTGCGGAAGGGTTGTTCAAAGAAGAGCGTATTATCACGTCTGCCCAGCAGGCGGACATCACCGTTGCCGACGGCAGCCATGTGATCAACTTTTGCGCGAACAACTACTTAGGTCTTGCGAATCACCCTGAGCTGATTGCCGCCGCGAAAAACGGCATGGACACCCACGGCTTTGGCATGGCCTCCGTGCGCTTCATCTGCGGCACCCAGGATAGCCACAAGCAGCTTGAGCAAAAGCTGGCAAACTTCCTCGGAATGGAAGACGCGATTCTGTACTCCTCCTGCTTCGACGCCAACGGCGGTCTGTTTGAAACCCTGCTCGGCGCAGAAGATGCGATTATCTCCGACGCCCTGAACCACGCCTCCATAATCGACGGTGTTCGCCTGTGTAAAGCGAAGCGTTTCCGCTACGCCAACAATGACATGGTTGAGCTGGAAGCGCGGCTCAAAGAGGCACGCGAAGCGGGTGCCCGCCACGTACTGATCGCGACCGACGGCGTGTTCTCCATGGACGGCGTGATCGCCAACCTGAAAGGCGTGTGCGACCTGGCGGATAAATACGATGCGCTGGTGATGGTCGATGACTCCCACGCGGTCGGTTTTGTCGGCGAAAACGGCCGCGGCTCCCATGAATACTGTGACGTGATGGGCCGCGTGGACATCATCACCGGTACGCTGGGAAAAGCGCTCGGCGGCGCGTCCGGCGGTTATACCGCTGCGCGTAAAGAGGTGGTTGAGTGGCTGCGTCAGCGCTCCCGTCCGTACCTGTTCTCCAACTCCCTGGCGCCGGCCATTGTGGCCGCCTCCATCAAAGTGCTGGAGATGGTGGAGTCCGGCGCCGAGCTGCGCGACCGACTGTGGGCAAACGCCCGTCTGTTCCGCGAAAAAATGAGCGCCGCAGGGTTCACCCTGGCCGGCGCTGACCACGCGATCATTCCTGTGATGCTCGGCGATGCGGTTGTGGCGCAGCAGTTTGCCCGCGAGCTGCAGAAAGAAGGGATTTACGTCACCGGGTTCTTCTTCCCGGTGGTACCAAAAGGTCAGGCGCGCATCCGCACCCAGATGTCTGCGGCGCATTCGCCTGAACAAATTGAGCGTGCGGTGGAAGCCTTTACCCGCATCGGCAAACAGCTGGGCGTAATTGCCTGAGGACGTGTGATGAAAGCGTTATCCAAACTGAAAGCGGAAGAAGGGATTTGGATGACCGACGTGCCGGAGCCGGAAGTCGGTCATAACGATCTGCTGATCAAAATTCGTAAAACGGCTATCTGCGGTACTGACGTTCACATCTACAACTGGGACCAGTGGTCGCAGAAAACCATTCCGGTACCGATGGTGGTCGGTCACGAATACGTCGGCGAAGTGGTCGGCATCGGCCAGGAAGTAAAAGGCTTTAGCATTGGCGATCGCGTCTCTGGTGAAGGCCATATTACCTGCGGTCACTGCCGCAACTGCCGTGGCGGTCGCACCCACCTGTGCCGCAACACCGTCGGCGTGGGCGTAAACCGTCCGGGCTGCTTCGCGGAATACCTGGTGATCCCGGCGTTTAACGCCTTCAAAATCCCGGATAATATCTCTGACGATCTGGCCTCCATCTTCGACCCGTTCGGCAACGCGGTACACACCGCGCTCTCCTTCGACCTGGTCGGTGAAGACGTGCTGGTCTCCGGCGCCGGCCCAATCGGCATTATGGCGGCAGCCGTGGCGAAGCACGTGGGCGCGCGCAACGTGGTGATCACCGACGTGAACGAATACCGCCTGTCGCTGGCGCGCAAAATGGGCGTCACCCGTGCGGTGGATGTCTCGAAAGAGAGCCTGACCGACGTGATGGAAGAGTTGGGTATGACCGAAGGCTTTGACGTAGGCCTGGAGATGTCCGGCGCGCCGCCGGCGTTCCGCACCATGCTGGACACTATGAACCACGGTGGCCGTATCGCGATGCTGGGCATTCCGCCGTCAGATATGTCCATCGACTGGAACAAAGTCATCTTCAAAGGGCTGTTCATCAAAGGCATCTATGGCCGCGAGATGTTCGAAACCTGGTACAAGATGGCAGCGCTGATCCAGTCCGGCCTGGATCTGTCCCCGATTATCACTCACCGTTTCTCCATCGATGAGTTCCAGCAGGGCTTCGACGCGATGCGTTCCGGCCTGTCAGGGAAAGTGATCCTGAGCTGGGATAAGTAAACAAAAAGGGGCCTCAGGCCCCTTTTTTACTGATTCTTTTTCTCTTCGTCCGTCAGGTAGCGCACCTTGCGGGTATAGTCCTGCCCTTTGAACAGCAATTTGTTATCCGGCGATTCCAGATACTTCTGCCATTCGGAAAGCGGGAAACCCCCATGCGCGCCAATCACCTCTTTCGGCACAACGGCTTCCTGACCGCCGATCTTCTTGGATACAGGCCAGTTCATCCAGTCGCCCAGGTTAACCGTTTTAACATCCAGCATGTCCAGCAGCGCAGCGAGCGGCAGCTGATCGGTCGGCGGCTGCGTGTCGTCCATCAGCTCCCAGGTATCCTGGAACAGCGTCAGCCACAGCGGGCAGATGCGACGCCAGGTCTTTTTGGTTGCGGCAAGAAACGCGCCGTTAACGTGATCGACCAGATACGGGCGCACCGTTTCTTTGTAATATGCCGGCACTTTTTCTGCGGGGGCGCCGTCCAGCTTGGCGATCATTTTGCCCTGACGGAAGCTGGAGTAGATGTGCATATCGGCCATGTTGATCTGGGGCATCTTCAGCAGGTTGAGATCGGAGTCGATCATCAATACGCCTTCTCCGCGCGCCTGAAGCGGAGCGTTAAGCTTCACCAGACGGCTGAGGTAGATCTGCTTATAGCGGTACCCCTCTTCACGTTTTGGCAGCGTGAGGGTCACAACGCGGGTTTTTGGCGGCAGCTCGCCGAAAGCGGATTCAGGCTGATCGCTGACGATAACAATCTCGCTGACGTCGGTGGCGTAACGCTCTGCAAAGGTCGCTGATAATAACGCCTCTTCGACGAAATCCGCGCCCGTACAAGGGATCACGATGGAATCAACCGCAACGAGATCGCGCGTGACCGGAAGGGAAGCGTAAGGAATGTTATGACGCCCGGTAATGTGGCGGTAGCGAGCATTCAGGAATTTAAACATGTTCTTCTCGTTTGGTTATTGCGCGCCAAGAACGGCCTCGACACCGTTAACATAGCTTTCAATGGCATACACGTTGCAGACATTCTGGTGCGCGGCTGCGGCTAGCCGGGCGCGCAGAGCAGGATCCTGCCAGATATTATCCAGATGTTGAGCAAGTTGCGACACATCGCTCCACGGGAACAGCAGCCCGGTCGACTCATGGTCGATCAATTCTGCCGTGCCGGTTACCTTTGAGCCAATCACCGGGATATTCAGCAGCATTGCCTCCAGCACGACGCGGGGCAAACCTTCGCTCTTCGAAGCCAGAATAAACGCGTCAAAGGTGGCGAGATAGTCAAAAGGCGTGTTCTGGAAACCGGTAAAAATGATGTGCTCAGCAATCCCCAGCGCGTCAGCCTGCGCCGTCAGCGCGCCGCGTTCAGCCCCTTCACCGACCAGCACCATCTTCCATTTTGCCTGCGGGTGCTTCTGGCTGAACTGGGCCAGCGCCTCCAGAGTATGGTGGTTGGACTTGCGAGGGATAAGCGACCCAATGCTGCCGAACACAAAGGTGTCGTCATCGATGTTCAGACGCTGGCGCATGGCGCGTCGGTCGGGCAAAGGCTGGTGGATGTCGATGGCGTTGTTGACCGTGGTACACAGCTCTGGCCGGACGCCATGCTGAAGAAGCACGCGTTCAACGCCGTGCGAGACGGCGATGATTTTTGTGGCGTGGGCATTCACCAGCTTCACCAGCGGCGGGGTCAGCACCGGTTCAATCCGGCAATGCTGAATTATCCGCGCATGCAGGTTCGCGCCCGCCAGATAACCCTCTTCGTTAGAGCCCGGCTGATTGTTCATGTACAGCGTATCGAAACCGCCTTCCCGGAAAATCGTCTCGATCTTGCTGACGTTGGGCCGGATGCGCCAGAGCGTGTCAATATGTCGGGTAAATGCCTTGCGGGCGCTGCGCGAGAAAAATAGCAGGCTGCGGCCCAGCTCTTTCGCAACCTTCGCCCATCCGGGCTGCTTTTGCTGCGGAATGACAATTAACGGGATGCCAATGCCGTTCAACACCTGGCCGATGGTTTGTCCTTCGGCCCGGCTGTAATCACTGTAAAAACAACAGGTAATATCGAACTTCTCGCGGTTAATCCGCTTCAGAAGCTCAAGCATGCTGTTGGTGCCTCCTCCCCACTCTTTACCGGTATCGAGGAGCAGAATTTTGTGTCGCTGTGGCATCTTTCTACCTTAATCGCCTGTCACTGGGATTGGTTCGCTGAGACTTTTTTACCCCATCCCTGCCACTGGTGCTGGAAGTACTGCACCAGCGTACTCTGGCCCACGCTTTCGCTGATGACCGTAAAGAAGCGGGTTGCATGCACCGGCTCGAGCGGCTTTTTCAGCGCGCAGTTCTTCACGCCGCGGAACGGATTACGCGGCTGCGTTGCCGGAGGTTGAGCGCTCTCCGGACGAGACGTGTCTACCTGCGGTTCATTGAGCAGATCGCTCGGGCGTACCAGCGTGATATCGGCGGGTAAGCTCGGCAGCATTTGCTGCAAAACGCGAACGGTAGACGGATGCGGATGCCCGATGGCAATCGCCGAACCGTTACGGCGCGCCAGCGCTACCGCGCGGTTGAACTGCACGCGGATATCCGCTTCATTCTGGGTGTCATCCAGGAACACCTTGCGCTTAATGACCTTGACGCCCGTCCCCTGAGCGGCGCGCATCGCCTGGCTGTTGCCGATGGTCATGCTGTCGAGGAAATAGAGATTGTAACGCTCCAGCGCCTGCATCACTTTCAGCATACCGTACAGGCTGGAGGTCATCGCGCTACCCATATGGTTGTTCAGACCCACGGCATACGGCACCTTGTTGTAGGCGTCGCGGATGATGCGTTCGATCTCATCGCTGCTCATATCCGGGCGCAGGGTGTCTTTTTCCAGCGGCTGCTTGCTGAGCGGTGCCATCGGAAGATGGATGAGGACCTGGTGGCCGCTATTGTGCGCTTTGGTCGCCATTTCATGCGCGTGAGGCGCATTCGGCAGGACGGCGACGGAGATGGCTGATGGCATCGCCAGCACCTGATTTTCATAGTGTGGTCGATAACCGAAGTCATCAATCACGATGGCGAGTTTACCTGCATATACCGGTAGTGCAGCCAGCGCCAGTGCGCTGACGACGGAGAGAACCATTCGACGAAATTGAAGCAAAACTTATCTTCCCAACCACGGCTGTGGATTGACCGCCTGACCCTGACGACGAATTTCGAAATAGAGTGACGGGCGGCCCTGACCGCCACTGCTGCCCACAAGGGCGATGGGTTGGCCGGCGCGCACCTGGGTGCCGACGCTGACCAGCGCGCTCTGGTTGTAGCCGTAAAGACTCATGTCGCCTTTACCATGCTCGACCACCACCACCAGTCCGTAACCCTGCAGCCAGTCGGCCAGGATCACGCGGCCATCGGCGATGGCTTTCACTTCGCTACCTTCAGACGCACCGATAACGATCCCTTTCCAACGTAGCTCACCCTGCAGCTGTTCGCCATAGCGATGCAGAATAGTGCCGCGAACGGGCCAGTAGGCCTGACCGCGCGGGGAACCCAGACCGCCGGTACGCGACATCAGGGAGCGTTCGCTTTCGCTTGGCTTGTAGGTGGTCCCTTTGCGGGAGGCTTCCTGCTGCTTGTCGCGAACCGCCTGCGCCTCGCGGGCCTCTTTTTCGGCGCGCGCCTTCGCTGCGGCTTCCGCACGGGCAATGCTGTTACGCAGTTTTGATTCGTTGGCGCGCATTTCGCTCAGCTGGCTCTGTCCTGCCTGAATGGAGGACTCAAGACCGGACAGCGTTTTCTTGCGTTCGTTACGGGCCTGCTCAAGTTTCGCCTGCTGCGCTTTTTGTTCGTAGAGCAACGTCTGCTGCTGGCTCTGCTTCTCTTCCAGCTCCGCTTTTTGGGTGGAAACCTCTTCACGCGTCTGCTTCAGCTGTGCAATGGTCTCCTGACGCGCCTGGTTCAGATAGCCGAAATAGGCCTGCAGACGCTGGCCGCGCTGGCTCTCTTCACCGCTGAGGATCAGCTGGAGTCCGGTATGCTCACCCTGACGGAATGCGGCATCCAGCTGTGCTGCGAGGTTGCGCTCCTGCGCATCACGCTGGCGCTCCAGTTTGGCAATCGACGCATTCATCTCGTCGATCTGTTTGTTCAACTGGGTGAGGGTGTTTTGCGTTTCACGGAGTTTACGTGCGGCAGCGGAGATGGCCTCTTCCTGCTGCTTAAGCTGGGCGAGCAGGGCGGCGCGCTGCTGTTGCTGCTGGCGTACCGCACGCTCTTTGGCGGCGATATCGGCCTGAATGGATTTCAGCTGGTCGCGGTCATCCGCGTGGGCGGATGCGGCGCACAGCAATACGCCAGCGCTGAGTGCGCTGGCGCAAAGCAGAGGTCTGACTGATAGCCTAAGCGGCTTCACGACCCATGTGATTGAAAAAATCGCCTTTCCCCTCATGGGGAGCGATTATTCCACGATGAACAGCGGCTTACCAGTCATCTCTTCAGGGATCGGCATACCCATCAGCGACAACATGGTTGGCGCGATGTCGGAAAGCTTGCCGCCTTCTACTGCTTTCAGTGATTTATCACCTACATAAATCAGTGGAACAGGCAGGTTGGTATGGGCGGTGTGCGCCTGACCGGTTGCCGGGTCACGCATCTGCTCGGCGTTACCGTGGTCAGCGGTGATCAGCAGCTGGCCGCCAACGGACTCAACCGCTTTCGCAACCTGCTCAACGCAGTGGTCCAGCGCTTCAACCGCCTTCACTGCCGCTTCCATTACGCCGGTATGGCCGACCATGTCGCCGTTCGGGTAGTTACAAATGATGGTGTCGTACTTGCCGCTTTCGATGGCCGCGACCAGTTTTTCAGTCAATTCCGCAGAGCTCATCTCTGGCTGCAGATCGTAAGTCGCGACTTTCGGCGAGTTGATCAGAATGCGCTCTTCGCCTTTGAACGGCTCTTCAACGCCGCCGTTAAAGAAGAAGGTCACGTGCGCGTATTTTTCCGTTTCGGAAATACGCAGCTGCGTTTTGTCGTTCTTCGCCATCCACTCACCGAAGGTGTTAGCCAGCGAGGCTGGTGGGTACGCGCACGGCGCTTTGATATCTGCCGCGTATTCGGTCAGCTGGATGAAGTCGATGTTAACCACTTTCTTACGGGCAAAACCGTCGAAGTCGCTGTTGACGAACGCACGGGTGATTTCGCGCGCGCGGTCAGCGCGGAAGTTCATGAAGATCAGCGCGTCGCCATCTTCCATTGCGGCATCGGCCTGGCCTTCCGCGCGAATCACGGACGCTTTTACGAATTCATCGTTTTCATCACGCGCGTAAGCGGCTTCAAGTGCTTCAACCGCAGTCGGGAACTGGAATTCCCCTTTTGCCAGGGTCATCAGGTCATAGGCCTGTTCAACGCGATCCCAGCGGTTGTCGCGGTCCATAGCGTAGTAACGGCCAATGATGGAGGCCACGCGGCCTTTGCCCAGCGCAGCGAATTTGTCTTCGAAAGCTTTCAGGGACCCTTCTGCGCTGCGCGGTGGCGTGTCGCGACCGTCCAGGAAGGCGTGCAGGTAGATTTTTTCCGCACCGCGTTCAGCGGCCAGTTCAACCATCGCCATGATGTGATCTTCGTGGCTGTGCACGCCGCCTGCGGAGAGCAGACCCATGATGTGCACCGCTTTACCTGCCGCAACGGCTTTATCTACCGCACCGCAGAGAACCGGGTTAGCGAAGAAGGTGCGTTCTTTGATTTCGACGTCCAGACGGGTCAGATCCTGATACACGATACGACCCGCGCCGAGGTTAACGTGGCCAACTTCGGAGTTGCCCATCTGGCGATCCGGCAGGCCCACTTCCAGACCGGATGCGTCAATCAGGGTATGCGGACGTTTTGCCCACAGTGCATCCATGACCGGGGTTTTTGCGTTGAAAATAGCGTTATCCTGGCTATCTTCACGGTAGCCATAGCCATCCAGAATCACCAGTACCATAGGTTTTTTAGAAACCGACATTGCAACAACCTCATGCTCAAGAGTCAAAATTTGCGTAATTTTACTACAGCTGAATCGATCAAATAGCCGCAGAAGATCAAAGAAAACGCGGGGGCAAGATGCTGACCGGACCATTTTGAGGCATTTTTTTAGGTGGCATGCCGCAGAAAATGGATTAGGTTATGGTCGCTGGCTGTATTTGCCAGAACGCACAGGTATACTCCTGTCCTGGTTTTTTTATCACTTAGTCGGGAGTAGTTACCCTCCATGCAAGAAATTATGCAATTCGTTAGCCGCCATCCGGTACTGAGCATCGCGTGGATTGGCCTGCTGGCTGCTGTGCTGTTCACCACATTTAAGAGCCTGACGTCTAAGATTAAGGTTATCACCCGTGGTGAAGCGACGCGTCTGATTAACAAAGAAGATGCCGTCGTTGTCGATCTGCGTCAGCGTGACGATTTCCGTAAAGGTCACATTGCCGGCGCAATCAACCTGTTGCCAGCTGAAATCAAAGCCAACAACGTTGGTGAGCTTGAGAAACACAAAGCCCAGCCCATTATCGTTGTGGATGCGACCGGTATGCAGGCGCAGGAATCTGCCAGCGCGCTTTACAAAGCGGGCTTCGAAAACGTAACGGTACTGAAAGAAGGGATTTCCGGCTGGAGCGGGGAAAATCTTCCTTTGGTTCGCGGTAAATAAGGAGTTCAGTCATGGCCAATATTGAGATCTACACCAAAGCGACGTGCCCGTTCTGCCACCGTGCGAAAGCGCTGCTGAGCAGCAAAGGCGTCACGTTCCAGGAACTGCCGATTGACGGTGACGCGATCAAACGCGAAGAGATGATCCAACGTAGTGGTCGTACGACGGTTCCGCAGATTTTTATTGATGCGCAGCACATTGGCGGCTGTGATGACTTGTATGCGCTCGACGCCCGTGGTGGACTCGATCCGCTGCTGAGCTAAGAGACTTTAGGACAATTAAAAAGGGTATTTCCATGTCAGAACAAAACAACACCGAAATGACTTTCCAGATCCAGCGTATCTACACCAAGGATGTCTCTTTCGAAGCGCCAAATGCGCCGCACGTTTTCCAGAAAGACTGGCAGCCAGAGGTTAAACTTGATCTGGATACCGCATCCACCCAGCTGGCGGATGACGTGTATGAAGTCGTACTGCGTGTGACCGTGACCGCCTCTCTGGGCGAAGAAACTGCATTCCTGTGCGAAGTACAGCAGGGCGGTATCTTCTCCATCGGCGGCATCGAAGGCAACCAGATGGCGCATTGCCTGGGTGCATACTGCCCGAACATCCTGTTCCCGTATGCCCGTGAATGCATCACCAGCCTGGTTTCTCGCGGTACATTCCCGCAACTGAACCTTGCGCCAGTGAACTTTGATGCGCTGTTCATGAACTATCTGCAGCAGCAGGCTGGCGAAGGTGCCGAACAACATCAGGATGCCTGATGAGCACTGTTAATGCGTCAATGACTGTGATCGGTGCCGGCTCATACGGCACCGCTCTTGCCATCACGCTGGCAAGAAATGGTCACGACGTGGTCCTGTGGGGCCACGATCCAAAACATATCGCCACGCTGCAGCGCGACCGTTGCAATGTGGCGTTTCTCCCGGACGTTCCGTTCCCTGACACCCTGCACCTGGAAAGCGATCTTGCAACCGCGCTGGCGGCCAGCCGCAACATTTTGATTGTGGTGCCAAGCCATGTCTTTGGCGACGTGCTGAATCAGATCAAGCCGCTGATGCGCCCGGATGCGCGTATCGTCTGGGCGACCAAAGGGCTGGAAGCGGAAACCGGACGTCTGCTGCAGGACGTTGCCCGCGAAGCGCTGGGGGAAGAGATCCCGCTGGCGGTCATCTCCGGGCCGACCTTTGCCAAAGAGCTGGCTGCGGGCCTGCCGACGGCGATCTCGCTGGCATCCACCGATCAGGCCTTCTCCGACGATCTCCAGCAACTGCTGCACTGCGGTAAGAGCTTCCGCGTTTACAGCAACCCCGATTTTATCGGCGTGCAGCTGGGTGGCGCGGTGAAGAACGTGATTGCCATCGGGGCCGGGATGTCTGACGGTATTGGCTTTGGCGCCAACGCGCGTACGGCGTTGATTACCCGCGGCTTAACCGAGATGTCCCGTCTGGGCGAAGCGCTGGGTGCCGATCCGGCCACCTTTATGGGGATGGCGGGTCTGGGGGATCTGGTGCTGACCTGTACCGATAACCAGTCTCGTAACCGCCGCTTTGGCATGATGCTCGGACAGGGCAGCGATGTAAAAAGCGCGCAGGAGAAGATTGGACAGGTGGTGGAAGGCTACCGCAATACCAAAGAAGTCCGCGAATTGGCGCACCGGTTTGGTGTCGAAATGCCAATAACCGAGGAAATTTATCAGGTATTGTATTGCGGAAAAAATGCGCGCGAGGCAGCATTGACCTTATTAGGTCGTGCGCGCAAGGACGAGCGCAGCAGCAATTAGCCGGGAAGTATCGTCACCTGAATGACCCAGCCAGCGCAGAACTGGCTGGTCATTAACTATCGTCTGGAGTAAGCAATGCCGTGTGAAGAACTGGATATCGTCTGGAATAACATTAAAGCCGAAGCCCGGGCGCTGGCCGACTGTGAGCCTATGCTGGCCAGTTTCTATCACGCGACGCTACTCAAGCACGAAAATCTCGGCAGCGCGCTGAGCTATATGCTCGCCAACAAGCTGGCTTCTTCCATCATGCCTGCTATCGCCATTCGTGAGGTAGTGGAAGAGGCCTACGCCGCCGACCCGGAAATGATCGCCTCTGCCGCCTGTGATATCCAGGCCGTGCGCACGCGTGACCCGGCGGTGGATAAATATTCTACGCCACTTCTCTACCTGAAAGGCTTCCACGCGCTGCAGGCGTACCGCATTGGCCACTGGCTGTGGAATGAAGGCCGCCGCGCGCTGGCGATCTTCCTGCAAAACCAGGTTTCCGTGACGTTTCAGGTTGATATTCACCCGGCGGCAAAGATTGGCCGCGGGATCATGCTCGACCACGCCACCGGGATCGTTGTCGGGGAAACGGCGGTGATTGAAGACGACGTCTCGATCCTGCAGTCGGTTACCCTGGGCGGTACCGGGAAAACCAGCGGCGATCGCCACCCGAAAATTCGTGAAGGGGTGATGATTGGCGCGGGGGCTAAAATCCTCGGCAATATCGAAGTCGGGCGCGGCGCGAAGATCGGCGCGGGGTCGGTTGTGCTCCAGCCCGTGCCGCCGCACACCACCGCCGCTGGCGTACCGGCGCGCATCGTTGGTAAGCCAGACAGCGATAAGCCGTCGATGGATATGGATCAGCACTTCAACGGCATTCACCATACCTTCGAGTATGGTGACGGCATTTAACTTCTGAGAATGGCGCCCGGGTAACCCAGCTGGCGCCAGGCTTCATACACCACCACCGACACCGCGTTCGACAGGTTCATGCTGCGGCTGTCCGGCATCATCGGAATACGGATTTTCTGCTCAGCGGGCAGGGCATCCAGGATCGTGGCCGGCAGGCCGCGGGTTTCCGGGCCAAACATCAGATAGTCACCCTCCTGATAGCTCGCGGCGCTGTGCGCTGGCGTGCCTTTGGTGGTCAGGGCGAACATGCGCTGCGGCTTCTCTGCTTCCAGAAACGCGGCGTAATCGTGATGGCGAACCACGGCGGTAAATTCATGGTAATCCAGCCCCGCGCGGCGCAGGCGTTTGTCGTCCCACGTAAAGCCCATCGGCTCGATGATGTGCAGACGAAAACCGGTGTTGGCGCACAGGCGGATGATATTGCCGGTGTTCGGCGGAATTTCTGGTTCGAATAAAACGATGTTAAGCATGCTGCCCCCTTAATTACGGGGGCAGAATAGCAGAAAAGAGAGGAACTACGCGACGCCGGGTTCCTGCGAGCGGCTGTACAGCATTTTGTAGACGGTTGCCGCCGCGGCCAGCAGGGCGGGTACGCTGAGGATCATTAAAATACTGTCTGCCCGCCACTGCATGGAAAGAAGCTGGGCGCTGGTCATGGTGCCCGCCACGCCGCCAAAGCGGCCGATCCCCTGCATCCAGGCGATGCCCGTCGCGCGGCACTCGGTAGGGTAAAAGGTGGCCGCGAGGGTTTGCATGCCCGACTGCGCGCCGTTCATCGCGATCCCCATCAGGAAAATCAGCCCGCCAAACAGGGCGATATGGTTATGCTCAAGGCCAAGCAAAAGAATCAGGCCCATCGTCAGCCCAAAACCACCTGCGACCACCTTGTGCGCTTCCCAGCGGTCCATCATCCAGCCCGCGAGCAGAATGCCTGCGGTGCCGCCGAAGGTAAACAGCGAGGTGAGCCAGGCGGATTCCGCCAGGGCATAACCCATCCCCTGCATCAGCATCGGCATCCAGCTAAGCAGGACGTAGTAAATCACCAGCCCCATAAAATAAGTCACCCACAGCATCAGGGTGCCGGGTAGCCAGGGCATGGAAAACAGCTGCCCCACGCTTCCTTTTTTAGACGCGGCTTTCTCTTCCGCCAGGAAAAAGCCCGTAACGCTCTCCAGCGTGCTGCGGCTGAACCGGCTGGCGATGCGGCGAACCTGCGCGACGTCTTTCCCACGCTGCACCAGAAACTTCACCGATTCCGGCAGCAGCAGCGCCAGCAGCACGGTTAAAATCAGCGGCGCAATCGCGCCGGTCAACAGCACGCTTCGCCAACCGTGGTGGGGAATAAGCCAGGAAGAGATCGCGCCGCCGCCCGCAGCGCCCAGAGGGAAGCCGCAGTACATGGTATTAATCGCCATTGCGCGGCAGCGCTGGGGGGCGAACTCTGAGATCAGCGTGATGGCGTTTGGCATGGCGGCGCCGAGCCCGAGACCCGTCAGAAAGCGCCAGAGCGTCAGGGTATTCAGGCTTTGCGCCCAGGCCGTCCCCAGGCTCGCCAGGCCGAAGAACAGGCACGAAAAGACCAGCACGCGCTTGCGTCCCATCCGGTCCGATACCGGACCTGCAATAAGGGCTCCCAGCGACAGCCCCAGCAGCGCCGCACTCAGCACCGGCCCCAAATCCTGTTTATGTATTCCCCACTCCGCCGACAGCGTAGGCGCGATGTAGCCCATCGCTGCCGTATCAAAACCATCGATCGCCAGAACCAGAAAGCCCAGCACGATAAGAAGCCAGTGAAACCCTGAAAAAGGACTCTCGTCGATCACCTGCTGAATATCCACCTTACCTGAATAGGTCATACGCTCCCCTCCGATGTGATGTTGTTTTTGTGTTCTTGTATTTGCTTGTCTATACAATTGCGAACGGGAGGGATGTGTCAAATTTTCTTATCCAGAATGTTACGCAGGTGTTATTTTCGACAAAAAAAGCGCCCGAGGGGGAAATCGGACGCATGGGAAAGGTGGGGGAACGGGAGAGGATCAGGCCGCGTCGCCACGTGACAGCGGAGCCAGCGCCGCCGGTAGTTTGCTCAACTCCTGCACCAGCGAATCCTTGCTGATTTCACTGATCGACTTCGCGCCGGTCAGGGTCATCGCCACCTTCATCTCTTTCTCGATCAGGTTCAGCAGATTTGCCACGCCCGCCTGGCCGCTGGTGGCCAGCGCGTACAGGTACGCGCGGCCCAGCAGCACGCTGTCGGCACCCAGCGCAATCATGCGCACCACGTCCAGCCCGTTGCGGATGCCGCTGTCGGCCAGAATGGCAATATCGCCTTTCACCGCATCGGCAATGGCCGGCAGGGCGCGGGCGGAAGAGAGCACGCCGTCGAGCTGGCGTCCGCCGTGGTTAGAGACCACAATCCCGTCTGCACCAAAGCGTACCGCATCGCGGGCATCTTCCGGATCGAGGATCCCTTTGATCACCATCGGTCCATCCCAGAACTCGCGGATCCAATCCAGGTCTTTCCACGAGATCGACGGATCGAAGTTGTTCGCCAGCCAGCCGATGTAATCCTCCAGCCCGGTCGGTTTGCCGAGATAGGCCGAGATATTCCCCAGATCGTGCGGTCGGCCGTTCAGACCCACATCCCACGCCCACTGTGGATGCGTTACCGCCTGCCAGTAGCGGCGCAGGGCGGCATTCGGGCCGCTCATGCCGGAGTGGGCATCACGGTAGCGCGCGCCGGGCGTGGGCATATCAACGGTAAAGACCAGCGTTGAGCAGCCTGCCGCTTTGGCACGCTCCAGGGCGTTACGCATAAAGCCGCGATCGCGCAGGACGTACAGCTGGAACCACATCGGGCGCTTGAGGGTCGGGGCGACCTCTTCAATCGGACAGACCGAGACGGTAGACAGGGTAAACGGAATGCCTTTGGCATCTGCCGCGGCGGCGGCCTGCACTTCACCGCGACGGGCGTACATGCCGCATAAGCCGACAGGCGCGAGCGCTACCGGCATGGAGAGCGTTTCGTTGAACAGCTTCGTCTCAAGGCTCAGGTCAGACATATTCTTCAGCACGCGCTGGCGCAGGGCCACTTCTGACAGATCCTCCACGTTGCGGCGCAGGGTGTATTCGGCATACGCCCCACCGTCGATGTAGTGGAACAGGAACGGCGGCAAAATGCGCTGCGCCGCGGCGCGGTAGTCACTGGCTGCTGAAATAATCATGCTTTGTTCTCCCTGGAAATATCACTGTCGCCAGGCAGACGGGTAATACGCGCCTGTCGGGCCTGGTCTTCATCAAATCGTTTAATGGTGGTGTGCACGAAGCCGAGATGCGCCATCATCGCTTTGCGCGCGGCTTCGGCATCGCCGGCCAGAATGGCGTTGAGCACCGCCTCGTGCTGTTCGGTCAGCTGGGCAAAGACCGGCGGGACCAGATACATGCGCTGGCGGCTCTGCTTCACGGAGGATTGCAGCAGGTCGAAGAACCCGCGCATGGTCTGGAGCAGCACCACGTTGTGCGACGCCTCGGCGATTGCCAGATGGAAACGCACGTCCGCCTGGGAGGCGATGTCCGGGTCGCTGCTTAGCGTGGCTTCGAAGCAGGCTTTGAGCTTCTCTTTGTCGGCTTCGGTTGCCCGCATCGCTGCGTGCCATGCGGTACTGGTTTCGATGGCGTGACGCGCTTCTAGAATGTCGAAGCTGTAGTCCGGGTCGTTTTCCAGCAGCGTCTTCAGCGGCTGAACGATGTTTTGCTCGGACCAGTCGTCATGCTGCCAGCGCACAAAGGTGCCGCCGCCGCGACGGCTCACCAGTACGCCTTCGCTGACCAGCGTCGCCAGCGCCTCGCGCAATGAGTTACGCGATACGCCAAGCTGGGCGGCAAGCTGGCGCTCGGCGGGCAATTTCATGCCCGCTTCCAGCTGTTGTTCTTCAATCAGCGCCCGCACGCGAGAGGCAATCTCGTCGGATAGGCGTCTGGGCATCACTATCATGGGATCATCCAGGTTAAGACATAGGCCTGCAGGGTGGTGATCACGCCCACCATGCAGGTGAATATCAGGCTGTGTTTCACGGTAAAGCGGAACAGGTCCGACTCTTTGCCCACCAGTCCCACCGCCGCACAGGCAATGGCGATGGACTGCGGGGAGATCATTTTGCCGGTCACGCCGCCGGTGGTGTTCGCGGCGACCAGCAGCACGTCCGACACGCCAATCTGCTGCGCAGCCGTCGCCTGCAGGGCAGCAAACAGGGCGTTAGACGAGGTATCTGAACCCGTCAGGAACACCCCCAGCCAGCCGAGGAACGGCGAGAAGAAGGTGAACGCGTGTCCGGTGTGGGCCAGCGCTAATGCCAGCGTCGACGACAGGCCGGAGTAGTTCGAGATAAACGCGAACGCCAGCACCATGCCGATGGAGTAGATCGGCAGCATCAGCTCTTTAATCGTTGCCGCAAAAGTCTGTACCGCGGCGGCAGGCTTCATGCGCAGCCACACCACGGAAAGGAGTGCCGCAAACAGGATGGCCGTACCGGTGGCGGAGAACCAGTCAAATTTAAACACTGCCGCATACGGGGTGGCGTCGTGCACGACCGGCGGCATACGGGCAACCATCTTGTCGAGGAACGGCACGGAGACGTTAATCACCATGTCGTACAGCACGCCGCCGGGAGCGAACAGCGCTTTAAACGGCGGTATGCTCCACAGCGTCACGGTAGCAGTCAGGAACAGGAACGGCGACCATGCGCGGACGATCTGTCCTGCGGTATAGCCCGTGCGGGCGAGGGTCTGATCCACATGCGACGCGCCCATGTCCGCAAAGCGGAAGATACGCACCGGCTGCCAGCGTTTCAGGAACAGCGTCAGACAGACCAGCGACACCAGGGAAGAGATAATGTCCGGCAGTTCCGGGCCGAGGAAGTTTGAGCTGAGATACTGGGCAATCGCGAACGAACCGCCCGCTACCATCACAGCAGGCCAGGTCTCCTTCACGCCGCGCCAGCCGTCCATAATCGCCATGATCCAGAACAGCACGATAATGGTCAGGAACGGCAGCTGGCGGCCAACCATCTGGCCGATCTCAAAGCTGTCCAGCCCGGTCACCTGGCCCGCGACCAGAATCGGAATCCCCATCGCGCCAAACGCCACCGGTGCGGTGTTCACAATCAGGCACAGGCCAGCGGCGTAAAGCGGGTTAAAGCCCAACCCGACCAGCAGCGCGGCGGTGATCGCCACCGGTGCGCCGAATCCTGCCGCGCCTTCAAGGAACGCCCCGAAGGAGAAGCCGACAATCAGCATCTGCAGGCGCTGGTCAGGCGTGATGGAGAGAATCGACGAACGAATGATGTCGAACTGCCCGGTCTTTACCGAGATTTTATAGACAAAGACCGCGGCGATGATGATCCACGCAATCGGCCACAGGCCGTAGAAGAAACCGTAGACGACGGAGGCCAGCGCGCGGTCGACCGGCATCTTGTAGAAGAACAGCGCCACCAGCAGGGCGATGGCAACGGTATACGTCGCGGCGAGGTAGCCCTTCAGCTTGAGCTTAATCAGCGCAAAGAAGAAGAACAGGATCGGTAGCGATGCGATCAGGCTCGACAGCCAGATATTGCCGGCCGGGTCGTAGTTTTGTTGCCAGAGGCTCATGCAGGTCTCCTGGGGACCAGACAGCCTGTGCTGTGGGTGAGTCTCCGCTCAACTCTGCGTCACAAACTGTGTAAAGGTGGTCCTGCCAATATTGTGTTGTAGGGTTAATGACAATGAATGGTTAACCAGATGTTATGGAGTGGCAATGGTTTTGTGAGCGGAAATGATGGAATTGTGAACCGGGGGAGGATTGATTGCGCTATTGGTTGGACCAATTCGCGCGAAGGGGAAAAGAGTAGGCCGGGTAAGCGCAGCGCCACCCGGCATGAAATCAGAATGCGGTCTTACAAAAACCCGTCATCTCTTTCAGGCCCATTTCGCGGCCAAGCTCGGTCATCGGGTGCACCACCACCAGACCACGGACGCTTTTCTTCAGCTTGCCCATGTCAGCCTGCTCTTTTTTGGTGATCGCGCGGCGGTGCGGCATGTTCATCAGCTTCTGCGCTTCTTTGCTCAGCTTCTGGCCTTTCACTTCGCGCAGACGCTCGATTTCCGCTTCCAGCTTCGCGGTCTCTTTTTCCAGCTCGGCATATTTCTCGGCGGAATCAACCAGAGACAGGCCAGCCATCTGGTGACGGATCAGATCCAGACGGTCGCTCAGGCGTTTAATTTCGTTCTTTTCGACTTCTTTCATGACAATTGACTCTAAATCGGGGGAATTACAGGGAAGGATACACCAATGTGAACGGGCTTACTTCTGAAACGCTTTTTTTAAGCTGATTTTAGAAATCAGCTCAGTCAGGGAGAGGACCATCGTGGAACGGACAACCTGTTGATAGCGCAGCTTTTGCATCGCGTACAGTTCAGGGTCGCTGTTATCAAAATGGGGAGCAGGAGGCAGGGCGGTGACGCAGTGCAGCTCGCCGAACGGCCCCAGGATCTCATCATCGGTAAAAGTGTACTCATTACCGTCATGATTGAGCTCTTCGCGCAGCGCCATTAACAGTTCAGCGTCTTCATACTCCTGGCGGTTGAGCACGCCAAGACCATAAATCAGCTTCAGACGCACCGACAGATCGCCCAGCGGTCCGTCTCCGTCCAGTAACGGTTCTACAGCGTACTTTACCGCGTAGTCGTCTTTGCGAAACACCTGAAGCACCAGGATATTCACCGCCTCGGTTAACAGCTCGACGGCGGCAATCAGGAAACTTCGTACGGTTTTGCCAGCATTCAGACGCTCAAGCACACGATTTTCAAAGGCCTGGGTTTGTTCCATTATTGCCTGCATATCTGACAATCTGTTATTCGGGCGCAGGCTCACCTGCGCCGGATTCTGCATCATTTGGTTGCGTTGTATGCGTTAACCGCCTCCGCAACCACGTCGCTGCTGGCGTCCAGACCGGAAATCTGCGCCAGCGCAGCCTGCGCGCCTTTGTCATCAATCAACTGAGCCAGCTCAATCGCCTGCGGGTCCTGCTCGCTGCGGTAGTGCATC
Source organism: Enterobacter cloacae complex sp. P13B (assembly GCF_014895915.1). Classification (NCBI taxonomy): domain Bacteria; kingdom Pseudomonadati; phylum Pseudomonadota; class Gammaproteobacteria; order Enterobacterales; family Enterobacteriaceae; genus Enterobacter; species Enterobacter cloacae complex sp. P13B. The sequence continues at coordinate 53,561 of NZ_JADBQN010000014.1, forward strand.
GCGGCAGCAATTCCTTTCACCAGGTTGGCGTGCGGCAGACCGTATTCCAGCGTGCCCAGCAGCGGCTTAATCAGGCGGTCGCCCGCGCTCAGCTTACGCAGCGGCTGACGGCCCACGCGCTCAACGTCATCTTTCAGATACGGGTTTTCAAAACGACCGAGGATTTTCTGGATGTATGCTGCGTGTTTATCAGCATCAAAACCGTAGCGTTTGATCAGCACCGCGCCGCTCTCTTCCATTGCCCCTTTCACCACCGCGCGAATCTGCTCATCGAGGATCGCGTCGCGAATGGTCTGATGACCGGCCAACTTTCCGAGGTACGCGGTTATAGCATGCCCGGTGTTCAGCGTGAAGAGTTTGCGTTCGACAAATGCCATCAGGTTATCAGTGAGTTCCATTCCCGGAATGGTCGGCAGCGCGCCCTTGAACTGAGTTTTATCGACGATCCACTCGCTGAAGGTTTCAACAGTGACTTCCAGCGGATCGTTGGTGGCGGATTCGGACGGCGGAACGATGCGGTCTACAGCGGAATCCACAAACCCGACGTGCGCTTCAACCCAGGCTTTATCTTCCTCAGCCACGGCCGCCATAACGTGGCCTTTCAGCTGCGTGGTGCCGCGCACCATGTTTTCACAGGCGATGATGTTCAGCGGTGTTTCAATGCCCTGTGCTTTACGCTTCTTCAGGCCTTTCGCGACCGCAGGAGCAATACGTTCAAGCACCACCGGACCCACGGCGGTGGTCACCAGATCAACGCTGGCGATCAGGTCAATCACGTCGTCGCCGATGCTGCTGACCGCGTTGACGCCAGAGACGGTTTCAACCTGTTCGTTTTCACCCACCACATGAACCTGATAGCTATGACGGGCATTCAGGGCATCCAGAACCACCTGATTCACATCGGCGAATGTCAGGGTAATGCCCGCGTCTGCCAGCAGTTTACCGATAAAGCCACGACCGATATTACCTGCGCCAAAATGTAATGCTTTCATAGTGTTAACCTTCATCAATGTTTTTACCCGAGAGGGCTGGGGTGAGGAACGTTTCCCCCTCACCCTAGCCCTCTCCCCGAAGGGGAGAGGGAAGAGGCGCTGCTATTTGTTGAGCAGGGCCAGAACTTCTTCAACGCTTTCAGTTTGTGCCAGGCGCTCGATGACGGACTCATCATCCAGCGCGTTGGTCAGGCTGGTAATCACCTGAATATGCTCGTTGTTGCGAGCGGCGATACCAATCACCAGACGGGCGATGTCGTCCTCTTCTTCACCGAAGCGCACGCCGTCAGGATACTGACAGAACACCACGCCAGTTTTCAGCACGCGGTCTTTCGCTTCAACCGTACCGTGCGGAACCGCGATGGATTCACCCAGGTAGGTTGGCGTCAGTTTTTCACGTTCCAGCATCGCGTCAACGTATTCTGGCTGAACGTAGCCGCCCTTCACCAGCTGTTCACCGGCAAAGCGAATCGCCTCTTCTTTGGTGCTCGCGGTACGGCCGAGGAAGATGTTCTCCGCGCCCAGCTTAAACAGGTGAGCATTGCTCTCGTCAAAGCTGTCCTGCAGGCTGGTGCGCACCTTCACTTCGTTGTCTTCGTGGCGCTGCGCGGCAACCAGACGTTCGGTCAGGCTGGTGTACAGGCCGCTGTCCAGGAAGTTGGTCAGCGAGATGTGCTGTGCCTGCGGTACCTGACGCATAGCGCGCTCGGTCAGATCGCGGTGCGTGATAACCAGGTCAACGTCCGGCGGCAGGTTGTTAATCGCGCTGTTGGTCACAGAGATATTGGTCAAACCCGCATCCTGCACTTTCTTACGCAGCACGCCTGCACCCATTGCGCTGGAACCCATACCGGCGTCGCAGGCAACGATGATTTTACGCACGTGGCTCAGGTCGTTAGAAACATCGCCAGCCGCCAGCGGGGTCGCACCTTTGGATTCGGCTTTCATGTCGTGCATACGACGGGTTGCCGCTTCGATATCGTCGTCTTCTTTCACCTTGCTGGTTTTCAGCAGGATAGAAGAGACCACGAAGGAGACCGCCATCGCCGCACAGATCGCCGCGATGTTCGCGAAGTATGCGCCTTTCGGCGTCATCGCCAGCACCGCCAGGATAGAGCCTGGAGAAGCAGGGGAGACCAGACCGCCGCCCAGCACGCTCAGGGTGAACACACCAGTCATACCGCCGAGGATAACGGCCAGGATCAGACGTGGGTTCATCAGCACGTACGGGAAGTAAATTTCGTGGATACCGCCCAGGAAGTGGATGATAGCCGCGCCGCCAGCAGACTGCTTCGCGCTGCCGCGACCAAAGAACATGTACGCCAGCAGAACGCCCATACCCGGACCCGGGTTCGCTTCAATCAGGAAGAAGATGGACTTGCCGAGATCGTGAGACTGTTGAATACCCAGCGGCGAGAAGATACCGTGGTTAATGGCGTTGTTCAGGAACAGGATTTTCGCCGGTTCAACGAAGATAGACGCCAGCGGCAGCATGTCGTGCGCCACCATGAAGTTAACGCCCGCCGCCAGCAGTTTGGACAGCACTTCAACAGCCGGACCAATACCGAGGAACGCCAGAATCGCGAGGATCATCCCGATGATGCCCGCAGAGAAGTTGTTCACCAGCATTTCGAAGCCGGACTTGATCTTGCCATCAACCCAGACGTCGAATTTCTTAATCGCCCAGCCGCCCAGAGGACCGGCAATCATCGCACCGAGGAACATCGGCATATCCGCACCGACGATCACGCCCATGGTTGTGATGGCACCCACGACGCCACCACGGTCACCGCCCACCAGACGACCACCGGTATAACCGATGAGCAGCGGCAGGAGATAGGTAATCATTGGGCCAACAAGTTTCGCCAGCGTTTCGTTAGGCAACCACCCTGTCGGAATGAACAATGCGGTGATAATACCCCACGCGATAAACGCGCCGATATTTGGCATCACCATGTTGCTGAGGAAACGACCAAAGCTTTGAACTTTGATCTTGAAATCGGATGACATAAAACACCCCTTCTTCTGTTTACGCTTAGGCTTGCGGCCCGAGGTTTATTGTTAATGAGGCGGCAGAGGTAGCCGGACCCTGTTCTGATGCTGTGAAATCTGGCACTGAATCGTTCAACTGTCCAGATAGCGGAATTTTGTGTGATGTGTGTCACGTAAATGTAGGGGGTGTGGCGTTGAATGAAGTGATCTGAGTCACAGAATAGGCGAGTAAAAAAAATACGATGGCGAAAAATAGAGCAAAAACCACCTCTTTATGTGATTGATGTCACATTTTGTTTTTGCGTGTTTGTTTCCGGATTGTGACTGGTTTCACAAAATATTTTTATGCGGATTTCTCCGACTGCGATCGGCGTCAGGACGGCCTCGAGTAACACGGAAAGCTAATAAAACAGTTTACATATGTAGTATGGCGGAAAGTTGAAACCTGAATTACGCTCATAATGTAAGGTTGAGTATATTATTATTCAGGATATATTTTGACACGCTTATAAACTTGCGTGGAGATATTATAAAAACCGATACTCCCCGGCTCTGAAATAATCAGTGTGCCTTTTAAATTTAAAAATAAATTAATTACGCTGCGTGCTGTTTTATTAATGTAATGAGTTGACGTTGTTTAAGTGAGGAGACTATGTTTCTCAACTATTTCGCGCTGGGCGTGTTGATTTTTGTATTTCTGGTTCTTTTTTACGGAATCATCGCCATCCATGACATCCCCTATAATATGGCTAAAAAGCGTAATCATCCCCATGCCGATGCTATTCATACGGCAGGCTGGATCAGCCTGTTTACGCTCCATGCCATCTGGCCGTTCCTGTGGATTTGGGCCACGCTGTACCGCGAAGATCGCGGCTGGGGCATGCAGAACCACATTACTAAGCCTGATGAGGTTCCGGGGATGGATGCGCTGGCCAAACGCGTGGCCGAGTTAGAACACAAGCTGGCAGCGGTTCAGCCCTCTGATGATAAAAACACGCTGGAGCGCTAATCATGGATCTGTTGATTATTCTGACCTATGTGGCATTTGCCTGGGCAATCTTTAAAATATTCCGTATTCCGGTAAATCAGTGGACGCTTGCTACCGCGACGTTAGGCGGGGTGTTTATTGTTGCCGGACTCATTCTGCTAATGAACTATAACCATCCGTATACCTTTACGGCGCAAAAAGCGGTAATTTCCATTCCGATTACGCCGCAGGTCACGGGGGTGGTTACTGAAGTGACCGATAAAAATAACCAGCTCATTAAAAAAGGCGAAGTGTTATTTAAACTGGATCCGGGCCGCTATCAGGCGCGCGTCGACAGACTGAAGGCGGACCTGGTGACCGCGACGCACAATATCGACACTCTGAAAGCGCAGCTTTCGGAAGCGGTTGCCAATACGACACGCGTCTCCGCTGAGCGCGATCGACTATATAAAGATTATCAGCGCTACCTCAAAGGCAGCCAGGCGAAGGTGAATCCGTTCTCTGAAAGCGATATTGATAACGCGCGGCAGAACTATCTGGCGCAGGATGCCATGGTGAAAGGCTCCGTTGCTGAACAGACGCAGATTCAAAGCCAGCTGGACAGCATGGTGAACGGCGAGCAGTCGCAGATTGCCTCGTTACGCGCCCAGCTTGCTGAAGCGAAATACAACCTCGATCAGACCGTGGTGCGCGCGCCGAGCAATGGCTACATCACTCAGGTGCTGATTCGTCCGGGAACCTATGCCGCCGCGCTGCCGCTGCGCCCGGTGATGGTCTTCATTCCTGAACAGAAGCGCCAGATTGTGGCCCAGTTCCGTCAGAACTCGCTGCTGCGTCTGAAGCCGGGTGATGAAGCGGAAGTGGTATTTAACGCGCTGCCGGGCCAGGTGTTCACCGGTAAGCTCACCAGCGTTCTGCCGGTAGTGCCGGGCGGGTCGTATCAGGCGCAGGGTGCCTTGCAGGCACTGACCGTTGCGCCGGGTACGGATGGCGTACAGGCGCTGATTGAACTGGAGCCTAACGCCGACGTCGATGCTTTGCCGGACGGTATTTATGCCCAGGTGGCGGTCTATTCGGATCATTTCGCCCACGTCTCGGTGATGCGTAAAGTGCTGCTGCGTATGACCAGCTGGATGCACTACCTCTATCTCGATCACTAATCCTTCCGGGGCGGGAATGCGACACGCATATCTGCCCTTTTTTCATCGCTTGATCCATACTGACTTTTTCCCGGCATCAAGGATCAGGCAATGAAACTCATCGGTAGCTACACCAGTCCCTTCGTGCGAAAAATCTCGATTCTCCTGCTGGAGAAAGGGATTGAATTTGAATTCGTTAATGAACAGCCCTACAACGCCGAAAACGGCGTCGCGCAGTATAACCCGCTGGGGAAAGTTCCGGCGCTGGTGACGGACGAGGGCGAATACTGGTTCGATTCCCCCATTATTGCGGAGTATATCGAACAGCTGGGCATTGCCCCGTCAATGCTGCCGTCTGACCCTAAAGCGGCGCTGGCGGTGAAGCAAATTGAAGCCCTGGCCGACGGCATTATGGATGCAGCACTCACCTCCGTTCGCGAGCAGGCAAGGCCCGCCGCCCAGCAGTCAGAAAACGAGCTGCTGCGCCAGCGGGAAAAAATCAGCCGCAGTCTGGATATGTGCGAAAAGCTTATACGGGAGGGCAAGATCCACACCGACAGCCTGGACCTGGCAACCATCGCCATCGCCTGCGCCATCGGCTATCTCAACTTCCGCCGGGTGTCCCCTGGCTGGTGCGTTGACCGTCCGCTGCTGGTGAAACTCGCAGAAACGCTCTTTAGCCGCGAGAGCTTTGCCCGCACCGAACCGCCAAAGGCTTGACGCGGGTTATAACACTTCGGCGTCGGAGGCGGTACAATCCCTCCATATGTTAACTCCCTCTCCCGTCGGGAGGGGGGAAGATATTTACTCGCCAGGCGCTTTCATGACTACTCATCATTCGCTGTACAGCCAGATCCCCGCGACCGACCGACTTCTTCGCGAGCCCCGCATTCACGCTGCCGTTGAGCGCTTCGGCCATACCGCGACGGTGGAGATGTTACGTCTGCTTCAGGATGAAGCCCGAGGCCATATCCAGGCCGAAAACGCCTTGCCCGACTGGTGTGCAGCGTGGGAGCAGGAAGTTGAGCATCGGCTGGGTGAGAAGGCGCAAAGCGCGTTACGCCCGGTGGTCAACCTGACGGGGACCGTGCTGCACACCAACCTGGGACGCGCCCAGCAGGCGGAAGAGGCGGTGGCTGCGGTCGTGCAGGCCATGCGCTCGCCGGTGACGCTGGAGTACGATCTGGACGGCGCCGGGCGCGGGCATCGCGATCGCGCGCTGGCGGATCTGCTCTGCCAGCTAACCGGTGCGGAAGATGCCTGCATTGTGAATAACAACGCGGCGGCGGTGCTGTTGATGCTGGCGGCGACCGCGAGCGGCAGAGAGGTGGTGGTGTCCCGCGGCGAGCTGGTGGAGATTGGCGGGGCGTTTCGCATCCCGGACGTGATGCGCCAGGCGGGCTGCACGCTGCATGAAGTGGGTACGACTAACCGTACCCATGCGAAAGATTATCGCGCGGCGGTGAATGAAAACACCGCCCTGCTGATGAAGGTCCACACCAGCAATTATCATATTGAAGGCTTCACCAAAACGGTTGAAGAGGCCGAGCTGGCGGCGATTGGGCGCGAGCTGAATATTCCGGTGATTGCCGATCTCGGCAGCGGTTCGCTGGTGGATCTCAGCCAGTACGGGCTGCCTAAAGAGCCGATGCCGCAAGAGATGATTGCGGCGGGCGTGAGCCTGGTCAGCTTTTCCGGCGACAAACTGCTGGGCGGGCCGCAGGCCGGAATTATCGTCGGCAAGCGCGAGCTGATTGCGCAGCTGCAGCAGCACCCGCTCAAGCGCGCCCTGCGGGCCGATAAAATGATCCTTGCCGCGCTGGACGCGACGCTGCGCCTCTATCTCCACCCGGAGAAACTGGCTGACCGCCTGCCCACGCTGCGCCTGTTAAGCCGGGATGCCGCCTCGATTCGCGCCCAGGCCGAACGGCTGCTGCCGCGCGTTGCCCCGCACTACCCCGATTTTGACGTTCGCATTGAGCCCTGCCAGTCGCAAATTGGCAGCGGTTCGCTGCCGGTGGACAGGCTGCCGAGTCAAGCGCTCACTTTCACCCCGCGTGACGGGCGCGGTAGCCGCCTTGAGGCCCTGTCGTTGCGCTGGCGTGGCCTGCCGACGCCGGTTATCGGACGGATTTACGACGGCCGCATGTGGCTGGATCTGCGCTGCCTTGAAGATGAAGAGCGATTTCTGGAGATGTTGTTGAAATGATTATTGCCACCGCCGGTCACGTCGACCACGGAAAAACCACGTTACTGCAGGCAATTACCGGCATAAACGCCGATCGTCTGCCGGAAGAGAAAAAGCGCGGCATGACCATCGATCTTGGCTATGCCTACTGGCCCCAGCCCGATGGCCGCGTGCTGGGCTTTATTGATGTTCCGGGGCATGAAAAATTTCTTTCCAACATGCTGGCGGGCGTGGGGGGCATCGATCATGCCCTGCTTGTGGTGGCCTGCGATGACGGCGTGATGGCGCAAACCCGTGAGCATCTGGCGATCCTCCAGCTGACAGGCAACCCGCAGCTGACCGTGGCGCTGACGAAAGCCGATCGCGTTGACGACGCGCGCGTCAACGAGGTGCGCGAAGCGGTGCAGGCGACCTTACGGGAATATGGTTTTGCCGATGCACCGCTTTTTGTCACCGTAGCGACAGAAGGGCGCGGTATCGGCGAACTTCGCCACCATTTGCAGCAGCTTTCGTCGCGAGACCACGCCAGCCATCACCGCTTCCGTCTGGCGATTGACCGGGCGTTTACCGTCAAAGGCGCGGGGCTGGTGGTCACCGGTACGGCGTTAAGCGGTGAAGTGAAGGTGGGCGATAGCCTCTGGCTGACGGGCGTTAATAAACCGATGCGCGTGCGCGGCTTACATGCACAAAATCAGCCTGCGGAGCACGCCCACGCCGGGCAGCGGATCGCGCTCAACATTGCCGGGGATGCGGAAAAAGAGCAGCTTAACCGCGGCGACTGGCTGCTGGCCGACGCCCCGCCCGAGCCGTCTGAACGCGTCATCGTCTCCCTGCAGACAAACGTCCCGCTGACTCAATGGCAGCCGCTGCATATTCACCACGCGGCCAGCCATATCACCGGGCGCGTGTCCCTGCTGGAAAACGATCTTGCCGAACTGGTTTTTGATTCGCCGCTCTGGCTGGCGGATAACGACCGTCTGGTACTGCGGGACATTTCCGCACGGGAAACGCTGGCCGGGGCGCGGGTAGTGACGCTGAAACCGCCGCGACGCGGCAAGCGTAAGCCTGAATACCTGCAATGGTTGGCTGCGCTTGCACAGGCTCAGGATGATAACGCCGCGCTGCGGGTGCATCTTGAGCGCGGGGCCGTGAGCCTGAGTGATTTTGCATGGGCACGCCAGCTGAGCGGCGAAGGGTTGCATCAGCTGACCCAACAGCCGGGCTTTATTCAGGCCGGCAACAGCCTGCTCGATGCGCCGGTTGCGGCAAACTGGCAGCGTAAGATCCTGAACACGCTCGCCACTTACCATGAACAGCATCAGGATGAACCCGGTCCTGGTCGCGAGCGCCTGCGACGCATGGCGCTGCCGATGGAAGACGATGCGCTGGTGCTGCTGCTGATTGAAAACATGCGCGAAAGCGGGGTGATTAAAAGCCATCACGGCTGGCTGCATCTGCCGGATCACAAAGCCGGGTTCACCGCAGAGCAGGAGGCAATCTGGCAAAAAGTGGCCTCGCTGTTTGGCGATGAACCGTGGTGGGTTCGCGATCTGGCGCGTGAAACGAACACCGACGAGCAGGTGATGCGCCAGGTATTGCGCCATGCGGCGCAGCAGGGGCTGATAGTCGCGATAGTGAAAGATCGTTATTACCGTAACGATCGCATTGTGGCGTTTGCTAACCTGATCCGCGAACTGGATCAGGCGCGCGGCTCCACCTGCGCAGCCGATTTCCGCGACCGGCTGAACGTTGGCCGCAAGCTGGCGATCCAGATCCTGGAATATTTCAACCGCATCGGTTTTACGCGTCGCCGGGGTAATGACCATCTGCTTCGCGACGCGCAGCTGTTCCCCTGAGCGCTACGTGCGGCGGGAGAGTTTCTGCTTAGCCAGCCATACCGCGCCCAGCCTCCCCGCCTGGTTACCCAGCTCGCAGGGCAGAATGGGCACCTTGAGCGCCTCCCACTCCTCGAATCGCTGCAGGTACTTATCGAGCAGGAGATAGATTTTCTCCTGCTCGCTTACCCCGCCGCCAATCAGCACTGCCTGTGGATCGAACATCGAGATTACGCTGTAAACGCCGCGCGAGAGGCAATGGGCCCACTCCTCAATGGCCTCACGCAGATGCACGTCGCTCTCCATGCGTTTAAACAGTTCCTCGCCGTCAGGCATCTCTTCTTCTGATACGGCCAGCGCGCGGCGGCAGGCTTTCATCAGGCCGCTGGCCGACGCCACGTCATGCATGGGTTCGCCGTTATTACCCACGGGCAGCACGCCAAATTCGCCGGCGCGGTAATGCGACCCGCGATAAAGATCGCCTTCCATCACAATCCCGCCACCGATGCCCGTGCCGATAGTGATGCAGACGAAATGCTCGTAGTCCTTACCCGCGCCCTGCCAGCGCTCGCCCAGCGCCGCACAGTTGGCGTCGTTTTCCACGGTGACGGGAAGATCGGTCAGCCCGGCGAAGAGTGCGCACAGGTTTTCACCGTCGAGATAGTCGAGCGCGCCCGCTTTTGCCGCTTCGCCGCTGTGGTGGTTAATATGGCCGGGAAAGCTCACGCCGATACCGACGATGTCGTGTTCGTCCTGATACGCTTCAACTACCGCTTTCCACTTCTTTTTGAAGGTGTTTTTATCCTCAGGAGTATCGTACTCGTCCGTCGTCAGCTCCTTGCCATTTTCATCAATCACGCCGTGTTTGATGTGGGTTCCGCCTACGTCAAAACCGATAAACAGCTGCATCGCATCGTTCCTCATGAGCCCTTGAGCTGTTAAGTATGGCTCAGTGGCAGAAACGAAACGTAAAGTACGGTAATCCGTGATACGGCTCGTAAACTCGTCACCCACTGGCGAGAAAACCGCCAGCCGGGACTACCCTTGTTGTACACCAACAGCAAGGAGACGGTCATGACAAACAATCCTCCCTCTTCGCGTATCCAGCCCGGCGAGTATGGTTTTCCCCTCAAGCTGAAGCCCCGTTATGACAATTTTATCGGCGGCGACTGGGTGGCCCCCGTCGACGGCGAATACTATTCCAACCTGACGCCCGTTACCGGCCAGCCGCTGTGCGAGATTGCCAGCTCCGGCAAGCGGGATATCGATCTGGCGCTGGATGCGGCGCACAAAGCGAAAGATAAATGGGGCCATACCTCCGTTCAGGAGCGCGCGGCCATTTTGTTCAAAATCGCCGACCGGATGGAGCAGAATCTGGAGCTGCTGGCGACGGCGGAAACCTGGGATAACGGCAAGCCGATCCGGGAAACGATGGCGGCAGACGTGCCGCTGGCTATCGACCACTTCCGCTATTTTGCCTCCTGTATTCGCGCGCAGGAGGGCGGAATAAGCGAGGTAGATAGCGACACCGTGGCGTACCACTTCCACGAGCCGCTGGGGGTCGTCGGGCAAATTATTCCGTGGAACTTCCCGCTGCTGATGGCGAGCTGGAAAATGGCGCCCGCGCTGGCCGCCGGGAACTGCATTGTGCTTAAACCGGCGCGTTTAACCCCGCTCTCTGTCCTGCTGCTGATGGAAATTGTTGCCGATCTTCTGCCGCCGGGGGTGATTAACGTGGTGAACGGCGCGGGCGGTGAGATAGGGGAATATCTGGCCACCTCAAAACGGATCGCTAAAGTGGCGTTTACCGGGTCGACGGAAGTGGGCCAGCAGATTATGCAGTACGCCACGCAAAACATTATTCCAGTGACCCTCGAGCTGGGCGGGAAGTCCCCGAACATCTTCTTCGCGGACGTGATGGAGGAAGAGGACGCTTTCTTCGACAAGGCGCTGGAAGGGTTTGCGCTGTTTGCCTTTAACCAGGGCGAAGTCTGCACCTGCCCAAGCCGCGCGCTGGTGCAGGAGTCCATCTACGAGCGCTTTATGGAACGGGCCATTCGCCGCGTCGAGTCTATCCGCAGCGGTAACCCGCTCGATAACGTTACGCAGATGGGGGCGCAGGTCTCGCATGGCCAGCTTGAGACTATCCTCAACTACATCGATATCGGCAAGAAGGAAGGGGCGGATATCCTGACCGGCGGTCGTCGTAAGGTGCTCGGCGGAGATCTGCAGGAAGGGTATTACCTTGAGCCGACGATCCTGTTCGGGCAGAACAACATGCGCGTCTTCCAGGAGGAGATTTTCGGACCGGTGCTGGCGGTGACTACCTTCAAAACGATGGAGGAGGCGCTGGAGATTGCCAACGACACGCCGTATGGCCTGGGGGCGGGAGTCTGGAGCCGCAACGGCAACCTGGCCTATAAAATGGGCAGAGGCATTCAGGCGGGACGCGTATGGACCAACTGCTACCACGCCTATCCGGCTCATGCGGCATTTGGCGGGTATAAGCAATCGGGCATCGGGCGTGAAACGCACAAGATGATGCTGGAGCATTACCAGCAGACGAAATGTCTGCTTGTCAGCTACTCCGATAAACCGCTGGGGCTGTTCTAATCGCCCAGTTCAGGCCGTCCATGGACGGCCTGAGCAATTTGCTGGCGCAGGCAGTTGAGGACGCCATCCAGAACATATTGTACGCGCCAGGGCTGATATTCGCGCTTGCGGAAGATGGCGGTCAGATCGAGCCACCACTCTTCCTGATGCGGGAAACAGGGGACCAGCGTGCCTTGCGTTAATTCCTTCTTCAGGCTTTCTTTCGGCGCGAACACAATGCCAAGGTTATTTCTTGCCAGCTCCAGAGCCGTCTGGGTATTGTCGCAAATATAGTTTCCGGTTACCCGATAATCATGCACATCATCACTGCCATGCATGCGAAAACGCCAGATGTTGGCGTCATCGACCAGCATGGAGTCGATCAGAATACAGGAGTGATTAATTAAATCTTCAGGTCCGGTTAAAGGATGTTTATTTAAATATTCCTGGGTTGCGAATGCAGTGACGGAATATTTTGCTAACACGCTGGCGACCAGACTTTCATCTTTCGGTTGCGCATAGGTAATTAAAATATCACAGTCATCCGGGAAGGACACACCTTCTGAATATTCGTTGCGGTCCAGGTTGTAGGTTTTAAGGGAAATGCGAATGTCCCCGATGTCCTTTATCTGGTGGATCACGTGGCGCGCGAGATAGGTCACAATGCCCGTTGGGGCGTAAATCGTGACTTTTCCACGCTTTTCATGCTTATAATCGGCAATGAAATTAATAAGTTGCGTGTTTTTGTTCAGCGTGGCGTCGGCATAGGGGAGCAACGCCTCACCGAACTGCGTCAGAGCGAGCTGGCGGGTCGTGCGCTCAAAAACCTTAAGCCCAACCCGCGTTTCAAAATCCGAGAGATATTTACTGACGTTGGCCTGCGCCATGCCCAGCAGGGCGGCGGCATCACCAATGCTGTGGGTGGCTGCGATGACGGAGATTATTTTTAACTCGCGTGGCTTTATCTGTAATTTATTCATCATGCGCACCCATCTATATGATTTTATATATAATATTATATAAACTGCAGCGTTGCACCGGCAAATTTGTAACCATTATTATTCGCCCCGCTTATTTGGCGTATAAATGGATTACTTCACATGACTATTAAATACAATTTACTGATTGCTGCCACGTTATTTGCAACCTCTTCTGCAATGGCCGGTGACTTTTCACTTGGCGCGGGGGCCGTATTTAATGAGTCTCCTTATAAAGGCTATAACGAAAATACCACCGCGGTGCCGTTAATTAGCTATGAGGGCGATCGCTTCTATGTTCGCCAGACCACGGGCGGATGGATCCTGTGGAAAGACGCAAAAAATGAACTCAGCCTGACCGCATCCTGGATGCCGCTGCATTTTGATCCGGATGATAACGACGACCACCAGATGAAGCAGCTTGATGAGCGTAAAGCCTCTGCGTTCCTCGGCGGTGCGTACTACCACCACGAAAGCTGGGGTTCTCTGAAAGTGGCGGTTTCAGGCGATGCCACGGATGAAAGCGGCGGCGTGGTGGGCGAGGTATCCTACTTCCGTCCAATCAGGATGGAGCGTTTGACCCTGACGCCTTCTGTCGGTGTTTTTTACAGCGACGAGAGCTATAACGACTACTACTACGGCGTATCCGGCAGCGAGTCACGCCGCTCAGGGCTGGATCAATACACCGCCGGCGACAGCTGGACGCCCTACGTTGGTCTGGCAGCTAAATATCAGTTAACCCAGAAGCTGTACCTCAACGCCAGCGCGGTCTACACCGTGTTGCCTGATGACGTGAAGAACAGCCCGATGATCGACCGCGATGATAGCTTCGCGCTAATGACCGGCCTGACCTGGCGCTTCTGATGCGGTAAAGCCGGGCGACGGCGTTGCCTTGCCCGGCCTACGATCTTGCCTGCATTTTTATCTGCAATACAACGTATTCCTTTTTCATTTCTCGATGCTTCTTCCTGTTCCGCCAAAACACGGCTGCACTGATGTTCCTTATGCGCTAATGTGATTCGACCCGATAGCAATGGTGTGTATCATGTGTATAATCATGGAAGGGCTGGGATGTGAAAAGTGCGGATGTCATTACCGTTCTGATCGGCCACGGCTGGAAATGTGTCAGAACGAAAGGAAGCCATCATCAGTTTCGCCATCCCGAACAGAAAGGGCTGGTTACTGTCCCACATCCTAAGAAGGATATTAAACCGGGCACGCTCGCGCAGATATGGCGGCAGGCGGGAATTAAACACTGATATCAGGAGTAGTTATGTTTTATCCGGCTTACATTCATTCTGACACCGACGGTAGCGCCAGCGGCTTTTTTCCTGACGTTCCAGGCTGTTTTTTTGCAGGTGATTCCCTGGACGACGCTTTTCAGGATGCACGTGAGGCGCTCACCGCGCACTTCGAAGCGCTGTTTGAAATGGATGAAGCATTGCCTCTTCCGGGAAATGTCGAAGTGCACCTTGAAAATCACCCTGACGACTTCACGGGCGGGCAATGGTTGCTGGTGGATATTAATATGAAGCAGTTTGACGGCAGAGCCGAGCGTATTAACATCACGATGCCTCGACGTTTGCTGGTAAAGATTGATTCCTTTGTCAGCGAGCATCCTCAGTTCGGTAATCGAAGCGCATTTCTGGCTGAGGCAGCACGTCGCGTGCTGCCATAGCGTTCAACCTCTCCCGTGGGTGAGGGCAACAGACCGCCGCTATTCAGCCTTCATCCACCCATATCCGCATTTCCCCTGCTCCCCGGTTAGCCCAGCTAAACCAGGGAATAAAGGTCAACGTACGGGGCTGACGCTGTACCGGCGAGCGGTCGTACTGCCACAACGCATCCGTTTCCTTCATGTGACACCCAATCCCTTCTGTCTGTATTAGCATCTTATGCGCGAAAATGCCTTTGCCTTCATACACCCGGAACTCGCTATCTCGGGGCAAGGAGAGGTTATGCAGGTTGGCGCCGTTATCAGCTTCTTCCAGGCAGTAAACCAGCGGCCCGCGCTGTAGCGCGACTTTACCCGCCTGCTGGCGCACCTGGGGGTTACCGTACACGCGGCGGACCGGCATCGGTAGCGTCAGGGTCAGGGTGTCGCCTTCCTGCCAGCGGCGGTTGAGGTAGAGATATCCGCGTGACGCTTCACCGGTAATGGCTTCGCCATTCAGCGAAACGACAGGCTCCGCGCACCAGTCCGGCAGCCTGAGTGCCAGCGTGTGGGTGACCGGAACCGGCGAGGTGATTTCGATCTTCACCTGCTCCTGCCACGGATAGTTACCGCTAATGCGCAGCTGTAGGGCGTTATCGCCCACCGGAATGGCGACGTCGTTCCCCACGTACAGGTTTATCAGCAGCGCATCCGGACGAACGGTATAAATGTAGTGCCCCAGCGAGGTCAGCACGCGGGCGATATTCGGCGGGCAGCAGGCGCAGCCGAACCAGCGCTGACGCACCGGCTTCACGTGGTCATAGATATGGTTAAAGGCCAGCGTTTTCGGATGCACTTCCAGTGGATTGACATAAAAGAAATGCTTACCGTCCAGCGCCATCCCGCCCAGCACCGTGTTGTACAGCGCGCGCTCCATCACGTCGGCGTAGTGGCCGTCTGCCTCCATCTCCAGCATCCGGCGGGCGAACATCATCAGGCCGATTGAGGCGCAGCTTTCGGCGTAAACCGTATCGTTGGGCAGATCGTAATCGCTGCTGAACGCCTCGCCGCTGCTCTGCGAGCCAATCCCGCCGGTAATGTACAGCTGGCGCTGCGCCATGTTGTTCCACAGACGCAGACAGTCCCGGCGTTTACCTTCGTCGTTGCTCAGGCGCGCCAGATGCGCCATGCCCGCCATCAGATAGACGAAACGCACGGCATGGCCGATGGCCGTTTGTTGTTCCGCAAGGGGCAGATGCGCCTGGCTGTAGGCTTTGTCCTTGACCATCCACGCCGGACCATAGGTGTTCCAGTAAGATGTTTTGCCGCGCTTCTCGTATTCGCTATCGTAGAAGTGAGGCTGCGCGCCGCGTTCTTCAATAAAGTATTTCACCAGATTGAGATAACGCGGCTCCTGCGTGACGTCGTACAGCCTCATCAGCGCCAGCTCGATTTCCGGGTGACCAGGGTAACCGTGTAGCTGTGTTTCTCCCGGGCCAAACACGCTGTCGATATGGTCCGCCAGCCTGCACACCACGTCCAGCAGGCGACGTTTTCCGGTTCCCTGGAAATACGCCACGCCCGCTTCAATCATATGCCCGGCGCAGTACAGCTCGTGGCATTCGGCCAGATTCGTCCAGCGTTCCTCGGGGGCTTTTACCGTAAAGTAGGTGTTGAGGTAGCCATCTTCACACTGCGCCGCCGCGACCAGCTCAATCACCTCGTCGGCGGTTTTTTCCAGTGCTGCATCCGGCTTCTGGCACAGCGACCACGCCACGGCTTCGAGCCATTTCGCCACGTCGCTGTCCTGAAACACCATCCCGTAAAACTCCCCCTGTTCCAGCCCGGCCGCGATGCGGAAGTTAGCGATGGCGTGGCTGGGTTCGGCCTCCGCCACGCGGTCGTTTAGCGCATCCCACTGGTAAGGGATCACCACGTCACGGACCAGCCGTTGATATTGCCCGAGAAACGGATCGTTGATTTTCAGCTGGTGCAGGTCGGATTCCATTATGGACATAGCATTCTCCTCAGGACGGTACGTGACGCTGGCGCAGGTCGGTGGAAATGCGCGACATCATTGGGTTATTAAGCCTGCACCAGCGGATAGCGACCGCCAGCAGCAGGTGGACAAGGGCAGGCAGCAGCGTCTCCATGGCGGTGATGCCCTGCAGTGAGGCTGGCGTCTGGTTGCCCGCGCCTGGCTGATAGGCCACGGCAATAAACACCAGGCTGATAATCCCGGCGCTTGACGCCCACGCAAGCTTGATGAAAAACAGGTTGAAGGCGAAGTTCATGCCCGACGAACGCACGCCGGTTTTCCACTCGCCGTAGTCATCGGCAAAGGCCATTAGCGAGAAGTGCAGCGGCAGAGTGAAGCCCAGGATCACGCCGTTGCTTAAAATGACGATCAGCCATAGCGTCTGATGCGCCGGGCCACCCGGCAGAAACCACATGCCCACCGCAAGCGCAGCGAGCGCCAGGTTGGTGTAGTAGTAGAGTTTGACGGTATCAATACGGCGCGACAGCGGGCTGACGATCACCGCGCCCAGAATAGCGGCAAAGGTCACCATGGTGAAAAACAGCGAGGTGTACGCCGTGCTGCCCTGAAGCACGTAGGTGATAAAGTACATATATCCACCGCCGCGAATGTTGAAGACGTTGATCAGCAGAAACGACATCAACAACATCAGCAGCAGCTGATCGTTTTTACGCAGGCCCGCCAGGTGCTCGCGCAGGGTGAATTTGCCCATCAGCGCCAGCGGAACGCGTTCGCGAACCCAGAAGAAGCAGCACAAGAACATCACCACGGCGATAGCGCACAGCACGCCAACGCCCAGTTGATAACCCTTCGCGGCATCGCCCTGACCCAGCTCCGCTACCAGCCACGGCAGGCCAACGGAGACCAGAAAGCCCGCCACGCCGCACAGCACAAAGCGCCAGGACTGGCAGGCGATCACCTCGTTGTGGCGGGTGGTCATGGTGTTGATCAGCGCGCAGTAGGGCACGTTGATGGCGGTATAGCCCACGGATAACAGCAAATAGGTGCCGAACGCCCAGGCGATTTTCACGCCCATGCTGGCTTCCGGAACGGTGAAGGTCATTACGCCGATAATGCCTATCGGGACGGCGACCCACAGCTGCCAGGGACGAAATCGGCCCCAGCGGCTCTGCGTGCGGTCAGCAATGACGCCCATCACCGGATCGGAAATGGCGTCAAACACGCGAAGGGCAATAAACAGCGTGCCCACCAGCGCAGGGGTGAGACCAAATACATCGGTATAGAAAAAGGTCAGAAAGTTCATGATCAGGCAGGTAATTACCGTGCCGCCCGCATCGCCCAGGCCGTAGCCCATTTTCTCGCGGACGGACAGCCGGTCATCGACTTTCTGTTTTGCAGCGTCTGCGTCTGTAATCGGTGTGGAAGTCATGAAGTAACTCCTCGGAGATCGAATTTATTATCGTATTTATGCTGGGTACCTCTTTATTCTGCATCGAACGGGAAGGCCAACAAGGGAAGGGAAAAGTATAAAAAGGTGACGATTCCGACCTGATGATAAAAATGTGATTCCGATCGGACAGATATTTTAATATTGATTAATAATCAACGGGTAAGTCGAATATTAACGACAATAAAAGCGGAATGGTGAATATCCATGCTCGAATTATCCATAGCGCTTCCGGTTAAGGTTCAAAATGGCGGGCTATTTATCTCCCGCGGAGTGGGCCGCCACCCTGCGCGAAAATTAACATCGTGGGAGATTATTTTTGTCGAAAAAGGGACTTTAACGATCCAGGAAGAAAATCATGTTTTTGATGTTAATGCGGGAGAGAGTTTATTGCTCTGGCCGCAGCGTCGGCATGTGGGCGTGGAGGATTTCCCGGCGGACCTGCGCTTTTACTGGCTGCATTTTGAGGTGGAGCCGCAAGATCCAACGTTACCCAACGCTGCTCCTCTGGCAATAGAACAACACTGCCGCGTAAGGGATGCGGAATATGTGATTGCGCTCTTTCGTCAATTCCTCAGCGAGCAGGAGAAATTACGGCGTAGCATGGCGCTGGAGATGATTTTATTATTGATTTTACAGCAGGTGTCGAACTCTTCAGGATATGAAGACAGCGCAGATCAGGCCGGCGCGGCGATGGCATGGAAGGCAAAACAGCTTATTCGCACGCAGTTTCATTTACCGATATCCACCTCGCAGCTGGCAAAAGCGTTGCACTGTAATGCAGATTATCTCGGGCGCGTCTTTCGCCGGACTTTCCATTTAACCCTGACGGAGGCGATACATCGCCAGCGCGTCAGGGCGGCGGAAAAACTCCTGCTCAACGACGCTGCGTCATTAACCGAGGTCGCAGCGCGCTGCGGCTTTAACGACGTGGGATATTTCCGGCAGATATTCTCGAAGCATACCGGGTTAACCCCCGCCGTCTGGAAACGGCGGTACTGTAAGGAGCATATTAATTCCGGTTGATTACTGCCCGTAATAGGCGTTCGCCCCGTGCTTGCGCAGATAATGCTTGTCCAGCAGCGCCTGCTGCATAGCCGGTAACTGTGGTGCGAGCTGGCGTGAGAACAGGCCCATATAGGCGCACTCTTCATCAGCCGCGTGCAGGGGATCGCTCCGTAGAAATAGTCTGCGTGTGTCGTGCCCCAGGCGGGTAAATCCTGTCCCGCCTGCGACCAGATGGTGGCGTGGCGGGAATGGGTATGTACGATGCCGCCAATCTCCGGATAACGGCGATACAGTGCCAGATGGGTTGGTGTATCAGAGGAGGGTTTTTTACTGCCTTCGACCACCAGACCGGTGGCAATGTTCACCACCACCATATCCTCCGCCGTCATCACGTCGTACTCCACGCCGGACGGCTTGATGACCATCATGCCGCTTTCGCGATCTCCATTTCGTTGTCGACGTCCCGCATGAAGCAGGTTGGCGAGAAAAACCTGCTCAAGCCTCTGCGCGAAACGGCAGAGGCGATATCAAAAGAGCTGGGTTTTAACGTGCGTGAGGGGTAGCGTGTTACTGGCTGCCTTCGTGCCACGCTTTTTCAATTTCTTCGGCGAGAATTTTGACGCCCGCTTCGATTTTTGCCGGATCGGGCACGTAGTTCATGCGCATGCACTGGTGCGTGTGCGGCCACGGCTTATCCAGACCCGGGAAGAAGTAATCGCCCGGCACCATCAACACGCCGCGCTTTTTCAGGCGCTGGTAAAGCAATTCGGTAGTGATAGGTAAATCCTTAAACCACAGCCACAGGAAAATCGCTCCTTCAGGTTTGTGGATCAGGCAGCGTTCTTCCGGTAAGTAGCGGCGAAGCGTCGCAATCGTCTCCTGAACGCGCTGGTAATAGAAAGGCTTGATCACGTCATTTGACAGACGCAGCAGGTCCTGGCGTTTGATCATCTCGCACATCATTGCCGGGCCAATGCCGCCCGGTGATAGGCTGATAATGCCGTTCATATTGGTGATGGCGGTGATGATTTTCTCATTGGCGATGATGATGCCGCAGCGGCTGCCCGGCAGACCCAGCTTGGAGAGGCTCATGCACAGGACAATGTTCGGGTTCCACAGCGGACGTGCTTCGCTGAAGATAATGCCCGGGAACGGCACGCCGTAGGCATTGTCGATCACCAGCGGGATGCCGTGCTGGTTCGCCAGGACATCCAGCTTCATCAGTTCGTCGTCGGTGATCACGTTGCCCGTTGGGTTAGTCGGGCGCGATACGCAGATCATCCCCGTCTCTTCACCAATATGCAGATGTTCAAAATCGACGTGATATTTGAACTGGCCTTCCGGCAGCAGCTCAATGTTCGGACGCGCGGAGACGAACAGATCCTCTTCCAGGCCGGAATCGGCGTAGCCGATATACTCCGGCGCCAGCGGGAACAGCACTTTTTTGGTGGTGCCGTCGGCGCGACGCCCTGCGAACAGGTTAAACAAGTAGAAAAACGCGCTCTGGCTGCCGTTTGTTAGTGCAATATTCTGTGGTTCGATATCCCAGCCCAGCTCTTCACGCAGCATTTTGGCAAGGAGAGTCAGTAGCTCGGTTTTACCCTGCGGACCGTCGTAATTGCAGAGCGCATCGGTCGCTTTGCCGTTTTCCAGCATCTGCGCGAGCAGCGTCTGGAAATAGGTTGTCATCTCCGGAATTTGCGCCGGGTTTCCGCCGCCGAGCATGATGGCACCCGGTGTGCGCAGCCCGTCGTTGAGGTCCTCCATCAGGCGAGTAATGCCTGAATGGCGGGTGAATTTGTCGCCAAAAAGTGAAAACGTCATAGCAGGTGTTCTATCGAGCTTATTTTGAAAGTGGGTAACCATAACGCTAGCACTGTGCTGGTGCAAATCGGGAGATGTGGTCGGATTTGTTGTTTTGTAGGGCGGAGTGGGATTTTTGTAGTGAATAGTTCTGGTGGGTTTCACCCCTCACCCCCGGCTCACTCCCCATGCGGGGAGAGGGCCAGGGTGAGGGGGGAATAATTATTGATTACCCGCCCATACCACCATCACCTTATCGCCCTTGTGCTCGCGCACGAAGCCGTACCCCTCTTTCAGCGACAGCGTGGTTTGTCTGCCTTCACCGATCGCCGGATGGCGAGCGCGGAACTGGCCCAGCGTTTGCCAGTGGGCGACGGTTAAGGCCTGCTTGCCCGTCACGTCCTGCCAGTTCATATCCGAGCGGGTACCCTGCAGCGGGTCAGACCCCGTCGGGCCAAACGGACGCTCGGATTCATCACCGTAATAGATTTGTACGCTGCCCGGTGCCAGCAGGAGCAGCTCCGCAGCGCGCTGGCCTCCTTCGCGGAACAGGCGTGTGTCATGGGAGGAGAGATAGCTCAGCACGTTGAAGCTTTGCAGTTTTTCCGCCATCTGCTGCCAGGTGAGATCCATATCGGCCAGGCAATCCACCGCTTTTGCCGCCTGCTCCTGATAATCAAAGTTGATCATCGCGTCGAAACCGTGGCGGTAATAGTCGCTTTGCATCACTCCGTGACCCCAGGACTCGCCGGTCATCCAGAACGGTGCGTTATCGAGCTTTTTGTCCGGGTTGGCCCCTTTCCACGCGGCCAGCGCCTGACTAGCCTGGTCCTTTAACTGTTGCCAGGCCGCAAGCTCGACGTGCTTCGCGGTATCCACCCGGAAACCGTCAATGCCGTAGTCGCGCACCCACTGGCTGAGCCATTGGGTGAGATAGTCGCGCGGGGTATATCCCGGGATGGCTTTCGCGTGGGTATCGGGCTTGTGTTGGTAGAAATTGGGTAGCCCGGAAGGGGCGGTGGATTCCGTTTTCAGATCCGGCAGGAACGCCAGCGACATGGTTAAATCGTCGAAGCCGGGGTTGTCGTAATCACCGATGTCGGTGCGGATCCATTTCTTGCCCCACCATTTTTCCCATGCGGCTTTGTCGCTAAAGTTGATGTAATCGTTGAAGCTATGCCAGCTTTGGCCCGCGCCCGGCTTCCAGTCCGTCCACCGGTCGCCCAGGGTCTTTTTCAGCTCATCACCCTGCAGATACAGCGCGCCAAACTGGTACTCCTGCATGTCCGCAAGCGTCGCGTAGCCCGCGTGGTTCATGACGATATCGAACAGGATGCGAATGCCGCGCCTGTGCGCTTCATCAACAAGATGGCGCAGATCGTCCTCGGTGCCCATGTTGGCATCGAGCTTCGTCCAGTCCTGGGTGTAGTAGCCGTGATAGGCATAGTGTGGGAAGTCCCCTTTGGTGCCACCGCCTACCCAGCCGTGGATCTGCTCAAGCGGGGAACTTATCCAGAGCGCGTTCACCCCCAGCTGCTGTAAATAGTCGAGCCTGCTGGCGAGCCCTTTAAGATCGCCACCGTGGAAGGTGCCAATTTCCTGCATGCCGTCTTTGTGGCGACCGTAGCTGTTGTCGTTGCCCGGGTCGCCATTCACATAGCGGTCTGTCAGTACAAAATAGACCGTGGCGTTTTGCCAGCTAAACGGCGCTGGTTTGTCGGTTTCGGCGCGCTCGAGCAGCAGCAGGCCGTTACTGTTGGCGGCTGGCTGCAGGGTGATTTTTCCATCTTGTACGGTGGCCGTCTGTTTGCTGTAGTAGTCGCGCACGACGGATCCTTCCGGGAAGGTATGGCTGACGTCCAGCGTCAGCGGCTTACCGTCCCACTTCGGGCACTGGCGGATAACGCTTGCAACCGGCTGTTCTGCGGTGCTCTGAATTGTCAGCAACAGAGTGGGCGTGCCGGATCGGGTATCAATCCGCATCTGGTATTGACCGTCGCGGAAAAGGCGCCACTGCGGCGGAGACCCGTCGCAGGGCTTGAGCGAGAGCATCTCATTGAGTTTTATCGCGCCTGTGGGCTGCCAGCACGTCTTGTCAAAACTCAGTGTAAGAGGGCGCGTACCCTTCGCAAGCTTTGCCTGGCTGGTGAAAACCCCAGTGCCTTCGGCGCGAAATGCGTCAAACCCCGGCGATGACCAGTCGGCATGTGCCAGTGCGGGTAACATCAGAAAGGCTATTGCGGTGCGTTTCATTCCTGGTTCCTGTCGCGGATTTTTTGACCAGTTTGCCAGCAGGCGGGCGGGAAAAACTCATCCCCTGTCGCTTTCTGCCAGGAGGATGCGTGAGGATGAGTGATCTTGCGCAAAATTAGGCAGTTATATGCGATATCGCACACATTTTTTCAGGAATGATGTTTTTATGAGCAAGTTTCAGGTGACATAGTTTCGGATTTGGACTATTTCTATACGTGCTCTTGAAGTCTATTTTTGATATGATTTGAGATTCCGCTCTCAAATTTGTGAAAAAAATAAGGTGTTGGGATGATTACATCCGACCAGGAGACCTAATGATATCGACTCCCATTCGACGATATGGGGCCGCGATACTCATGTTACTCACCACGACATTTTCGGGTGGGGTGCTTGCGAAGACGCACACGGATACAACGAGTAAGAAAGCCCACGTAATAAAGACGACAAGTAGTAAGGTTAGCAGTAAACAAGAGTATTCTCGCAATAGTGCAAAGAGTAGTTCACTTCCTGATTTGCGAAAATACCCTTCCGGAACACCAAGAAAAAAAGCGTTTCTCCGGACGGTAATGCCTTACATAACAAGTCAAAATGCCGCGATTACGGCGGATCGTAACTGGTTAATTTCAAAACAGTACGATAGCCGCTGGTCGCCGTCTGAACGCGCGCGTCTGAAAGACATCACGAAGCGCTACAAACTGAGCTGGAACGGTAACACGCGTCGCGTACCGTGGAATGCTCTCCTTGAGCGTGTGGACATTATCCCAGGCAGCATGGTAGCGACCATGGCAGCAGCCGAAAGCGGCTGGGGAACCTCTAAGCTGGCGCGTAATAACAACAACCTGTTCGGCATGAAATGTGCGAAAGGGCGTTGTACGAATGCGCCTGGCAAGGTGAAAGGCTATTCGCAGTTTGAATCTGTGAAAGATTCCGTGAACGCCTATGTGGTGAATCTGAACACGCACCCGGCCTACTCATCGTTCCGTAAATCACGCGCTCAGCTGCGTAAAGCGGACCAGGAAGTGACGGCCAGTACGATGATTCACAAGCTGAAAGGTTATTCGACGAAGGGACAGAGCTATAACAACTATCTGTTTGCTATGTACCAGGATAACCAGCGCTTAATCGCCGCCCATATGTAATCTCAAAAAAACGCCTTCCACTGGAAGGCGTTTTCTTTTCTAGATCAGCACCTCGCTGTGGCGATCCCGGTACTCTTTCGGCGTGGTGTCATACTCTTTGCGAAACACCGAATAGAAATACTGCAGCGAAGGATAGCCGCACATCTGCGAGATTTCGTTGATCGACAGTGACGTAGAGACAAGCAGGCTGCGGGCCTTCTCCAGCTTCTCCGCATGGATGACGGCATGAATGGTTTCGCCCACCTCTTCTTTGAAGCGCTTCTCCAGATTCGAACGCGAAATGCCCACCGAATCCAGCACCTGATCGACCTTAATTCCTTTGCAGGCGTGGTTGCGGATATAGTGCATGGCCTGAATGACGGCCGGGTCGCTTAGGGAGCGATAATCCGTTGAGCGTCGTTCTACGACGCGAACAGGAGGCACCAGCAGGCGCTGAAGCGGCAGAGACTCTTTATCCAGCAGACGGTGCAACAGCTTTGCCGCCTGATAGCCCATCTGACGTGTGCCCTGTGCTACGGAGGAGAGCGCCACGCGGGACAGGTAGCGGGTCAGTTCTTCGTTATCAATGCCAATCACGCACAGTTTTTCGGGCACCGGGATATGCAAATGTTCGCAGACCTGCAGCACGTGTCGGGCGCGTGCGTCCGTCACGGCAATAATGCCGGTTTGTGGCGGCAGCGTTTGCAGCCAGTCCGCCAGGCGGTTTTGCGCGTGCTGCCAGTTTTCCGGTGCGGTTTCCAGCCCCTGATAGACCACGCCGCGGTACTTCTCCTGCGCGACCAGCTGGCAAAACGCATGTTCACGCTCCACGGCCCAGCGCTTGCCGCTGGTGGCGGGTAAACCATAAAACGCGAAGCGATGGACGCCTTTCTCCTTTAAATGGAGAAAGGCGGCCTCGACCAGGGCATGGTTATCGGTGGCGATGTAGTGGACCGGCGGGTAGTGTTCGGGTGAATGATACGAGCCGCCGACGCCCACAATCGGCACGTCGACGTCGGTTAGCAGCTGCTCGATGATGGGATCGTCATAGTCGGCGATGACGCCATCACCCAGCCAGTCTTTGATGTTCTCCAGACGGGTGCGGAAATCTTCTTCAATAAAAATATCCCATTCGGATTGCGACGCCTGCAAATATTCACCCACGCCTTCGACCACCTGACGGTCGTAGGCTTTGTTGGCATTGAATAACAACGTAATGCGGTGACGCTTTTCAAACATGGCTCGCTTCCCAATTAAGTCACAATGCGGTTATCAGGCTCGTCGCTTGGTGGCAGAGTCCATCCAGACTGCCAGTAAAAGAATGGCCCCCTTGACGATATACTGCCAAAACGTCGGGACGTCCATCATACTCATCCCGTTATCCAACGACGCCATGATAAATGCCCCCATGACCGCGCCAGCCACGCTACCGATACCGCCTGCGAGGCTGGTGCCACCGATGACGCAGGCAGCGATAGCATCCAGCTCGGCGATGTTACCGGCGGAAGGAGAGCCTGCCCCCAGACGCGAGCTGAGGATCAACCCGGCGATAGCGACCATCAGGCCGTTAATGGCGAAAACCGCCAGCTTGGTACGTTCGACGTTAATACCCGACAGGCGGGCAGCTTCAAGGTTGCCGCCGATGGCATAAATACGACGGCCAAACGCGGTGCGCGTCGCCATAAACATGCCGCCGAGCAGTAACAGCGCCAGCAGCAGTACCGGCGTCGGAACGCCGCGATAGTCGTTAAGAAGCCAGATGGCGCCCAGCACAATGACCGCCGTCAGCGCCTGACGTCCTACCACGGACGTTGACGCTGGCGACGCAAGACCCAGCGCCTGACGGCGCATACGTCCACGCCACTGCCACGCGACAAACGCCAGTAGTCCCACCACGCCGATCGTAAAGCCTATGCTGTCCGGGAGGTAACTCTGGCCAATTTGCGACATCGCCGCGCTGGTCGGGGAGACGGTCGTGCCGTTGGTGATACCGATCAAGATCCCGCGGAAGGCCAGCATTCCCGCCAGGGTGACGATAAACGATGGCACCTTCCGATAGGCAACCCACCAGCCGTTCCAGGCCCCTAAAACCAGCCCCAGTACCAGCGTCACCGCCACGGTCAGCGGCAGCGGCCAGCCGAGCCAGACGTCAAAAATGGCCGCTACGCCGCCGAGAAGACCCATCATCGACCCGACCGACAGGTCGATTTCCGCAGAGATGATCACGAACACCATGCCCACGGCCAGGATGCCGGTGATGGCGGTCTGGCGGAGCAGGTTTGAGACGTTACGCGCGCTTAAGTACGAGCCATCCGTCATCCACGTGAAGAATAGCATGATGACGATAATCGCCGCGATCATCACGAAAACCTGCAGGTTCAGCGCTTTTAGCCCCGCGAACGCGCCGGGCGTCGGAACAGCGACTTTGATATCAGACGGATTGCTTTTCGACATGACGTTCGCTCCTTAAAGCGGCTTCCATCACCTGCTCCTGCGTCAGGTTCTGGTTAATCAGGTTGGCTTTCAGTTTCCCCTCGTGCATGACCAGCACGCGGTCGCTCAGGCCGAGCACTTCGGGTAACTCAGACGAGATGACAATGACGGCAATCCCTTGCTGTACAAGCTGATTAATCAGTTTGTAGATTTCGTATTTGGCACCGATATCGATCCCGCGCGTCGGCTCATCAAGGATTAATATGCGTGGATTGAGGAGCAGACAGCGCGCCAGAATCGCCTTCTGCTGGTTACCACCGCTCAGTCGGCCAATCGCCAGTTCCGGCGAGGAGGTTTTGACCTTCAGCCGGGCAAGTGACTGAAGGATGCACTGCTGCTCGGCGGCATCATCCAGGCTGCTCAGCGCGCCGGAGAACCGATCGAGTGCCGCAAGGGTGATGTTTTTACCCACCGCCATGACCGGTACGATGCCGTCTTTTTTGCGGTCTTCCGGAACCATGGCAATGCCGCGGGCAATCGCCTGCTGGCAGTTGTAGATTCTCACGGGCTGGCCGTCTATATATATCGTGCCCTCCCAGCGCCCTGGCCACACGCCAAACAGGCACTGCACGGCTTCGGTACGCCCGGCACCGACGAGCCCAGCAATCCCAAGAATTTCGCCGCTGTGAAGGGAAAACGAAACGTTATTGACCCGCTTAATGTGGCGGTTAACGGGGTGCCACGCGGTCAGGTTTTCCACGCGCAGCACTTCATCGCCCTTAGTGTGGGGCTCATTCGGGTAGAGCGCGGTCAGCTCGCGGCCCACCATCATGGTGATGATGTCATCTTCACTCATGCCCGCAGCTTCACGCGTGCCAATGTGTTGCCCGTCGCGGATCACGCAG
Source organism: Enterobacter cloacae complex sp. P13B (assembly GCF_014895915.1). Lineage (NCBI taxonomy): Bacteria > Pseudomonadati > Pseudomonadota > Gammaproteobacteria > Enterobacterales > Enterobacteriaceae > Enterobacter > Enterobacter cloacae complex sp. P13B. Next base: position 80,884 of record NZ_JADBQN010000014.1, read on the forward strand.
ATGGTGTCCGAAATGGCTTTTACCTCGTTCAGCTTGTGCGAAATGTAGATGCAGGCGATACCGTGGTTTTGCAGATCGCGGATGATATTGAGCAGAACCGCAGTTTCCTGTTCGGTGAGCGACGCCGTTGGCTCATCGAGGATCAGCAGCCTGACCTGTTTATTCAGCGCCTTCGCAATTTCGACCAGCTGCTGTTGCCCCAGGCCCAGGTCGCCCACGCGGGTATCCGGTGAAATGTTGAGGCTCACCTGCGCCAGCAGCTTTTCACAGCGGAGCGTCATGGTGTCGTAATCCAGCACGCCGTGGCGGGAAATCTCGGCTCCGAGGAAGATGTTCTCCAGCACGGTGAGATGTTTCACCAGCGCCAGCTCCTGGTGGATGATGGCGATGCCTTTACGTTCGGTGTCGCGAATGTGCGTCGCCTGGATGACTTCACCGGCAAAGACAATTTCGCCTTCGTAACTGCCGTGCGGGTAGATCCCACACAGGACTTTCATCAGCGTTGATTTGCCCGAACCGTTCTCGCCACACAGCGAAACCACTTCGCCAGGGTTCAACCGGAGACTGACGTTGTCGACGGCTTTCACCGCGCCGAAGCGCTTGGTGATGCTTTTCATTTCAAGTAAATAAGGCATAACTGCTCCACATAACCCGAGGGAAGAACAGTACAACGTGATGCGCCCCCGCAGAGCAGGGGCAGCGCCGGATTACAGTTCGCTCTTCTTGTGGAAACCGTCTTTAATAACGGTGGCGTCAATGTTCTCTTTATTGACTTCAATTGGCGTGAGCAGGCGAGCCGGAACGTCTTTCAGGCCGTTATTCAGCGTTGCATCTGCTTTAGGTTGCTTACCGTTGCCCAGCTCAACGGCAATTTCCGCCGCCGTATTGGCAAGTTCGGTAATCGGTTTGTAGACCGTCATGGTCTGGGTACCTGCGATAATGCGTTTTACGCCCGCCAGGTCGGCATCCTGACCAGAAATCGCGACTTTACCGGCCAGTCCCTGGGCACTCAGAGCCTGAATAGCCCCGCCTGCTGTGGCATCGTTGGAGGCCACGACAGCATCAATTTTGTTGTTATTAGCCGTCAGCGCATTTTCCATAATCTTCAGGGCATTTTCTGGTAACCATCCGTCGGCCCACTGATCGCCGACCACCTTAATTTTGCCGCTGTCGATGTACGGCTTAAGGACCTTCATTTGCCCTTCGCGGAACAGTTTGGCGTTGTTATCCACCGGCGAACCGCCCATCAGGAAATAATTGCCTTGAGGCACTTTGTCGATCAGGCTTTGCGCCTGTAATTCGCCCACTTTTTCATTGTCGAAGGAAATATAATAATCAATATCGGCGTTATTAATCATGCGGTCATAAGCGAGAACTTTTATGCCTTCCTGCTTCGCTTCTTTCACCACGTTACTTAATACCTGGCCGTTATAAGGGATAATGACCAGAACATCGACTCCCCGGTTGATCATATTCTCGATCTGCGACATTTGCGTTTCTTCATTGCCGTTAGCCGACTGAACAAACACATTCGCACCGAGTGATTCCGCTTTTTTCACAAAAATATCGCGATCTTTTTGCCAGCGCTCCAGACGCAGGTCATCAATCGCCATGCCAATTTTGACCTCCTTGGCATGCCCTGCAAAGCTTGCAAGGAGGAGCGTAGTGCAGAGCGTTAGGGTCAGGTTCTTTATCTTCATAATTATTAGGCCTTTTTGTAGGGGTATGTGTTGCTGAGATAAAAGAAACATTCACTGCTGGGTCGCAGCAAATTTTTAACGCGGAAAGGCGGGCTGGCAATTACAGATTTTTATCTTCTCATTACGATATTTGGTTTGTTTCTGAATTTATGACCGCGATCGGATTTTAAAATTCGTAACGCCTTAATTACATTTGATTCTGGAATGTGCGCCGAAAAATAGTTTGTCTGCGCATTATTTTGCGAGCCAGCGCACAGTTGTGCATTCTCTCAATAGCAGTGTGAAATAACGTAATTGAGCAACCCAAAATGTCTATTCACTATTGCTCCTGAATCAACGACTCGCCGCATACCCTGATTATGGAGCTCAATATGCAAGCTTATTTCGACCAACTCGATCGCGTTCGTTACGAAGGCCCAAAAACGACCAATCCTTTAGCATTTCGTCACTACAATCCGGATGAGCTGGTGCTGGGTAAGCGCATGGAAGATCATCTGCGCTTTGCCGCCTGTTACTGGCATACCTTCTGCTGGAACGGCGCCGATATGTTCGGCGTGGGTTCCTTTGACCGTCCGTGGCAACAGCCGGGTGAGGCCATCGAGCTGGCGAAACGCAAAGCCGACGTGGCGTTTGAGTTCTTCCACAAGCTGAACGTGCCGTACTACTGCTTCCATGATGTTGACGTATCGCCGGAAGGGGCGTCGCTGAAAGAGTACCTGAACAATTTTGCGCAGATGGTGGACGTGCTGGCAGAAAAACAGCAGCAAAGCGGCGTGAAGCTGCTCTGGGGTACGGCAAACTGCTTCACCAACCCACGCTATGGTGCGGGTGCGGCCACCAACCCGGATCCGGAAGTGTTTAGCTGGGCGGCTACGCAGGTGGTGACGGCAATGAACGCTACGCATCAGCTGGGCGGCGAAAACTATGTCCTGTGGGGCGGCCGTGAAGGCTATGAAACCCTGCTCAATACCGACCTGCGCCAGGAGCGCGAGCAGATTGGCCGCTTTATGCAGATGGTTGTCGACCATAAGCACAAAATCGGCTTCCGCGGCACGCTGCTGATCGAGCCTAAACCGCAGGAACCAACCAAGCATCAGTACGACTACGATGTCGCGACCGTGTATGGCTTCCTGAAGCAGTTTGGTCTGGAAAAAGAGATCAAAGTGAATATTGAGGCTAACCACGCTACCCTGGCGGGCCACTCATTCCATCACGAAATTGCCTCTGCGATTGCGCTGGGCATCTTCGGATCGGTAGATGCGAACCGCGGCGATCCGCAGCTGGGCTGGGATACCGACCAGTTCCCGAACAGCGTGGAAGAGAATGCGCTGGTGATGTACGAGATCGTCAAAGCGGGCGGTTTCACCACCGGCGGCCTCAACTTTGACGCCAAGGTGCGTCGCCAGAGCACCGACAAATACGATCTGTTCTACGGCCACATTGGCGCGATGGACACCATGGCGCTGGCGCTGAAAGTGGCGGCGCGTATGATTGAAGACGGCGAGCTGGATAAGCGCGTGGCGAAGCGCTACAGCGGCTGGAACAGTGAGCTGGGCCAGCAAATTTTGAAGGGTCAGTTATCGCTTGCGGACATCGCGAAGTACGCTGAACAACAGCAGCTGGCGCCGCAGCACCAGAGCGGGCATCAGGAATTGCTGGAAAACCTGGTTAATCACTACCTGTTCGATAAATAACAGCATCCAGGCCCGGTAAGCGGAAGCGCCACCGGGCATTTCTGTCAAAGGAGTCACCACAATGTATATCGGGATCGATCTTGGCACATCGGGTGTGAAAGCCATCCTGTTAAGCGAGCAGGGCGACGTGTTAGCAACGCAGACTGAAAAGCTGCAGGTTTCACGCCCGCATCCGCTGTGGTCGGAGCAGGACCCGGAGCAGTGGTGGCAGGCGACGGATCGCGCGATAAAAGCCTTAGGCGAGCAGCACAGCCTGCGCGACGTGAAAGCGCTGGGCATTGCCGGACAAATGCATGGTGCAACGTTGCTGGATAGCCAGCATCGCGTTCTGCGCCCGGCTATTCTCTGGAACGATGGCCGCTGTGCGGAAGAGTGCGCAATCCTTGAAGCGCGTGTGCCCACGTCCCGCGAGATTACGGGCAACCTGATGATGCCGGGCTTCACCGCACCAAAACTTTTGTGGGTACAGCGCCACGAGCCGGAGATTTTCCGTCAGGTGGCGAAAGTCCTGCTGCCGAAAGACTATCTGCGCTTTCGTATGACGGGCGATTTCGCCAGCGACATGTCCGATGCCGCGGGCACCATGTGGCTCGACGTGGCGAAGCGCGACTGGAGCGAGGCGATGCTGGATGCCTGCCATCTGACCCGGGAACATATGCCCGCGCTGTTCGAAGGCTGTGAGGTGACGGGTACGCTGCTGCCAGACGTTGCGGAACGCTGGAATATGCTTGCCGTACCGGTGGTGGCCGGGGGCGGTGATAACGCGGCGGGTGCCGTGGGTGTCGGGATGGTTGAGGCGGGGCAGACGATGCTGTCGCTGGGAACCTCTGGGGTCTATTTTGCCGTCAGCGACGGCTATCGCAGCAATCCCGAAAGCGCTGTGCACAGTTTCTGTCATGCGCTTCCGGGAAAATGGCATTTGATGTCGGTGATGCTGAGCGCGGCATCCTGCCTGGACTGGGCGGCGAAGCTTACCGGCATGGCGGACGTTCCGGCACTCATTGCGGCGGCGCAGCAGGCGGATGACGCGGCGAGTACCGTCTGGTTTTTACCCTATCTTTCTGGCGAGCGTACGCCGCACAACAACCCGGAAGCGAAAGGGGTATTCTTTGGCCTAACCCATCAGCACGGCCCGGCAGAGCTGGCGCGTGCGGTTCTGGAAGGTGTGGGGTATGCGCTGGCCGACGGAATGGATGTAGTGCACGACTGCGGCCTGAAACCGGCGAGCGTCACCCTGATTGGCGGCGGCGCGCGAAGCCCTTACTGGCGACAGATGCTGGCGGATATCAGCGGGTTGCAGCTGGATTTCCGCACGGGAGGGGATGTTGGCCCCGCGCTCGGCGCCGCGCGTCTGGCGCAGATCGCTATGAACCCGGAAAAGCCGCTTTCGCAACTGCTGCCGCAGCTTACGCTTGAACAGGCGCATGTGCCTGACGCGGCAGGACATGCCCGTTATGCAGAAAGGCGCGAGGTGTTCCGCAAAATCTATCAGCAGCTGCTGCCGCTGATGTCATAAACTCGCTTGTCCGACAGAGGCACGAGGATGTCCTTTTTTGGTCTGTGCGTGCCTCTCTTTCCTTGCCAGTATGGTGACACACCCACTGGCGAGGAGATTTATCATGTCACGCATTGCACTCATCAATATTGATACTCAGCAGTCCTTCCATCATCGCCCTTACTGGCAGGAGGGCGACATTCCTGCCTTTCAGCAGGCGATGCTGGGGCTGATTGAAGGCTGCCAGGCGCGCGGTATTCCTGTCGTTGATATTTTTCATGTGGATGAAGACGGCCCCTTCACGCTGCAAAGCGGCTATGTCAAACCGATGGCCTTTTTGCGTCATCAGCCGGATGTGGTTTTCCAGAAACACGTCCATAATGCCTTCACGGATACCGGGCTTGACCGCTGGCTGCGCGAGCGTGATATCAACCAGCTGATTATCTGCGGCATTCGCACGGAACAATGCTGTGAAACCACCGCTCGGGTAGCATCCGATCTGGGTTATGCTGTGACGTTTGTGAGCGAGGCAACGCTGACGTTTCCCATGATGTACAAGGGCATTACCCTGAGCGCAGCGGAAATTCGCCATCGTACCGAGACGGTACTGGCCGGGCGTTTTGCCGAAATTAAAACGGTAGCGGAGACGCTGGAGTCACTGTAATGCGCATCGACGTCTGGTTCGTGATGTTACCCGGGGTACTGGCACTGGATATGTCAGGCCCGGCGGAGACCTTTGTGCTGGCTGGCGACGCGTTTCGTCTGCATTACATTGGGCCGCAACCGGACGTGCCGACGTCGATAGGCCTGACGATGGGCGGCATCCAGCCGTTGCCGGAAAGTCTGCCTCCGGGGAGTCTGCTTGTCCTGCCGGGGGTGAGCGACTCCCGCGTTCAGTTCTCAACGCCGCAGGCGCAGCAGATCCAGCACTGGCTAATGCGCTTGCAGCCGGTCATTCAGCGCCGGGATATCACGGTGATGTGCGTCTGTTCTGGTGCGCTGCTGGCGGCGAAATCGGGCCTGCTGAATAACAAACAGTGCACAACCCACCATGACGTTATCAGCCGTTTACGCACTGTGGCTCCCACGGCGACGATTAAAGAAAACCGCATCTTTGTACAGGACGAGAATATCTGGACCAGCGCGGGGATCACGTCGGGCATCGATCTGGCGCTGCATATGATTAACCGCCTGTGCGGTCCCGAAAAGGCGCTGGCCGTGGCGCGCGAGATGGTGGTCTGGTTCCGCCGTTCCGGTGACGATCCCCAGCTTTCACCGTGGCTGCGCTATCGCAACCATCTTCATCCGGCGATCCATCGGGCGCAGGATGCGCTCACCGCCGAGCCGCAAAAAACGTGGAGCTTGCCTGATATCGCCGCACTGGCGCACGTCAGCCCGCGCCATCTCACCCGGCTTTTCCAGACGCATTTAGGGATTAGCGTCCGCGATTATCTGGAGCAGCTGCGTCTGGCGGTGGCGGAGCAGTGGCTGATGCAGGGGCGCGGCGTGGAACAGGCCTCTCTGGCGGCAGGCTTCTCCTCCCCGCGCCAGTACCACCGCGCCCGGCAGCGCAGCGTTAGCTGACGAAGCGGCGCGCGTCGATTTTTTGCAGCAGCATCGACAGCAGCAGGCTGATAACCAGCGTAGCGGCAAAAATCCAGACGATATCCAGCACCGGCCAGCTTTTGAGCTCAACGCCCCTTGTTCGCAGGGCGTGGATCACCAGCGCGTGAAAACCGTAAATTCCCAGCGAGTGCCGCGAGATAAAGCCCAGCACGGGAAGGGGACGCGCATTCAGGGTGTTTTTAACGAGCGTGAGCAGCGATACGGCACAGATAAAGACCATCGGCCCGCAATACAGATACCAGGTATCGGCAAAATTGCCGCGCCACTGAAGCTCATGTAGCGTCCCGCGTGAAATCACCGCCACGCCGGCGATAAACAGCGCTCCGCAGAGCCAGTTCAGACCGCGCTTTTGCGTGTCCATCATCCCGATGGCGCGCCCCAGCATGCCGTAAAGCACGTAGTAGAAGGTGTCGCCGTTGATATAGAGGTTTACCGGCAACCATTCGAAACCGTCGATTTTCTGCGAGACCGTGTTCGGATTGGCGACGATGCCAATCACCACCATCAGAGCCAGAAGCATTTTCCCGCTGACGTTTTTCACCTGAATGAGCGGAGAGACCAGATAGATAACGATGATGGCGAAGAAGAACCACAGGTGGTAGAAAACCGGTTTTTGCAGCAAATATTTGAGGGATAACCCGGCGTTAATGGAGGTAAACAGGGTGATATAGAGCAGGGCAACGGCGCTGTAGAACCCCAGACAGGCAGCGATGCGGATGAAGTGCCTCGGCTGCGCGCTACGCTCGCCAAAAAAGAGAAAGCCGGAAATCATAAAAAACAGCGGCACGCTGACGCGCGACGCGGAGTTGAGGATATTGGCAATATCCCAGTTAACGGGGCTGATGCTGTGGGCATTCGTGACATACCAGGTCGTCGTGTGGATCATGACCACCATCAGACACGCTATTCCGCGCAGGTTATCAATCCAGTTAATTTTTGACGGCATCAGTTCCTCGTATTCCCTGTAAAGTGAGTGGGACTCCCATCGTCCAAAAGTCTTCGTTTGGAAAATTCTGAGTTTTATGCGCAGGCTTGCCGGGAGACCGCGAGATTCGCAGAATGGCAGACCTTAATCTATAAAAGTGTTGATATTAAAAATAACAGCCGCTGACCAGGACGGTAATAAAAATGATGATGAAGCGTGTGGCATCACTCTTTCTGCTGTTGATGCTGGCAGGATGCAGTGCGCCACAGGAAGTCCCCGTGCAAAAAGCGCAGCAGGGAAAAATAAGCCCGGAGCGTTCGCTGAATATGGAAGCGCTCTGTAAAGAGCGGGCCGCTCGGCGCTATAACTCGGACGTTCAGAAAATTAACGTCATTGGGTTTGAGCGCTTTCAGGGCAGCTATGAGCTTAGAGGGTATACTGCGCGCAAAGAGGGCTTTGTCTGCTCGTTTGATGCGGACGGTCAGTTTTTACATCTCTCCATGCGCTAGCCTGCTCGCATAATCAACAACCAGACGCCACCAGCGTTCTGGCCGGAAGGCTTATTTCCCAATTTTCCCTAAACAACCCCGTTTCGTACTGTATATCTTGCAGCCAGCGGGTATACTGGTCCCTTCCATTTAAAACCACACGTATCCAGCACGAAATACTATGCAAAAGTTTGATACCAAGACCTTCCAGGGCCTGATCCTGACCTTACAGGATTACTGGGCTCGTCAGGGCTGTACCATTGTTCAACCTTTGGACATGGAAGTCGGCGCCGGCACTTCACACCCGATGACCAGCCTGCGCGCGTTGGGGCCAGAGCCAATGGCGACCGCGTATGTGCAGCCTTCCCGTCGTCCTACCGATGGTCGTTACGGTGAAAACCCGAACCGTCTGCAGCATTACTATCAGTTCCAGGTGGTGATTAAGCCATCACCCGACAACATTCAGGAACTGTATCTCGGGTCGCTGAAAGAGCTGGGTATGGATCCAACCATCCACGACATCCGTTTCGTGGAAGATAACTGGGAAAACCCAACGCTGGGTGCCTGGGGTCTGGGTTGGGAAGTGTGGCTGAACGGCATGGAAGTGACCCAGTTCACCTACTTCCAGCAGGTTGGCGGTCTGGAATGTAAGCCAATCACCGGTGAAATCACCTACGGTCTGGAACGTCTGGCCATGTACATTCAGGGCGTAGACAGCGTTTACGACCTGGTCTGGAGCGACGGCCCGCTGGGTAAAACCACCTACGGCGACGTGTTCCATCAGAACGAAGTGGAGCAATCCACCTATAACTTCGAATACGCGGACGTGGACTTCCTGTTCACCTGCTTCGAGCAGTACGAGAAAGAGGCACAGCAGCTGCTGGCGCTGGAGACTCCGCTGCCGCTGCCTGCCTACGAGCGTATTCTGAAGGCCGCCCACAGCTTCAACCTGCTGGACGCCCGCAAAGCCATCTCCGTGACTGAACGTCAGCGCTACATTCTGCGTATTCGTACCCTGACCAAAGCCGTTGCAGAAGCTTACTACGCGTCCCGTGAAGCCCTTGGCTTCCCGATGTGCAACCGAAACAAATAAGAGGCGGCCATGTCTGAGAAAACTTTCCTGGTGGAAATCGGCACCGAAGAGCTGCCACCAAAAGCCCTGCGCAGCCTGGCTGAATCTTTTGCTGCGAACGTGACCGCCGAGCTGGATAACGCTGGCCTGGCGCACGGTAAAATTGAGTGGTTTGCTGCACCGCGTCGTCTGGCGCTGAAAGTGGCAAATCTTGCGGCGTCTCAGCCGGATCGTGAAGTTGAAAAACGTGGCCCGGCGATTGCCCAGGCGTTTGACGCGGAAGGCAAGCCAAGCAAGGCTGCCGAAGGCTGGGCGCGCGGCTGCGGCATCACCGTTGATCAGGCCGAGCGTCTGACCACGGATAAAGGCGAATGGCTGCTGTATCGTGCCCACGTGAAAGGCGAAAGCGCTGAAGCGCTGCTGCCAAACATGATCGCCACTTCTCTGGCGAAGCTGCCGATTCCTAAGCTGATGCGCTGGGGCGCGTCCGACGTACACTTCGTGCGTCCGGTGCACACCGTGACCCTGCTGCTGGGCGATACCGTTATCCCGGCGACCATTCTGGGCGTGGCGTCCGATCGCGTGATCCGCGGCCACCGCTTTATGGGCGAGCCAGAGTTCACCATCGACAATGCCGACCAGTATCCGCAGATCCTGCTGGAACGCGGTAAAGTGATTGCCGACTACGAACAGCGTAAAGCCAAAATTAAAGCGGACGCGGAAGAAGCGGCGCGTAAGATTGGCGGTAATGCCGACCTGAGCGACAGCCTGCTGGAAGAGGTCACTTCTCTGGTGGAATGGCCGGTTGTGCTGACCGCGAAATTCGAAGAGAAATTCCTGGCCGTTCCGGCAGAAGCGCTGGTTTACACCATGAAGGGTGACCAGAAGTACTTCCCGGTTTACGCCAACGACGGCAAGCTGCTGCCAAACTTCATCTTCGTGGCGAACATCGAATCGAAAGATCCGAGCCAGATTATCTCTGGTAACGAGAAAGTGGTGCGCCCGCGTCTGGCGGATGCCGAGTTCTTCTTCAATACCGACCGTAAAAAGCGTCTGGAAGATAACCTGCCGCGCCTGCAGACCGTGCTGTTCCAGCAGCAGCTGGGTACGCTGCGCGACAAAACCGACCGTATCGCGGAGCTGTCCGGCTGGATCGCCCGTGAAATCGGTGCCGACGTTAACCACGCGACCCGTGCGGGCCTGCTCTCCAAATGCGACCTGATGACCAACATGGTGTTCGAATTCACCGACACCCAGGGCGTAATGGGCATGCACTACGCGCGTCACGATGGCGAAGCGGAAGACGTGGCCGTAGCTCTGAACGAGCAGTATCAGCCGCGCTTTGCGGGCGACGATCTGCCGTCCAACCCGGTTGCCTGCGCTGTAGCGATTGCCGATAAGATGGACACCCTGGCGGGTATCTTCGGTATCGGCCAGCATCCGAAAGGCGATAAAGACCCGTTTGCGCTGCGTCGTGCCGCGCTGGGCGTGCTGCGCATCATCGTTGAGAAGAACCTGAACCTTGATCTGCAGACCCTGACCGAAGAAGCGGTGCGTCTGTACGGCGACAAGCTGACCAACACGAACGTGGTGGATGACGTGATCGACTTTATGCTCGGCCGTTTCCGCGCGTGGTATCAGGACGAAGGTTACACCGTCGACACCATTCAGGCGGTGCTGGCGCGTCGTCCAACCCGTCCGGCTGATTTCGATGCGCGTATGAAGGCGGTTTCCCACTTCCGTACGCTGGAAGCGGCATCTGCTCTGGCGGCGGCCAACAAGCGTGTATCCAACATCCTGGCGAAATCCGACGAGACGCTGAACGAGCGCGTAAACGCCGCGACGCTGAAAGAGCCGGAAGAGATCGCCCTGGCGATGCAGGTTGTGGTGCTGCGCGACAAGCTCGAACCGTACTTCGCGGAAGGTCGTTACCAGGAAGCGCTGGTGGAGCTGGCGGAGCTGCGTGATGTGATCGACGCCTTCTTCGAGAAAGTGATGGTGAACGTAGAAGATAAAGAACTGCGTATTAACCGTCTCTCCATGCTCGAAAAACTGCGCGAGCTGTTCCTGCGCGTGGCGGATATTTCGCTGTTGCAGTAATGTGCCCGTTGTAACAAATGCTAAAAACCCGCTTCGGCGGGTTTTTTTATGGGTCTTTTGTAGACCGGATAAGCGCAGCGCCATCCGGCAGGTTTAGCCGATCGCGATTGTGCCTTCGTCTGTCTGCAGCCAGCGCGGTGCCTTCAGCGTATCAGCAAAGTAGCTGACCAGCTCGCACAGCAAATCTTCCATCACGATTTCAGATTGTCGCGACAGTGAGCCGTTCATCAGCATCTGCGTAAGCTCCTGACAGTAGCGCCCCAGCTGATCGCATTCGGGTTCGAAAGCCGGAACGCGTGACGGGAGTTCCTTCACGGTCAGGCTGGCTTTTAAAGCGTCCGGAACAGGTTCCAGAAGCGTGGGTTGCAGAAGATTCAGACAGGCATAAAGTCTGCCGTAAAGCGCCATTTTTGGGGCGGGTTCTTCGCAATCTACCAGTGCGTCGGTAAAACGTTCGCAGTTATCCGCCTGTTCGGTGAAGTCGGTGGCGTGGTTGAAGGGCAGGGTGAATAAAGAATGAGCTTGGGTTGGGGTAGTAGCCATATTGGCAGCCTCCGATAAGTGATAAAGCTTCCACCACCGGAAATGCTAACTTCGCTGGTGGTGGACTGAACAGAGTTAGCATTACCGGCCTTATCGGATACCGGCGCATCTTTCGATGCCCCTGCTCAGCCCACCATTGAGATGTAGCAAAGCATGCTGCACATAATGTGCCGCCGATAAGATAAGCCAGGATGCTAAACCCGGCACCTGATTTTGCAGGTGCAAAGAGAACTTACTGCTCATCAAAACAGGCGGCAATAGATTTGAGCTATGCCACTGAGGATATTACCATTTCTGGAAAGAGACTCGCAAAATTACCGCAATGAAAAACATATTGCGGGCAGAGGTCTTACAGCGACGCTATGGTCCGGCTGTAAATCGCTGAGGCGTTTCCTGCAGGCCGGGGCGAGGCGCATGGATGCGCCGAGAGGGCGGGCTTTACAGGGATGTTACCTCCGCCCGTCCCCGATAAGCCGGAAGGAATAAGCCGAAGGTACCGCGTAGCGGCGATTTACCGCCGGGAGCCCGGGTAGCCAGGGTGGTGGCGACTGAGCCACCCTGGCACGTTCACGGGTATTGTCGTTACAGAGTAGCAAGGAACATAAAGTGAACGGAATGACCACCAGAGTCGTATGCTTCCCCTCACCCCAGCCCTCTCCCTCAAGGGAGAGGGGGCCGTCTGTGCAGGCAATATTTGGTGGGGATCCCTCAGCCCAAAGGGAGAGGGAGTACAAATCGTCCAAAATTTAACCTTGAAATGGTCAACCCATTACCGCTATCCTTATCTCCGTTAAATTTCTCGCTCTGGAGCGCCCCCCAAAAATGAACAAACACGACTGATGAATTTCGATCCTTGCTAAACGCCACCGCGTGGGCAGGGGATGTTTTGATTTCATTCAGGAGTGCTTATGGCTCATTTTGCGCAGCCCCCTTCTTTTATTTTGCATCAGGTCACCTGTCAGTTTGCGACGGGCGATACCCTTTTTGGTCCGCTGAGTTTTTCTCTGGAGCCGTCTCTGTGCGCTCTGGTTGGCCGTAACGGCAGCGGGAAAACGCGTCTGCTGCGTCTGCTGGCGGGGCTTGATGAGCCTGCAAGCGGGCATATTGAACGTACCGGAACACATGTCTATGTGGCTCAGCAGCAGGACATTTTGCCGCACACGACGCTGGCTGAGCTGCTCGGGTACGAGGCCATCTTTTCGGCGCGAGCGCGTATCGACAGCGGCGATTACCAGCCTGACGATCTGGAAATGCTTGATGGATTCTGGGATTTAGCTGAACGTCTTGGCGAGGCGTTTGCCCGGGCGAAACTTCCGCCGTTTGATCCAGATAAGCCAGCCGGTGAGCTCAGCGGCGGCGAGCGTATTCGCGCGCTGCTGTGCGGGGCGTTTACGGCTGAAGCGGATTTCCTGCTGCTGGACGAACCGACTAACCATCTGGATCGACAAGGACGGGTGTGGTTCTACGACCAGTTTGCCCGCTATCAGGGCGGCGTGCTCGTCGCCTCCCATGACCGTGAACTGCTGGCGCAGGTGCCGCGTATTCTTGAGCTAAGCAGCGGCGGGCTGCGCAGCTACGGCGGGAATTATGCGGATTATCAAACCCAGCGCGATGCCGAACAGCAGGCGGCCCGCGCGGCGCTGGAACATGCGGCCACGGAGCGCAAACGCACCCGCGCACGTATGCAAAAAGAGCATGACGACAGCCAGCGGCGCTCGGCGAAAACATTACGCACCGTCGATACCCTGAATATCGCGTCGTTTGAACGCGTCAAATACAAAGGCGCGGCAAAGGAACGTATCGGCGCCTGGAAAAAACAGCACAGCGAGCAAAATGAAGCCCTGAATGCCGCGGTAAACAAGGCGCGTGAGCGGGTTAAGGAAGATAACCCGGTGATGTTTACCCTGCCGGGGAGTCAGATCCCGGAAGGTAAACAGGTGCTGGTGCTGGAAGATCTGGTGCTGCCGCATGTGCCTGTTCCTCCGCTCAGCTGGCGGATGGACGGGCCAATGCGGGTGGCGCTAAAAGGTCCGAACGGCTGCGGGAAATCGACGCTGTTGAAAGCCATCCTCGGCGACATTAGTCCACGCTCGGGAACCTGCAAGGTGTCGGTCAGCTGTGCTTATCTCGATCAGCATCTTTCCCGGCTCGATCTGTCGCAGTCGGTCATGACGCACCTCAACCTGGGCAATACGCCCATGGAAGAGGGTATGTTACGCACCCGTTTAGCCCAGCTTCAGCTGGGGGCCGACAAAGTCTCGCTCCCGCTGGCGGAACTGAGCGGTGGTGAGCGTTTGAAGGCTGCGCTGGCCTGCGTGCTTTGGCGCGGGGAGGCCACGCAGCTCCTGTTGCTGGATGAACCGACCAACCATCTGGATCTGGCTTCAGTGCAGGCTATTGAAGCGGCGCTGGCTGGTTTCCCCGGCGCGCTGCTGGTGGTGTCACACGATGATGCGTTTTTAAAAGGGTTAACGTTGACGCACGAGATGGTGTGGGAAGAGACGGGCTGGCGTTTCGAGAGCCTTTAAACACAAGCCCCCGCAGAGGCGGGGGCGTTCAAACTTTACTACGCTATCTGTTTGCTGAGTGCAGGGTTGGCCTGAATCAGGCGCATCAGCTTTAACTCGGTTGGGGTGGGTTTCTCTCGTTTTGACTCCCACTCCAGCACCATAGCCACGCTGACACCCATCGCTCTGGCGAATTCTTCAGTTTTCAGTCCTGTCCCTTTGCGCAATTGCTCATATTCTGTAAAGGGATTGGATTTTTGTTGCAGGGTAATGGCCTGCGGTACATCTTTAAAAACGATCTGTTCCAGACTGCTCAGCAGCTCAAACTCAGGATCTTTATATTCCATTGAGAACTCCTCTTAAATCTCACATCGTGATCAAGAACATCAGAGAGCCAGTTAAGAATAGTCCCTAATACAAACCGAGGATCGTCACGGCTGTGATTAATCGTGCGGTAACGATCGCTTTACGCGATTCAGCTATCTGGAAAGTTATGCTAATTCCCTGATTAACCATATGTCGGCTTCGCCAGGTATTTTTTTGTAAATAGTAAGAAATAAATCGGCAATAGTCGTTTTACATGAAAAGAGTATCTTGCAAGGCTGACCTGGACTATCCTTGTCAGCGTCGGGCACGCGTGTGCCGGTGTGCGCTTTTTTGGGTGAAAGGAGTAATAAAATGGCGACAGGAAAGTCCTGCTCTCGCTGGTTTGCGCCTATTGCGGCGTTGTTGATGGTTGTTAGCCTGAGTGGGTGTTTTGATAAAGAAGGCGATCAGCGCAAAGCGTTTATCGATTTTCTGCAGAATACAGTGATGCGCAGCGGCGAGCGGTTGCCGACGCTGACTGCGGATCAGAAAAAACAGTTTGGCCCCTTTGTGTCCGATTACGCCATTCTTTATGGGTATTCACAGCAGGTGAGCCAGGCGATGGACTCCGGTATCCGCCCGGTAGTGGATAGCGTGAACGCCATCCGTGTTCCCCAGGATTATATGACTCAGCGCGAGCCGCTGCGCCAGTCCAACGGTGCGCTCGGCGTGCTGAGCCAGCAGCTGCAAAATGCGAAAATGCAGGCTGACGCGTCACGTTCTGCGCTGAAGCAGGGCGAGGATCTTAAACCGGTCTTCGATAAAGTGTATGAGAAAGTAGTGACGAAACCGTCTGAAGCGATACAACCGCTGATTCCGGCCGCGCAGGTCTTCACTCAGCAGCTGGTTCAGGTCGGGGATTTTATCTCGCAGCAGGGGACACAGGTGAGCTTTGTTGCCAACGGCATTCAGTTCCCAACCTCGCAGCAGGCAAGTCAGTACAATACGCTGATTGGGCCGCTGGCCGCCCAGCACCAGGCCTTTAGCCAGGCGTGGGGCGCAGCAGTCGCTGCCACAGAATAAACCGAAAAACCCCGCCTCAGGCGGGGTTTTTTTTCGGCATTCAGAAAATAACGCTTGTCATTCCTCTACCACATCGGTATAACTGTTCGCGTCGGTTTGTTACACAGACCTAAAGCAGTTTAGTAAAGCAGTCCAGATTGTTATCCATAGATACCCTTCGTAGTGACCCTTCCTTCATCGCTTAAAAATCTGTAACGCAATCCATCAAGCCGGAAGGCACAATATATTTGTTAATAAGGTAATTTCTATGTCTGCTAAAATGACTGGTCTGGTTAAATGGTTCAACGCTGATAAAGGTTTCGGCTTCATCACTCCTGACGATGGCTCTAAAGACGTGTTCGTACACTTCTCTGCTATCCAGAACGATGGCTACAAATCTCTGGACGAAGGTCAGAAAGTTTCCTTCACCATCGAAAGCGGCGCTAAAGGCCCAGCAGCTGGTAACGTTGTAAGCCTGTAAGCTTCCAACCCAGTAGCACAAAATTCAAAAACCCGCCTTCTGGCGGGTTTTTTCGTTTCTACTGTTGGATCTGCGGGTTAACGCAGTTCCTGTCTACTTTTCCAGCAAGCGCGGCTATCAGGTTATCTACCGCCGTCGCCGCCATATTGTAGCGCGTCTCGTGGGTAGCAGAGCCGATGTGTGGCAGGGCGACGACGTTTGGCATGCTCAGCAGCGGGGAATCCACCGGAAGCGGCTCCTGCTCAAACACGTCCAGACCCGCGGCGTGGATCTCGCCGTTTTGCAGCGCTTCAATCAGCGCCTGCTCATCCACCACCGGGCCGCGACCCGCGTTGATGAAGATGGCGGACTTCTTCATTTTTTCAAACGCGGATTTGCCAATCAGATGGCGCGTTTCATCCGTCAGCGGCAGGATCAGGCAAACAAAATCGGCTTCCTGCAGCAGCGTATCCAGCTCGCAGTAACGCGCGTTGAAGCGTTCTTCTGCTTCACTGTGATGACGGCGCGCGTTATACAGAATCGGCATGTTGAAGCCGAAATGCGCGCGCTGCGCCAGCGCCAGCCCGATACGCCCCATACCCACGATGCCCAGCGTTTTGCCATGCACATCCACGCCGAACCAGTCCGGCCCAATGCTTTTCGTCCATTCGCCGGCTTTCACACGCTCGGCCACTTCCACCACGCGACGGGCCGTGCTGAGCACCAGCGCCATCAGCGTATCTGCCACGGTTTCCGTCAGGGCATGCGGCGTGTGCATCAGCAGGATTTTACGGGCGTTCAGGGCATCCACGTCGAAATTGTCATAACCCACGGAAACGGTTGAGGTAGCACGAAGCTTCGGCATTTTCTCCAGCAGGGCGACATCCACTTTTTCGCTTGAACCCAGCAAGCCTTCGGCGCTGGCGAACGCATCGGCGTGCTGCGCCACGGTCTCCGGGCTCAGGTTCTTCACCTGCGTAACGGTGAAGTGTTCTTCCAGGCGTTTCTGCAGATCTTCCGGCAGAGCTTTATACAAAATGACGGACGGCTTCATGCTAATCTCCGTTGATTTTTAAGGATTCAGGCGTGGCGTGCGCCGACGAGGTGCTGTTGATTATTAGCAGGCTTAACAATCAAAGTAAGCCACACGGAGGCGAAAAGCGCTACCCCCATAAAGATGTACGACGCGGATGGGCTGCCGGTCACACCGTTCAGGTAGCCGACGAACCAGGATCCGCAGAACGACCCCAGCGCGCCCATACTGTTAATCAATGCCATTGCACCGCCCGCGACGTTACGCGGCAGCATTTCCGGGATGATGGCAAAAAACGGACCGTACGGGGCGTACATGGCGGCACCGGCAATCACCAGCAGGGTATAAGAGGCCCAGAAGTGATTCGCGCCCACCGCCCACGAGCCGATGAAGGCGAAAGCGGCAATCAGCAGCAGCGGCCAGACAAACAGCTTGCGGTTTTGCAGCTTGTCCGACGCCCAGGAGACAACGATCATCGCGATGGTCGCTGCGAGATACGGTACGGAAGAGAGCCAGCCCACTTCCACCATGCCGAGGTTCTCGCCGCCGCTGCGGATAATCGACGGCAGCCACAGCACAAACCCGTACACGCCGATACTCCAGGTAAAGTACTGCGCGCAGAGCAGGATAACGTTGCGGGAGCGGAACGCTTCGCCGTAGTTGCGTACCGCCTTCAGCCCCTGCTGCTCTTTATCCAGTTGCGCCTGCAGCGCGGCTTTTTCATCTTCGGAAAGCCACTTCGCCTGGGCAGGCTTATCTTTTACCAGCACCCACCAGCAGAATGCCCAGATAATTGCGGGTACCCCTTCGATGATAAACATCTCGCGCCAGCCGAAGGACTGGATCAGGTAGCCGGAGACTACCGACATCCACAGTACGGTGACCGGGTTACCGAGGATCAGGAAGGTATTCGCGCGTGAACGTTCAGATTTGGTAAACCAGTTGCTGATGTAAATCAGCATCGCCGGCATGACCGCTGCCTCAACGACGCCGAGGATAAAGCGAATGGCCGCCAGGGCAGGAATATTGTTCACCACGCCGGTCAGTGACGCGCAGGCGCCCCACAGGATCAGACAGATGAAGATCAGCTTACGCACGCTGCGGCGTTCCGCGTAAATCGCGCCGGGGATCTGGAAGAAGAAGTAGCCCAGGAAGAAAAGGGCACCCAGCAGGGATGAAATACCTTTGGTGATACCGAGGTCTTCGGTGATCCCCGCCGCGGACGCGAAGCTGAAGTTGGCACGATCGAGGTACGCCAGGCTGTACGTGATAAACACGATTGGCATGATGTACCACCAGCGTTTTACTGCATTGGTCGAACTGTTCATAGGCTTGCCTCTGTTGTTGAGGTTGTTACCGCCGTTGTCTGTAGGGTACACGGTGGCTTAATTATTTGGTGTGGCATGCTGCCCTCACCCTGGCCCTCTCCCACAGGGAGAGGGAATTTAAACGCCGAGCTCTGCTCGCGTTGGCAATCCTTCGCTGTCGCCCTGCACCTGAATCGCCAGCGAGCCAATCTTATTGCCCCGCGCGACGGCCTGCTGCAGCGGTTTGCCTTCCAGCAGGGCGCTAATGACGCCTACGGCAAAGCCATCGCCCGCGCCGACGGTGTCGACAACGTTCTCAACCTTCACCGCTGCGACCGCGCCCTGTTCGCCGTCGGCCGTTTTGAACCATGCACCATCGGCACCGGTCTTCAGCACTACCGCTTTTACCCCTTGATTCAGATAGAAATCAGCAATGCCTTCCGGCGTATTTTCACCCGTCAGAATCATCCCCTCTTTCAGGCCCGGCAGAACCCAGTCAGCCTGGAACGCCAGGCGGTTCAGCTTCTCGACCATTTCCGCTTCGCTTTTCCACAGCACCGGTCGCAAATTCGGATCGAAAGAGATCGTTTTGCCCAGCGACTTCATGGTCGTTGCCGCATGGTCCAGCAGTTCATAGGAACTGTCAGAGAGCGCCGCTGCCACGCCGCTCAGGTGCAGATGGCGCGCGGAGGCAAAATAGCCGGCGTGGTAATCTTCCGTTGAGAGATGGCTTGCCGCCGAACCTTTGCGGAAATACTCCACGATGGGATCGGTTCCATTCTCGACCTTCGATTTAAGCTGAAAGCCGGTAGGAAAGCGTCCGTCCAGGGTGACGCCTGCGGCATCAATATTCTCTTTTTTCAGCGAGTCGAGAACGAAATGGCCAAAGCTGTCATCCCCCACGCGGCTGACCCAGCCGACGTTCAGACCGAGACGCGCCAGGCCGGTCGCGACATTCAGCTCTGCGCCCGCTACGCGTTTGATAAAGTGCTCAACCGCGCTCAGTTCGCCCGTTTCGGTCGCGACAAACATCGCCATAGCCTCGCCGATCGTGATGGCATCCAGCGTTTTGTGCATGATTTACTCCTCGCGCAGCAGGTTGACGTAATGACGGGTAACGGCGGTTAAATCCGCCCCTTCCAGCGGGAACTCAATACCGCGCGGTGCACCTGCAGGCAGCTGGCCGAGCAGATCCAGCCAGCGCGCGTCTGCGCGGTCCGGCGCCACGGCGCGGAAGTTATCTTTATGCGGAACGGCGGCTTTAACGTGGATATAGCTCACCGCAGGGGCCAGGTGACGTGCGGCCTCTTCGGGGGAGTCGCCGACCCACAGCCAGTTGCCCATGTCGAAGGTCAGCGTGACGGGCAACGCCATTTCCCGACAGACGGCCTGGAAGCGCCGCATGGGCGCGAGCTGCCCGCAGTCGGTCTGATCGTTCTCCACGACAAGCGCCATACCGCTGGCATTCAGCAGGGCGCGCAGGGCGTCGAGAGGCTGTGTGTCGCTGAAACGGCCCAGGGAAACCTTCAGCCACAGGGCGTTAAGGGTGTTGGCCTCAGAGAGATAGCGGGGCAGGTCCGGGTTAAGGGTGCCGTCGGGCATAAACAGGGCGGCGGGCGCGGAGTAGCACGCCAGCAGGTCCATTAGCTCAATGGATTCGCTCAGTGCAGGCAGCGCCAGCAGCTCTTCACTGTTAAACAGTTCGCGGCGGATCTCCACGCCGTCTGCCCCTGCGCCTGCAATAACGGGGAGCATCGCCCGCTGACCGCCTGCCTGTCGCACCTGTTCCGCGCCATACGCGGCGGTGACCACCATGATTTTCCTGCCCATCTTCGGACTCCATCGCAACATATCAATACTATTACGCTAGATGGAACCGGTTCCAAAGAAAAGATCAGGATGTCGAATTTATGATCGCTATCACAAGGGGGAATTAACGGGCGGTGGAGCCGCGAACGATCAGCTCGCCGGAGAAGACCTGCTCGCGTACGGCATCGCGGGTACCTTCAATACGACGAATCACTTGTTCTACAGCGGCATAGCCAATCTGCCAGGTGGGTTGTTTAAGGGTCGTAATACCCACGCCAGCGAGCTCCGCCCACTCCAGTTCATCAAAGCCCAGCAGACCGATATCGCTGCCCCAGTGCAGACCAATGCGCTTGAGCGAGCGGGCGACCTGAAGCGTCAGCGCCCCGTTGGCGGAGATAACGGCTTTGCGCATCCCGCGATGGCGGGTATGGAACTGGCGCAGGGTGTTGTCGATCTGGTCGGCTTCGTGAAGCGGCGTTTCGGCATTTTCGGCGATCGCACCGGGATAACGCGCAAGCGTGGCGCGAAATGCCGCCAGGCGGTCGCGTCGGGTATTTACCATGCCCAGCGGTTCGCTCAGGAAAAGAATCGCTTCGAAGCCCTGTTCGATCAGGTGCTCGGTCGCGGTTGTGGCTGCCTGGGTGTTATCCAGCCCGACGACATCGCAGGCGAATTCCGGGATTTTACGGTCGATGAGGACCATGGGCAGGGAGGACTGCTGCAGGCGGTTCAGGCCCTCTTCACGCATGCCTACTGCGTTAACCACAATCCCTTCCACCTGGTAGCTGCGCAGCAGATCGAGGTAGTGCAGCTCCTGGTCGACTTCGTTGTTGGTATTACAGACCAGCGGCGTGAAGCCCTTCTCGCGGCAGGCGGCCTCGATACCGCTGAGGACGTTGACGGAGTAGGGGTTGGTGATATCGGCGATAATAAGGCCGATCAAACGGGTGCGACCGCGTTTGAGCCCGCGCGCCATCAGGCTGGGACGATAGTCGAGATCGGCAATGGCCTGTTCAATACGCGCCAGCAATGCGTCGGACAGCAGATGTTTCTCGCCGTTAAGGTAGCGCGAAATGCTGGTTTTACCGGTTTTGGCGGCTTTCGCCACGTCGCTGATGGTGGCCCGGGCTGGTTTGCTCATCACTGATTTCCCTGAATTTAGTGAGAATACCTTAGCGGGAAAATCAACGATGGCAAGTGGTTCATGCCGGGGTGTGCGGTCTGTTGCCCTCACCCCGGCCCTCTCCCTCGGGGATTACTGAATCGGGCTCAACGTAATCTCTACGCGGCGGTTTTGCGCTTTACCTTCCGCCGTGCTGTTGCTGGCGATAGGGTTGGCAGGGCCCATGCCGCTGGTGCGGATGCGGTTTGCTTCAACGCCCTGGGTTATCAGGGAGCTGGCCACGGAATCGGCACGCTGCTGAGACAGACGCATGTTCAGATCCTGGCTGCCGGTGCTGTCGGTGTAGCCAATCACGTTCACGGCGGTCTTGTTGTACTCTTTCAGCACCATCGCCACGCCGGTCAGGGTGTTCGCGCCCGCGGGTTTCAGCGTGGCGCTGCTGCTGTCAAAGGTCACGTTGTTCGGCATGTTCAGGATGATGTTATCGCCGCTGCGGGTGACGCTCACGCCGGTTCCCTTCATTTTGTCGCGCAGTTTCGCTTCCTGAACGTCCATGTAATAACCGACGCCGCCGCCCAGCGCCGCACCTGCCGCTGCGCCAATCAGCGCACCTTTGCCGCGATCTTTCTTGGAGGAGGAGAGTGCCCCAACGCCTGCGCCGACCAGCGAGCCGATACCTGCGCCGATGCCGGATTTACCCGCTTCGCGCTCACCGGTGTAAGGGTTGGTTGTGCAGCCTGAAACAGCCAGTGCACCGCTCACCAGAGCGGCAATAACGAGTACGCGTTTTTTCATCTTCTTTCCTTAATCCTTTTTATTCTTTGCCACGGCGAGCGTGGCAGTTGATTATGACGTCCAGATACGGAGAAAATTCCGGGTATAACTCTGAAATTTGTGACAAACCATAAACGGCCTCAACGAGAAGGCCGTAAACCTGCACGCAACCAGGAGCGCACGCTTGAGCACCTCAACAAAAACCATTCTGACCGCCGCCCACTGGGGGCCGATGCTGGTCGAAACCGATGGCGAAAATGTTCTGTCGTCCCGTGGGGCACTGCCAACACAACATCTCAATTCGTTACAGACCGTCGTACGCGATCAGGTGCACAGCAAAACGCGCGTGCGCTGGCCGATGGTGCGCAAAGGTTTTCTGGCCTCGCCGGATAAGCCGCAGGGGATACGTGGTCAGGATGAGTTTGTTCGCGTGAGCTGGGACGATGCGCTGGCGCTGATCCATACGCAGCATAAGCGCATTCGCGACAGCTATGGCCCATCGTCCATTTTTGCCGGCTCCTATGGCTGGCGCTCGAACGGCGTGCTGCACAAGGCCTCGACCCTGCTGCAGCGCTACATGAGCCTGGCCGGGGGCTATACCGGTCATCTCGGGGATTACTCCACCGGTGCGGCGCAGGCGATCATGCCGTACGTCGTGGGTGGGAACGAAGTGTACCAGCAGCAGACCAGCTGGCCGCTGGTGCTGGAGCATACCGACGTGGTGGTGCTGTGGAGCGCCAACCCGCTGAACACGCTGAAAATTGCCTGGAATGCCAGCGACGAGCAGGGGATTGGGTATTTCGACGCGCTGCGCAAAAGCGGCAAACGCATCATCTGCATTGATCCGATGCGTTCTGAAACCATGGATTTCTTCGGCGACAGCGCCGAGTGGATTGCTCCTCATATGGGCACCGACGTGGCGATGATGCTGGGTATCGCCCATACGCTGGTGGAGAACGGCTGGCACGACCGCGATTTCCTCGCCCGGTGCACCTCCGGCTTCGACAAATTCGCCGACTACCTGACGGGCGAATCTGATGGGGTAGTGAAAACGGCAGAGTGGGCCGCGGAAATTTGTGGCGTTCCAGCCGCTAAAATCCGCGAACTGGCGGCACTGTTCCATAAAAATACCACGATGTTAATGTCCGGCTGGGGGATGCAGCGCCAGCAGTTCGGCGAGCAGAAACACTGGATGCTGGTGACGCTTGCCGCGATGCTAGGACAGATTGGTACGCCGGGCGGCGGTTTTGGTCTTTCCTATCACTTTGCGAATGGCGGTAACCCAACGCGTAAAGCGGCGGTGCTGGCGTCCCTGCAAGGCTCGGTGCAGGGCGGCGTGGATGCCGTGGATAAAATCCCGGTGGCGCGAATCGTTGAAGCCCTGGAAAACCCGGGCGGTTTTTATCAGCATAATGGTCTGGACCGCCACTTCCCGGACATTAAGTTTGTCTGGTGGGCGGGCGGGGCAAACTTCACGCACCATCAGGATACCAATCGCCTGATCCGCGCCTGGCAAAAGCCGGAGCTGGTGGTGATTTCCGAGTGCTTCTGGACCGCCTCGGCCAAACATGCCGATATCGTGCTGCCGGCGACCACGTCGTTTGAGCGTAACGATCTCACCATGACCGGCGATTACAGCAACCAGCATATGGTGCCGATGAAGCGCGTGGTGGCCCCGCGTGATGAAGCGCGTGATGATTTTGACGTGTTTGCTGAACTGAGCGAGCTCTGGGAAGCGGGCGGTCGCGAACGCTTTACCGAAGGGAAAAATGACCTGCAGTGGCTGGAGAGTTTCTACCAGATCGCCGGACAGCGCGGTGCGGCGCAGGGCGTGACGCTTCCGCCATTTGCTGAATTCTGGGAGGCGAACCAGATTCTCGAAATGCCGGAAAGCGAACAGAACGCCCGATTTGTCCGTTTCGCCGATTTCCGTCGCGACCCGGAAAACCATCCGCTGAAAACCGAGAGCGGCAAGATTGTGATCTACAGCGAGCGCATCGCCAGCTTTGGATATGCCGATTGTCCGCCACACCCTTCGTGGCTGGAGCCGGACGAGTGGCACGGCAACGCTCAGCCGGAGCAACTGCAGGTGCTGTCTGCCCATCCGGCGCATCGTCTGCACAGTCAGCTTAACTACACCTCTCTGCGCGAGCAGTATGCGGTCGCCGGGCGGGAGCCAATTACGCTGAATACTTTTGACGCCAAAGCGCGTGGGATTGCGGACGGTGACGTGGTGCGCGTCTGGAACGCACGTGGACAGGTGCTGGCAGGGGCGGTGGTCAGCGACGGGATTAAGCCAGGCGTGATCTGTATTCATCAGGGCGCATGGCCCGACCTTGAGCCCACCGAAGGTGGGATCTGTAAAAACGGGGCGGTTAACGTGCTGACCAAAGATCTCCCCAGCTCGAAGCTGGGGAATGGTTGCGCAGGGAACACGGCGCTGGCCTGGGTAGAGAAATATCAGGGCCCGGCGCTTACCTTAACGGCGTTTGATCCGCCTGCCAGCTCATGATCCACGTCGGGTGTTGGGTGTCATCCTGCCAGGCGCTGTCTTCAATGCGAAAGCCCTGAGCATGATAGAAATTCACCGCCCGGACGTTTTTCTGATACACCTCCAGGGTTAAGTGCGGGAAGCGCTGTTGAACATGGTTCAGCAGCGCGCGCCCGATGCCTTTTCCGATATACGCTGGCGTAACGAACAGCGCCCCCACAAACTGCGACTGTATGACGCTGATAAAACCGCGCGGCGTGCCGTTCTCCTCCCAGACCCAGGTTTCGGCGGCGGGAAGGTATTCATCCCGCACCAGCGCTTCGTTCGCTTTCCAGTAGTCGGCGTCGATAAACGGATGCGCCTCGGTGGTGCTCTCAAGCCACAGTCTCAGGAGCTGAGCGGTATTCTCACTGTGCCATTTGCGGATCATGGTTGCCCTCCGGGTGGCAGATGCAGCCCGTAATATGGTCATTGACCAGCCCGCAGGCTTGCATAAAGGAGTAACAGATGGTGGTGCCCACAAACTTGAAGCCGCGTTTTTTCAGCGCTTTCGACAGGGCATCCGAGGCGGGGGTCGAGGTTGGGATCTCTGCAAGCGTGGCGGCCCGCGTCACCTTCGGCTCGTTATCCACAAACGACCAGACAAATGCTGAGAAGGGTTCGCCGTTTTGCTCCATCGCCAGATAAGCCCGCGCGTTACCGATAATGGCCTGAATTTTACCGCGATGGCGGATGATACCGGGATTCAGAACCAGCCTTTCCACGTCGTCGTCGGTCATGGCGGCTACCGCAGCCGGATTGAACCGGTGGAAGGCGTTGCGGTAGTTCTCACGCTTTTTCAGAACGGTGATCCACGACAGACCGGCCTGCTGGCCTTCAAGGCAAATCATTTCAAACAGTTTTTCACCGTCGGTTTCCGGTACGCCCCATTCCTTGTCGTGATAATCGATATAAAGCTGATCCTGGCTTACCCAACCGCAACGTTGCATAGGTCATCTCCCTTCCTGATACGATAAACGCAAAAATTTCAATCTGCCCGGCTTGACGTGTCTGCTAAAGAGACAATAGTTAATACAGGGCTATATGCCCAATACCTCTTCGAACAATGACATATATCGCCGAACTCGGCTCTTTCTGGAGTCGCTTTGATGATGATAAAAAAAATCAGTGGTCGCCATGCTGCTTCTGGCCTGGTGGGCGTTTCAGCCTGCCTGCTTATATGTAACACCGCTTTTGCGTGGCAACAGGAATATATCGTTTCAGATGCACAAAGTAATACGACAGAACGCTATACATGGGACGCCGATCACCAACCTCGTTATGAAGATATTCTCGCGGAGCGTATTAACCATTCGCAGAATGCTGCGGGCTTTGCGTTGAACGACCCATCCGGGTCGGATGCGGAAACTGTTCTGAGCGTTGGCTGGAATTTTCCCGTGGCGGGGCATATCACAACCGGGCCGGTCATGGCGTGGCGCACAGAGGGCACTCCACCCTCAACGGTAAATACGTTTAGTGATACAACCACCGCGCAGTCGCTTACCGAACCCCTCTGGCATGCCAGCGTGAACTCGCTGGGGTGGCGTGTTGATACCCAGTACGGCGATTTACACCCCTGGGCGAAGATCAGCTACAACCAGCAGTCGGAAGAAGAATATTTGTATACCCTGGGCTTAAGCGCCAAATTTTAGGGTTGTTACTTTTTTAAACGCTGCGGTAACATATTTAATACAATAACGGCGAGGGTTGTGGTGATAGTGGTCACTCACCTTTAAACGTTTTCTTTTTCGGCAAGGTCGTTCATTCCCGCTTCCAGGCATTTCATTCCGTTTCTCCTGCATTTCATGCCGTTTTACCCCTGGCGTTTTGGGGTTTTGTTTATCGTGTCCTCAGCGAACTTCCTTAATTTCTCTTGCAGGATACTGCCATGAACACCTCAACCTATAACCGCACGCGTTGGCTGACGCTATTCGGCACCATCATTACCCAGTTCGCACTGGGTTCGGTTTATACCTGGAGTCTGTTTAACAGCGCCTTGTCTGATAAGCTCGGCGCGCCGATAAGCCAGGTGGCATTCTCCTTCGGCTTGCTGAGTCTTGGATTAGCGATTTCCTCTTCCGTGGCGGGCAAACTTCAGGAACGCTTCGGCGTGAAGCGCGTGACCATGGCCTCCGGCATTCTGCTGGGCCTGGGCTTTTTCCTGACGGCGCATTCCAGCAACCTGATGATGCTGTGGCTGAGCGCCGGCGTGCTGGTGGGGCTGGCGGACGGCGCAGGTTACCTGCTGACGCTGTCGAACTGCGTGAAGTGGTTCCCGGAGCGTAAAGGCTTAATCTCCGCGTTTGCTATCGGCTCCTATGGCCTGGGCAGCCTTGGCTTTAAATTTATCGACTCTCAACTGCTGGCGTCCGTTGGCCTCGAAAAAACGTTCATGATCTGGGGGGCTATTGTCCTGGTGATGATTCTGTTTGGCGCCACGCTGATGAAAGATGCCCCGCAGCAGGAAGTGAAATCCGTTAACGGCGTGGTGGAGAACGATTTCACCCTCGCGCAGTCCATGCGTAAACCGCAGTACTGGATGCTGGCGGTGATGTTCCTGACGGCCTGCATGAGCGGTCTGTATGTTATTGGCGTGGCGAAAGATATCGCGCAGGGGATGGTAAAACTGGATGCCGCGACGGCGGCGAATGCGGTGACGGTCATCTCCATTGCTAACCTCTCGGGTCGTCTGGTGCTCGGTATCCTGTCTGACAAAATCGCCCGCATCCGCGTGATTACGCTGGGGCAGGTCATCTCTCTGGTGGGCATGGCGGCGCTGCTGTTTGCACCGCTGAACGAGGCGACCTTCTTTGCGGCGATTGCCTGCGTCGCCTTTAACTTCGGCGGCACCATTACCGTTTTCCCGTCGCTGGTAAGCGAGTTCTTCGGCCTGAACAATCTGGCGAAAAACTACGGCGTCATTTATCTCGGCTTCGGGATCGGCAGTATCTGCGGTTCGCTGATTGCTTCCCTGTTCGGCGGGTTCTACGTGACCTTCTGCGTGATATTTGCCTTGCTGATAATTTCCCTGGCGCTGTCCACGACGATTCGCCAGCCGCAGCGCGAGATGTTAAGCGAAGCGCATGCGTAACGCCTGATGCACCCGTTGTAAAAAAGCGCCCGAGGGCGCTTTTTTTATTTAGCATAAAAACGTAATTAATTGTAACATAAGGAACGGCGGATAAATATGGCGAAGCATTACGCTGCTTTATGAATTGGCAAAAATAATAAATCAATTATATTGATTTATTCCTAATGAAAAGGGTGTTTTTACCCGTTGTTTTATAGCTTTATGATTTTTCTTATTTTTAAGCTCACCTGAAAATTAGCTTTATTTATTCTAATTTTAAAATCTGATTTTCGCTCTATATACTCCATTCCCTCACAGAATGCAGGTTATTCCTAAGGATGCGTTCTGTCATCTCTCGACATAAATGGAGTTTTTAATGAAAAAGGTTATTTTTGCACTGTCTGCTCTCGCTGTTGTTTCCACTTCTGCTTTCGCGGCTGAGTCTGGTGACGGCACCATCAAATTCACTGGCGAAATCGTTGACGCGCCATGCGTAGTTTCTACTGACACTCAGAACCAGGAAGTTGTGTTGGGTCAGGTTAAGAAATCAGTCTTCAAAGCGGTTGGCGACAAGTCTGTTTCCAAACCTTTCCAGATCAAACTGGAAGATTGCGATATTTCCAGCAAAACCAAAGTTAACGTGAGCTTCAATGGCGTAGCGGATGCAGACGACGCGAAACTGGTTTCTGTAAGCACTGAAGCAGGCGCAGCATCTGGCGTGGGCATTGGTATCTACGACAACGCAAACCAGCTGGTTGATATGAACAGCGGTAAATCCACCACCACGCTGTCTGCTGGCCAGACCGTGCTGTACTACACCGCTAACTACGTTGCGACCAAAGCTACTGTAACTACCGGTTACGGCAACGCAGAAGTTGACTTCAACCTGTCCTACGAATAATCGAATTTTCGTTAATACAGACAATCACAATGGCAACGGAAACCCCGTTGCCATTTTTTCCAGCGGAGACTCAGGGAGAGAATCATGAACCGCTCACGTTTGATATCTTGCGCAGCACTGGCGCTGGCGCTGATTGCTCAAAACAGTTTTGCAGGCGGCGTGGCATTAAGCAGCACGCGCGTTATTTATGACGGCAGCAGAAAGGAAGCTTCTCTGACGGTCAATAATAAAAGTACCACGGATGAATTCCTTATCCAGTCATGGATTGATGATGCTAGCGGTAATAAAAAGACGCCATTTATCATCACCCCGCCATTATTTAAATTAAGCCCGACGAAAAATAACGTCTTACGTATTGTGAATACGTCTAATACGTTACCGCAGGATCGTGAATCTGTTTACTGGGTTAACGTGAAGGCGATTCCTGCCAAAAGTGAAAACGCAGAGAATAAAAACGTGCTGCAAATTGCCGTGCGTACCCGCTTAAAACTGTTCTATCGCCCGGCGGGCCTGAAAGGCAACAGCATGGACGGCTGGAGCAAACTGAAGTTTACAAGTGCAGGGGCTAACCAGATCAAAGTGGAAAACCCATCCGCCTTTAACCTGACGTTTAATAAATTTTATGCCAACGGCCGCGAAATTGAGAAAGCGGGAATGGTTCCGGCGAAAGGCTCATTAAATATTGAACTGCCAGCCAACTCCGGCAAGGTAAGCGAAGTTAAATACAACATTATTAATGACTTCGGTACGGCTGGCGACATGCTTACACAGCGCGTTAATTAACACGTTTTAAAGGTTTATTACTATGCCATGGACGCATCTTCCTCTGGTCAATAAGACCCCGCGTTTCCCGCTCTCTGCGCTTGCGCTGATGATCGCGGGTACGCTCCCCGCCTATGCGGGAACATTTAACCCGCGCTTTCTGGAGGATGTGCCGGGTATTGATCAGCACGTTGACCTTTCAATGTATGAATCCAATAAAGCCGAACAGCTGCCGGGTAAATACCGCGTCTCGGTAATAGTCAACGATAAAAAAATGGAGTCGCGCACCCTGGAGTTTAAGGCCGCGACAGAGGCGCAGCGCGCAAAAATGGGTGAGTCCCTGGTGCCGTGCTTAAGCCGCGTGCAGCTTGAGAATATGGGCGTGCGCATTGATAGCTTCCCGGCGTTGAAAATGGCGCCGCCGGAAGCCTGCGTCGCTTTTGATGACATTATTCCTCAGGCCGCCAGCCATTTCGATTTTGCGGATCAGACGTTAATCATGAGCTTCCCGCAGGCCGCGATGAAGCAGACCGCGCGCGGTACGGTGCCGGAATCACAGTGGGACGAGGGGGTGAATGCCCTGCTGGTGGATTATAACTTCACCGGCAGCAACGCCAGCTATGACGCGCATGACAGCGATTCCAGCTATAACAGCGACAGTTACTATCTGAACCTGCGCAGCGGCGTGAACCTGGGGGCGTGGCGGTTACGTAACTACAGCACCTGGACGCGAAACGATGGCAATAACCGATGGGATAACATCGGCACCTCGTTAAGCCGTGCCATTGTGCCGTTGAAATCACAGCTGACGTTAGGGGATACCTCCACAGCCGGTGATATTTTTGACAGCGTTCAGATGCGCGGTGCGCAGCTAACCTCTGATGAAGAAATGCTGCCTGACAGTCAGCGCGGGTTTGCGCCCGTTATCCGCGGTATTGCCAAAAGCAACGCCGAAGTTACCGTTGAGCAGAACAACTACGTGATTTACCGTACGTTTGTTCAGCCAGGCGCGTTTGAAATTAATGATCTGTACCCAACCTCGAACAGCGGCGACCTGACGGTCACCATTAAAGAGGCGGACGGCAGCGAGCAGAAGTTTGTTCAGCCGTTCTCCGCGGTGGCGATCCTTCAGCGTGAAGGCCATCTCAAGTACAGCCTCTCTGCCGGGGAATACCGCGCCGGGAACTACAGCAGCGCCGAGCCGAAGTTCGGGCAGCTGGACGCCATGTACGGTCTGCCGTACGGCTTTACCGTTTACGGTGGTTCGATCTTCTCGGAAAACTATTACTCACTGGCGGGGGGATTAGGTAAAAACTTCGGCTATATCGGTGCGGTCTCCATCGACGTAACCCAGGCGAAAAGCAACCTGGCCAATGACGATAGTTCGGAAGGTCAGTCTTATCGCTTCCTCTACTCCAAGAGCTTTAACAGCGGCACCGATTTCCGTCTGCTGGGTTACAAGTATTCGACCAGCGGCTATTACACCTTCCAGGAAGCGACGGATGTCCGTAGCGATGCGGACAGCTCGTATAGCCAGTACCACAAGCGTAGCCAGATCCAGGGCAACGTGACGCAACAGCTGGGCACCTGGGGCTCGGTCTATTTCAACGTCACGCAGCAGGACTACTGGAACGATGAAGGTAAGCAGCGTTCGCTAAATGCCGGTTATAACGGCCGTATTGGTCGCGTGAACTACAGCATTGCCTACACCTGGACGAAAAGCCCGGAGTGGGATGAGAGCGATCGTCTGCTGTCCTTCTCCATGTCGATTCCGCTGGGACGTGCATGGAGTAACTACCATCTCACCACCGATCAGCATGGCCGCACAAACCAGCAGCTGGGCGTCAGCGGTGCCGTGCTGGAAGACCGCAACCTGAACTATAGCGTGCAGGAAGGCTACGGCAGCAACGGCGAGGGTAACAGCGGCAGCGTGAACCTGGATTACCAGGGCGGCGTAGGAAGTGCCAGCCTGGGCTACAACTACAACCGTGATGGTCAGCAGGTGAACTACGGCCTGCGCGGCGGCGTGATTGCCCACAGTGAAGGCGTTACGCTTTCCCAGCCGCTGGGCGAGTCGATGGCCATTATCTCTGCACCGGGCGCACGCGGTGCGCACGTTATTAACAACGGCGGTGTGGAAGTGGACTGGATGGGGAACGCGGTGGTGCCGTACCTCACGCCTTACCGTGAAACGGAAGTCTCACTGCGAAGCGACAGCCTGAACAGCCAGGTTGACCTGGACACCGCCTCCGTCAACGTCGTGCCGACGCGCGGCGCGATTGTCCGGGCGCGTTTCGACACCCGCGTGGGCTATCGCGTGCTGATGAACCTGACGCAGGCGAATGGCAAAGCGGTGCCGTTTGGTGCGACCGCCACGCTGTTGGATACCAAAAAAGAGTCCAGCAGTATCGTGGGTGAAGACGGCCAGCTTTATATCAGCGGGATGCCGGAGAAAGGTGCGCTCCAGGTGAACTGGGGTAAAGACCAGGCACAGCAATGCCGCGTGGCGTTTACGCTACCGGAACAACAGGATAATACCGGCGTGGTGATGGCGAATGCCGTCTGCCGGTAACAGGGAAGGACACAAGTATGATGAAAAAAATGATGATGTTTGCTGGCCTGCTGGGCGGGTCAGTGCTGTTTTCCGGCCAGGCGCTGGCGGCGGCAGACTGGGGGCCGTGTGTACCGGAAGGGGGGACACATGTATTTTCCGCTACGTTGGAAAAGACCATTACCGATACGTCTAAAAATGCCTCCGGCGTTGTTTTTCCTGATTTTTGGTCGTGGGATATAGGGGCGGGGGGATATAGCGCTGTTTGTGAATGTCCAGCTGGGGAGAGTACTGCACCGACATACTATAAGAGCACTTCCCCGCTCCCTCTTGGTCACAAAGAGGGTGATCGTGAATATTTTATTATCAACGACAATATCCAGATTTCAGCAGATGTATGGATCGAGGGTGGAAGAAATGATTATTTTACAGTGCCATTCGATGAGAAAGATAATGCTCTCCCTGGCCGAGGAGCATGCGATGTGGATGGCAAGCCTGTACTGTTCTCAACAGGAGCGAAAGGAAAATTATCCCTCTATATTCATCGCCCATTCGTAGGTGAACTGATAATACCGAGCACCAGGATTATGGATTTGTATGGCACCCGTAAATCCATGGTATACGGTACGACACCAATGGCTTCCGTGTACTTTAGTGGACACATTGTCGTCCCGCAGGGCTGCGAACTCTCCAGCGGCAGCACGCTGGAAATCCCCTTTGGTGAATTTAAGGCCAGTGATTTTAAAGATCGCAAAGGCCAAATTGCCAAGAACGCGACGATATTTACCAAGGAACTGCAGTTTAAATGCACCAATATCTCTGATGGCGTAAAGATCTTCCTTCATATTGAGGGCATGCCAAACGCCAATGATTCGAATGCTATCGACATGGGTAATCCGGATATCGGTGCCGTCATTAAAGGCGAAAACGGTAATATTTTGGTGCCTAATGATATCAACGCGAATCAGGAGCTGAGCGTAACGACTCTTGTTGACGAGACGCACCGCACTGCCTCGGCGAAAATTTCGGCTTACCCCATCAGCACCACCGGCAAATTACCGGCCGCCGGGGAGTTCGAAGGGATCGCCACCATGCGTATTGATGTGGAGTAAGCCGGATGAAAACAATGAATACGTTTTTGCCAGCGTGTTTGCTGCTCACCGCCTCAGCGATGGCGGCGCCGGTAAATATCGGTTCCGCAGGGGATATCCACTTTACCATCACCATTAAGGCGGCCACCTGCGAGCTGGAAAACGACAGTATTGACGTCGATATGGATACCGTGGTGCTCCAGCGCCCGGTAAAAGTGGGTAAAGAGCTTAACCAGAAAAGCTTTAGCATCGGCTTGAAAGACTGCGCGTATGCCACTAAGGCCTACGTCACGATGGACGGTACGCCAGATGCGACAAACGCTTCACTCTTTGCCCTGGACAGCGGCGGCGCGACGGGCGTGGCGTTAAAAATTAAAACGTCGGGCGGGGTGCAGCAGCTCCCCTCCAGTACCGATTCTACGCCCGTGGAGCATACCATCTGGTTTGATGGTACGAACAAGCTGAACTATATCGCCAGCTACGTGCCTGTTAAACCGGATGCCACCGTGGGCGCGGCAAATGCGACGGTGAATTTTAGCGTCATATACGAGTAATCACCGAGGGCCAGTTCGCTGGCCCTTTGCTCATTTTACGCGGTTGCATCAGTGCACTACTTCTCCAGACGCGACTTTTTTGTAAAAATCTTCCTCGATCACACTCTCTGCTGCCACTTTTCTCTCCCGCTGTGGTCTACTTACCGCGCTTGTAGACGTTTCTCATAACGCTTCCTGACGCATTTACTTACTCTGTCCGCTTTCTGTTTGAGATTCGGCGGGTCTTTATACCCCTTCCCCCAGGGTTGTTTGCATGAAATATATTAGGTCTCTTACCCAGCAACGTTTGTGTCTGATGCTGGCTGTCTATATCGGTTTGTTTCTGAATGGCGCGGTGCTGTTCAGAAGAGTGGAAGGTTATTTTGAGCACCTCAGCGTAAGAAATGGAATTTTTGCCGCGATTGAAGTGTTCGGCTCCATCCTCGCCACATTCTTCCTGTTACGCCTGCTCTCACTTTTTGGCCGACGTACATGGCAAATTCTGGCCTCGCTGGTGGTGATTATCTCTGCCGCCGCAAGCTATTACATGACATTCATGAACGTGGTCATTGGCTACGGTATTGTCGCCTCGGTGATGACCACGGACATCGACCTCTCGAAAGAGGTGGTGGGTCAAGGGTTCATCATATGGACGATTTTGACCTGCCTGATCCCGCTCTTCTTTATCTGGAGTAATACCTGCCGTTATACCCTGTTACGCCAGCTGCGTACCCGGGGACAGCGCATCCGCAACGTCGCCGTCGTTCTGCTGGCGGGCCTGCTGGTGTGGGCGCCGATTCGCCTGATGGAAAAACAGCAAAAACGGATCGAAAAAGCGACGGGCGTGGATATGCCGAGCTATGGCGGCGTGGTGGCTAACTCGTATCTGCCGTCCAACTGGCTGTCCGCGTTAGGTCTTTACGCCTGGGCGCAGGCGGACGAATCCAGCGATGTGAAATCACTGATTAACCCGACCAAAAAGTTCACCTACCAGGCGCCGGCTGACGGGCTGGATGACACTTATGTAGTCTTTGTCATCGGTGAAACGACGCGCTGGGATCATATGGGTATCCTCGGTTATGACCGCGATACCACGCCGAAACTGGCGCAGGAGAAGAATCTGGTGGCTTACCGCGGCTATTCCTGCGATACCGCCACGAAGCTCTCGTTGCGCTGTATGTTTGTGCGTGAAGGCGGGGCGAGCGATAACCCGCAACGTACGCTGAAAGAACAAAACGTCTTTGCCGTGCTGAAGCAGCTTGGATTTAGCTCCGATCTGTTCGCCATGCAAAGTGAGATGTGGTTCTACACCAACACGCTGGCAGATAACATCGCGTATCGTGAGCAGATTGGTGCCGAGCCTCGCAACCGCGGGAAAAACGTTGACGACATGCTGCTGCTTGAGGAGATGTCCCAGTCTCTGAAGAATCACCCGCAGGGCAAACATCTCGTCATTCTGCATACCAAAGGGTCGCATTACAGTTATTACCAGCGTTACACGCGCGATTTCGCGAAATGGCAGCCTGAGTGCGTAGGCATTAATAAAGACTGCAGCAAGCAGGAGCTGATCAACGCCTACGATAACTCCGTTCTGTATGTGGATACGTTCCTGAGCCGCGTGATTGACCAGCTGCGTGATAAAAAAGCGATTGTTATCTACGCCGCAGACCACGGTGAGTCCATTAATGAGAAAGAGCACCTGCACGGTACGCCGCGCAAGCTGGCACCGCCGGAGCAGTTCCGCGTGCCGATGATCATGTGGATGTCCGATAAGTACCTGGAGAACCCAGACAAAGCCAAAATGTTTGCCCATCTGAAACAGCAGGCAGAAATCAAGGTACCGCGCCGTCACGTTGAGCTGTACGACACCATTATGGGTTGCCTCGGCTATACCTCACCGAACGGTGGGATTAACGAAAACAACAACTGGTGTAAACTCCCTGATAACACCGCAAAAGCCGCGCAGTAGCTGCTCTGGCGAGAATATCGCCAGTTGAATGGCTTTTTGAAAATAAGGGATTGACGGGGGCGCACCTCAGCAGTAAGATGCGCTCCGCATTCGGCGAGTAGCGCAGCTTGGTAGCGCAACTGGTTTGGGACCAGTGGGTCGGAGGTTCGAATCCTCTCTCGCCGACCACATTCTGAAAAGGGCTAACCGCAAGGTTAGCCCTTTTTGCATTAACGGCTTACTCATCCTGATTCAGTAAAATGCCCCTTATCCCCGCTTCTTCCTGCCTGTTAACGATTTTGTGACATAATCCATTGTATTTTTTTATATATAGATTGATCTTTTTTCGCGTTGCTTATGGATAACCTCAGAATTTTTCGCTGTGCGTTTTAACGTTCGCGGTATTTAGTGCTCAGATAATCACCATTCTGCAAGAAAATTTACCCATTCTGAATAAAAGTTAATCACTGATTGTTGCGAAATATGAAGATATTTGTGCTGCAAGTTGGCGAGTAGCATAAATTTCCCTGCTGAAAACTGGCGTTCAGGGTTTTTTTAATCTTTGTTTGCGGTTTCTCACACTCGGCGCAAATCCCCGTCACCTGTATTGACGTTTTCACATTCTGTTGACAGATTGTAGGGCATGAGGGGCATTTCAGGGACGATCTGCGCTGCAACTCAAACGCTCTTCTGAAAGGATTCTCCATCCCTTTAACGCCTTCGGGCACCTCCGACCGGACCGGGTAAAAAATAAATAAAGGTCTGGCGGCGTAACACAACAAAGCAAAACATCACATTGGAGCAGAATAATGAGTATTTCCTTGAAGAAGTCAGGGATGCTGAAGCTTGGTCTGAGCCTGGTGGCTATGACCGTGGCAGCAAGCGTACAGGCAAAAACCCTGGTTTACTGTTCTGAAGGCTCGCCGGAAGGCTTTAACCCACAGCTCTTTACCTCTGGTACGACTTACGACGCAAGCTCTGTACCGATCTATAACCGTCTGGTTGAATTCAAAACCGGCACCACGGAAGTGATTCCGGGTCTGGCCGAGAAGTGGGACATCAGCGAAGACGGCAAAACCTATACCTTCCACCTGCGCCAGGGCGTGAAGTGGCAGGACAGCAAAGAATTCAAACCAACGCGCGACTTTAACGCCGACGACGTTGTGTTCTCCTTCGACCGTCAGAAAAACGCCCAGAACCCGTACCACAAAGTGTCTGGCGGCAGCTACGAATACTTCGAAGGGATGGGTCTGCCGGACCTGATCGCCGAAGTGAAAAAAGTAGACGATAAAACCGTTCAGTTCGTGCTGACCCGTCCGGAAGCGCCATTCCTGGCTGACCTGGCCATGGACTTCGCCTCTATTCTCTCTAAAGAGTATGCGGACAACATGCTGAAAGCCGGCACGCCGGAAAAAGTGGACCTGAACCCAATCGGTACCGGCCCGTTCCAGCTGCTGCAGTACCAGAAAGACTCCCGTATTCTGTATAAAGCCTTCCCGGGCTACTGGGGCACCAAGCCGCAGATCGACCGTCTGGTCTTCTCCATCACGCCTGACGCATCCGTACGTTACGCTAAACTGCAGAAAAATGAATGCCAGGTGATGCCGTACCCGAACCCGGCAGACATCGCGCGCATGAAGCAGGACAAGAACATCAACCTGATGGAGCAGGCGGGCCTGAACGTAGGCTATCTCTCCTTCAACACCGAGAAGAAACCGTTTGATGACGTGAAAGTACGTCAGGCGCTGACCTACGCGGTGAACAAAGAAGCGATCATCAAGGCCGTTTACCAGGGCGCGGGCGTTGCTGCCAAGAACCTGATCCCACCAACCATGTGGGGCTATAACGACGACGTTAAGGACTACAGTTACGATCCTGAGAAAGCGAAAGCGCTGCTGAAAGAAGCGGGCCAGGATAAAGGCTTTACCGTCGAGCTGTGGGCGATGCCGGTACAGCGTCCGTATAACCCGAACGCACGCCGTATGGCGGAAATGGTCCAGGCTGACTGGGCGAAAATTGGCGTTCAGGCCAAGATCGTGACCTACGAGTGGGGCGAGTATCTGAAGCGCGCCAAAGCGGGCGAGCACCAGGCGGTAATGATGGGCTGGACCGGTGACAACGGGGATCCGGACAACTTCTTCGCCACCCTGTTCAGCTGTGCGGCAGCGAAAGACGGCTCTAACTACTCTCGCTGGTGCTACAAGCCGTTTGAAGACCTGATCCAGCCGGCGCGTGC
This sequence comes from Enterobacter cloacae complex sp. P13B, assembly GCF_014895915.1. Lineage (NCBI taxonomy): Bacteria > Pseudomonadati > Pseudomonadota > Gammaproteobacteria > Enterobacterales > Enterobacteriaceae > Enterobacter > Enterobacter cloacae complex sp. P13B. Next base: position 118,530 of record NZ_JADBQN010000014.1, read on the forward strand.
GACTGACGATCACAACAAACGTATTGAACTCTACAAGCAGGCTCAGGTTGTTATGCACGATCAGGCTCCGGCACTGATTGTTGCTCACTCCACCGTGTATGAGCCAGTGCGTAAAGAAGTGAAGGGCTACGTGGTTGATCCACTGGGCAAACACCACTTCGAAAACGTATCGGTTGAATAATTAAAAGCAACGCCAGGCGGCGCTGCGCTTGCACTGGCCTACGGTATGTAGGCCGGGTAAGCGTAGCGCCACCCGGCAGCAGTGCTTTATTGCCTCTCTGAAAGGGGAGGGAATAAGATTTGTGAGCAATACAGACGTCACGCCACTGGCCGTGCGTCATCAGAGAGAATCCGGGTTATGTTGCAGTTCATCCTCCGACGTCTGGGACTTGTTATCCCGACGTTTATCGGTATCACCCTTCTCACTTTTGCCTTCGTCCATATGATCCCCGGCGACCCGGTAATGATTATGGCGGGCGAGCGTGGTATCTCCCCTGAACGTCATGCGCAGCTGCTGGCTGAACTCGGCCTCGATAAGCCGATGTGGCAGCAGTACCTCCACTATATCTGGGGCGTGATGCACGGTGACTTAGGGATTTCGTTAAAAAGCCGTCTTCCGGTGTGGGACGAGTTCGTGCCGCGTTTTAAAGCGACGCTGGAGCTTGGCATCTGCGCCATGATTTTCGCCACTGCGGTGGGTATTCCTGTTGGGGTACTGGCTGCCGTTAAGCGTGGCTCTATTTTCGACCATACCGCCGTGGGTCTGGCGCTGACCGGTTACTCCATGCCTATCTTCTGGTGGGGCATGATGCTGATCATGCTGGTCTCGGTGCAATTGAACCTGACGCCGGTCTCCGGACGCGTCAGCGATATGGTCTTCCTTGATGATACCAATCCGTTAACCGGCTTTATGCTGATCGACACGGCCATCTGGGGCGAGGAGGGCAACTTCATTGATGCCGTTGCGCACATGATCCTGCCTGCCATGGTGCTGGGCACCATTCCTCTGGCGGTGATCGTGCGTATGACCCGTTCCTCCATGCTGGAAGTGCTGGGTGAAGATTACATCCGTACCGCGCGCGCCAAAGGTTTAACCCGCATGCGCGTCATCATCGTCCACGCGCTGCGTAACGCCATGCTGCCGGTGGTGACCGTTATCGGCCTCCAGGTGGGTACGCTGCTGGCGGGGGCGATCCTGACGGAAACCATCTTCTCCTGGCCGGGCCTCGGACGCTGGCTGATTGATGCACTGCAACGCCGTGACTATCCGGTGGTGCAGGGTGGGGTGCTGCTGGTCGCGACGATGATTATCCTCGTCAACCTGCTGGTCGATTTGCTGTACGGCGTGGTGAACCCGCGTATTCGTCATAAGAAGTAAGGGGCCATCATGTCACAGGTTTCTGAAAACAAAGCTGTTGCTGCACCGGTTCCAATGACGCCGCTGCAGGAGTTCTGGCACTACTTCAAGCGCAATAAAGGCGCGGTAGTCGGGCTGGTGTATGTCGCTATCATGATTCTGATTGCGGTGTTTGCGAACTTTCTGGCGCCATATAACCCGGCGGATCAGTTCCGCGATGCGCTGCTGGCACCTCCTGCATGGCAGGATGGCGGTAGCCTGGCGCACCTGCTGGGTACCGATGACGTGGGCCGCGATGTGCTGTCGCGTCTGATGTACGGCGCGCGTTTGTCGCTGCTGGTTGGCTGTCTGGTGGTGGTGCTCTCCCTGATTATGGGGATCATCCTCGGCCTGGTTGCCGGTTACTTCGGCGGCATCGTTGATAACATCATTATGCGTATCGTCGACATCATGCTGGCACTGCCAAGCCTGCTGCTGGCTCTGGTGCTGGTGGCGATCTTCGGCCCGTCGATCGGTAACGCCGCCCTGGCGCTGACCTTCGTGGCGCTTCCTCACTACGTGCGATTAACACGCGCGGCGGTGCTGGTGGAAGTGAACCGCGACTACGTCACCGCCTCTCGCGTGGCGGGTGCCGGTGCGATGCGCCAGATGTTCGTTAATATCTTCCCTAACTGCCTTGCGCCGCTGATCGTTCAGGCGTCGCTCGGTTTCTCTAACGCCATTCTTGATATGGCCGCTCTTGGCTTCCTGGGCATGGGTGCGCAGCCGCCAACACCGGAGTGGGGCACCATGCTCTCCGACGTGTTGCAGTTCGCACAAAGCGCCTGGTGGGTTGTCACCTTCCCGGGTCTGGCAATCCTGCTGACGGTGCTGGCATTTAACCTGATGGGTGATGGCCTGCGTGATGCGCTTGATCCCAAACTGAAGCAGTAAGAGGCACGAGATGGCGTTATTAAATGTAGATAAATTATCGGTGCACTTCGGCGACGAAGGCACCCCGTTTCGCGCCGTGGACCGCATCAGCTACAGCGTCAATCAGGGCGAAGTGGTTGGTATCGTCGGGGAGTCCGGTTCCGGTAAGTCGGTGAGTTCACTGGCAATCATGGGGCTGATTGATTACCCGGGCCGCGTGATGGCGGAAAACCTGCAGTTCAACGGTCAGGACCTGAAGCGCATTTCTGAGAAACAGCGCCGCCAGCTGGTGGGCGCCGAAGTGGCGATGATCTTCCAGGATCCGATGACCAGCCTGAACCCGTGCTACACGGTCGGCTTCCAGATTATGGAAGCGATTAAGGTGCACCAGGGTGGTAACAAGAAAACCCGTCGCCAGCGCGCGATCGACCTGCTGAACCAGGTGGGTATTCCTGACCCGGCATCGCGGCTGGACGTATACCCGCACCAGCTTTCCGGTGGGATGAGCCAGCGCGTGATGATCGCCATGGCGATTGCCTGTCGACCAAAGCTGCTGATTGCGGATGAACCGACAACGGCGCTGGATGTGACCATCCAGGCGCAAATCATCGAGCTGCTGCTGGAGTTGCAGCAGAAAGAGAACATGGCGCTGGTGCTGATTACGCACGATCTGGCGCTGGTGGCCGAAGCGGCACACAAGATCATCGTGATGTACGCCGGCCAGGTGGTTGAGACCGGAAATTCGCACGATATCTTCCGCGCGCCGCGTCATCCGTATACGCAGGCACTGCTGCGCGCGCTGCCGGAGTTTGCTCAGGACAAAGCGCGTCTGGCGTCGCTGCCGGGCGTGGTTCCGGGCAAATACGACCGTCCGCAGGGCTGTCTGCTTAATCCGCGCTGCCCGTATGCCACGGACAAATGTCGCGTAGAGGAGCCAGAGCTGAATCTGCTGGCCGACGGTCGACAGTCAAAATGCCACTACCCACTCGATGATGCCGGGAGGCCAACACTATGAGTACGCAACAGGCCACCACGCAACAACCGCTGTTGCAGGCCATCGACCTGAAAAAACACTACCCGGTGAAAAAGGGGATTTTTGCCCCTGAGCGCCTGGTGAAAGCGCTGGACGGCGTGTCATTTACCCTTGAACGCGGTAAAACGCTGGCGGTGGTGGGGGAGTCAGGCTGCGGGAAATCGACGCTGGGCCGTCTGCTGACGATGATTGAAGTCCCGACCGGCGGTGAGCTTTATTATCAGGGCCAGGATCTGCTCAAGCACGATCCGCAGGCGCAGAAACTGCGCCGCCAGAAAATCCAGATTGTGTTCCAGAACCCGTACGGTTCTTTGAACCCGCGTAAAAAAGTGGGACAGATCCTGGAAGAGCCCCTGCTGATTAACAGCAATCTGAGCAAAGAGCAGCGCCGTGAAAAAGCGCTGGCAATGATGGCGAAGGTCGGCCTCAAAACCGAGCATTACGATCGCTACCCGCATATGTTCTCCGGCGGCCAGCGTCAGCGTATCGCCATCGCCCGCGGGCTGATGCTTGACCCGGACGTGGTGATTGCCGACGAGCCGGTGTCGGCGCTCGACGTGTCCGTGCGCGCGCAGGTGCTGAACCTGATGATGGATCTCCAGCAGGATCTGGGGCTGTCTTATGTGTTCATCTCTCACGACCTGTCGGTGGTGGAGCATATTGCCGATGAAGTGATGGTGATGTATCTGGGGCGCTGCGTGGAGAAGGGGACCAAAGAGCAGATCTTTAGTAATCCTCGTCATCCATACACCCAGGCGCTGCTGTCTGCGACGCCGCGTCTGAACCCGGACGATCGTCGCGAGCGCATTAAGCTGACGGGTGAACTGCCAAGTCCGCTGAATCCGCCGCCGGGGTGTGCCTTCAACGCGCGCTGCAGCCGCCGCTTTGGCCCGTGCACCCAGCTTCAGCCGCAGCTGAAGGATTATGGCGGTCAGCTGGTCGCCTGCTTTGCGGTCGATCAGGATGAAAATGGCGAGAAGCCGCACGCATAACGAAAAAAAACCGGCGCTAAGCCGGTTTTTTTTATGTATGCCTGACTATTTTCGCAGGCGAATCTGGTCGACGGCGTGCTTTTCGCTCTTGGTGAGGATCAGGCTCGCACGCTCGCGCGTCGGGAGGATGTTCTCTTTGAGGTTCACGTAGTTGATCTCATTCCACAGCCCCCTGGCCACATTAATGGCCTCTTCTTCAGAAAGCTGGGCGTAGTGGTGGAAATAGGAGTCCGGGTCGGTGAATGCCCCTTCGCGGAACTTCAGGAAGCGGTTGATATACCAGTTCTGCAGCAGATCTTCCGGCGCATCAACATAGATAGAGAAATCGACGAAATCCGAAACGAATACATGATGCGGGTCATGAGGATAGTCCATGCCGCTTTGCAGCACGTTCAAACCTTCAAGGATCAGGATATCCGGCTGGACTACCGTTTTATCCCCATCCGGGATGCGGTCGTAAATCAGGTGTGAATAGACCGGAGCCGTGACGTGCGGCACGCCAGATTTCAGGTCAGAGACAAATTTTACCAGACGGTGCATATCATAAGAGAGCGGGAAGCCCTTCTTCTTCATCAGCCCGCGTTCTTTTAAGACCTCGTTCGGGTGCAGGAAGCCGTCGGTGGTGATCAACTCAACGCTGCGGTGTTCCGGCCAGCGGCTCAGCAGCGCCTGCAGCACGCGTGCGGTAGTGCTTTTACCCACGGCCACGCTGCCCGCAATACTAATGATATAAGGAATGCGCTGACCATTGGTTCCGAGGAACTGCTCCAGCACCGCCTGACGGCGCAGGTTGGAGCTGATATAGAAGTTAAGCAAGCGAGAGAGGGGGAGATAAATTTCTGCCACCTCTTCCAGGGACAGATCTTCGTTTATCCCTTTTAACCGTGCGATTTCACCTTCCGTCAGCGTCATAGGGACGGAATCACGCAGGGCAGCCCACTGGCTGCGGTTAAAGTGAAGATAAGGCGTCATTAACGTTTGCTCTTTTTTGCTCATAAGCATGCTTCAGTGAGCCAGCGCTATGCTGCCGGGACGTGGCTCATCACACAGTTAATTTTGGACAATGGGCAGGAGGTTAACACCAGATGGCGGGAATAATAAGAAAAAAGATGGAAAGCGCTGCGTTACGCGGAAGCCGTCACGCTACGGTGTATGCGATGTAAATCATGCCTGTATGTTGATTATTTGACCCGGAATGGCTACTTTTACATCGCTTAGCGCTGCGTTCGCATAAAATGTGAGCGAAAGAACGTTTTATGCAAATTTTTAGTTGCATGACCGCGCAGGTATCCATAGAATGCGCGCTACTTGATGCCGACTTAGCTCAGTAGGTAGAGCAACTGACTTGTAATCAGTAGGTCACCAGTTCGATTCCGGTAGTCGGCACCATCAAGTCCGGTGGGGTTCCCGAGCGGCCAAAGGGAGCAGACTGTAAATCTGCCGTCACAGACTTCGAAGGTTCGAATCCTTCCCCCACCACCACTTTCTGGCAGCGTAAATGCCGCCGGAGCTGGTTGGAAAAATTAGCCAGCTCAAACTGAAAAAGAGAGAAATCTCTTTTTTTGTTACAGAAAGAACTGGGTAGCCGAGTTTCAGGATGCGGGCATCGTATAATGGCTATTACCTCAGCCTTCCAAGCTGATGATGCGGGTTCGATTCCCGCTGCCCGCTCCAATACGTGCTGATATGGCTCAGTTGGTAGAGCGCACCCTTGGTAAGGGTGAGGTCCCCAGTTCGACTCTGGGTATCAGCACCACTTCACTTCTCCTTCCCGTTTCTCTCTGTTTCAATTTTACTGTATTCAACAATTCAGGCATTTCGCCTGGTTGATGTGGTGATATCACCGATTTATCCGTGTCTTAGAGGGACAATCGATGTCTAAAGAAAAGTTTGAACGTACAAAACCGCACGTTAACGTCGGTACTATCGGCCACGTTGACCATGGTAAAACAACGCTGACCGCTGCAATCACTACCGTTCTGGCTAAAACCTACGGTGGTTCTGCTCGTGCATTCGACCAGATCGATAACGCACCAGAAGAAAAAGCTCGTGG
>NZ_JADBQN010000140.1:0-1049 GCF_014895915.1 Enterobacter cloacae complex sp. P13B
GCAGGGGAAAGTGATAGTACTGCAACATATTCAGAATATCTAGAACCAGGTGCAGTATTTGAACTAGGTAAGAATCAGGATATTAAAACAGTAAGTCCAAATAACGGTGCAGATAAGATTAGTGAATTTACTAGTGAACTAATGGATCAAATCGCAATGGGTTTGAACGTCACTAAACAATCTCTAATGGGTAGTACTGCTGATGCTTCATTTAGTGCAGCAAAACTAGCAGAACGCCTACAGGCAACCACATTTAGAACTCGTAGTAATGTCTTAATTAATCGAGTGCTAAAACCAATCTATCTAGAATGGATGAAGTGCGAAATGCTAAATAATAGTGATCTCAATATCTCTTTTGCTGATTTTGATGATGCTATTTGTGCTCGTTATATTCCAGTTAAACCAATCTCCCTAGACGCTACTAAAGATATCCAGGCCGAGATTATGTTACTTGATTCAGGGCTTAAATCTAAAACTCAGATCATTAGTGAAATGGGTGGTGATCCACGCATAACTCTAGAGGAGATTGCAAAAGAAAAGGAAATAAACACACAGGGAAATACAAATGGAATTGAACCTAAAGAACCAGAAGAGGGAGCAGACAGTACCAGTAACAGCAATTGATGTTGATAAACGTACTATCGAAGTAGCATTTGCTACGGAAACGCCAGTTTGCCGCGTACTCGAAGGTGAACAATATAATGAAATTCTACTATGTGATGAAAGCTCTGTAGACCGCACCCGCATTAATAATAAGGGTGCAGTACTATTCAATCATGACCGAGATAAATTACTAGGAGTAGTTGAATCTACATCTATTGATGCAGATCGCGTATGCCGTGCCACGCTACGAATTAGTAACGTAGGACTAGGTAATACTATGTGGTCAATGATTCAAGAGGGAATTCTATCTCATATTAGTGTTGGCTATAACATTAATGATTACCGCATTGAAGCAGGTAATAACATTGTTGTTACTCGCTGGGAACCATCGGAAATTAGCCTAGTTACTGTACATGCTGAAATACATGCAGGCAATGGTAGAAGTG
>NZ_JADBQN010000141.1:0-318 GCF_014895915.1 Enterobacter cloacae complex sp. P13B
CAACTTGAATTTGCTGATATTCAATTTATGAATGAAAGGTTAAAGAACGAGCTTTCAATGGTAGATCAAAAGCCCTTCTATCATAACCATATGTTTCAGGTTCTTTTGTGTAATCCATGAATGTATCAAATAAACCTTTTCGTTCAAGAATTGCTTTGGAATCATCATGCTTAATATGATACCCATTTGGATAGATTTTATCCCATTCAATGCAATGTTTAAAGAATGATGGGATGGCAGGATCAAGCATGTATTTTTGAGTATCCTCTAGAATATCTTTTACATCACTTCTTGTGATACTAATCCTATCAATTGTAC
>NZ_JADBQN010000142.1:0-881 GCF_014895915.1 Enterobacter cloacae complex sp. P13B
TTGTTGGTGTCTAATAAGCGCGATATAACTATGGATTATATCGTGGTTGAGTTAAAAAAACGAGGCATCAAGTACTTCCGTCTAAATACAGAAGACTTGCCAAGATCATACTGTTCTATGTCAGATTCATCATTTATGGATTGGAGTATATCTATTAATGGAAATACAATAAAAGGTATCGATGTTAAAGCCGCCTACTTTCGTAGACCTGGGAATCCCGAAGTTCCTGCCTCAATAACTGATCCTGGTATTGCTGATTACATTCAGGGAGAATGGAATAGTTTCCTTAAGAGTCTTTATTCGCGACTTGATTCTTTTTGGTTTTGCTCGCCTACTAATATAATTTTAGCTGAAGATAAACCAAAGCAACTGGTCGTTGCCAAACGTTTGGGTTTTAATATTCCAGAGTCAACCATCACTAATTCATTTGAAGAAATAAAAAGTTGTAGCAATAGCTTTCAAATGATCGCTAAGCCTTTACGACAAGCTCTATTTATAAATAATGATGCTGAAAGTATCATTTTTACCAACAGATTAGGTCAACTAGATGAGACCGATTCGAGTTCACTTTCTTTGGTACCTATTATAGTTCAGCATGAGATAATAAAAAAGTTTGATGTTAGAGTAACAGTAGTTGGGAAAAGAGTTTTTTCTGTTGCAATTTACTCCCAAAGCCATAAAGAAACAGAGGTAGACTGGCGCAAGGGGTCTCGAATTGACTTAAAACATAAACCTTTAGAGCTACCTACATCATTGAGTTCTAAGTGTATAGATCTAGTCGAATCACTTAATCTTCGATTTGGGGCAATAGATTTTATTTGCGACGAAGATGATGTTTTTTGGTTTTTAGAAATTAATCCTAACGGTCAATGGGCATGGAT
>NZ_JADBQN010000143.1:0-526 GCF_014895915.1 Enterobacter cloacae complex sp. P13B
ACTTGAATTATATGGATGCTGAAAATAAACTTTATCAACCGCCATACTTTTTTATAACCACGGTAGATCGAATAGCTAATATCAGTTTTGCTTGTATGAAAAAGGCTTTATTCATAAGAGCTAATTCAGAACAATATAAGATTGATTCCACTATTGAGAACGAATACATATCCGAAAAAATCCCTGAACAGTTTCCTACTACAATTATGTTAGAAATCGATCTTGCGGCTGGAAGTGATGATGAGATAGCAGAGGCACTGCGAATATCATTACCACAATGGCGAAAAGTTAAGGGTGTAAAAGCTGCACCGCTTGATGCAGTAAGATTTGGTTATGGGACAATAAAAAAGTTAATGAGCTATAGAATAATACCAATGCTTGATTTACTTGCTTGGTCAGAAAGAAAAAAAGTGCATCTGTCAGATGATAGAATATCACGATTGATTTATAGAGATGAAGATGACGATAAGGTAATTAGACAAGGGTATCATATCAGAGATGCAGACCGACCTTTAGCTATGAAAGT
>NZ_JADBQN010000144.1:0-238 GCF_014895915.1 Enterobacter cloacae complex sp. P13B
GATTCCTACTACGGGCTTTTAAAATAATTACAATCCATATTTTCTTTTCTTCTCTTTGATGGATAACGATCTTTTTAGGGTCGAAGCATCATATTTCCTTTTCTCATTAGCATAGACTTTCTCTGTTCGGCTACCATTACTGACTATAAAGTTAATCAATGAAGAACATACATTTTTCATACGCTCTTTGTTGATCAAATCATCATCCAGTTTATTTATATGACTATAATATGAAAGT
>NZ_JADBQN010000145.1:0-375 GCF_014895915.1 Enterobacter cloacae complex sp. P13B
ACATTAAGTACTGAACCAATTGAAGTAAGTTCACGCTTGCGTTCTTGTTCTGCTTCATCTTCTTGATGAATTGCTTCACCGTCTGCATTACTAGCAGTACGTGTATCTTCGGTTTCTACTGGATCATTACTATTTAGTGTTTCAGGTTCTTCACCTTTGTTTTGAAGTTTAGCTAATAGGTCTGGACGCTTTGATAGCATCTCTTCTAATTCACCATCACTTAATTCAATGTTAGCTACGCCACCATTTTCATCATTATCTACTTCAAGAGTTTCTTTAATGTCATATGATTCATTATCTAGGCGGGTTTCTTCCATTCCCTCTTGTTCTTCCATGAGTCTTTCCTCTTCACTGGTTTCATTACTACTATTTAGT
>NZ_JADBQN010000146.1:0-318 GCF_014895915.1 Enterobacter cloacae complex sp. P13B
GGAATATATTTAATAAGTGAGAGTGATATTAATTTGTTAAGTTTGAGGTGAAAATGGGATATAAAGTAAAGAAATTCATCATGAGTAGTGGAGAGCGAGGATGCCTGATCCTTGATAAAAAAAGTAATCTACCAACTTACTATCAAAATCTATTTCTTACTACAGACATAAGAAATAGAGGCGCAACAGCCTCAACGATGGAAATAGTTGCAACTAACTTACTAATTTTCAGTAATTTCTTGGATGGTAGGGGAATTGATATAATTGAACGAACAACGATAATACCAGATGAAATAACCTCTTTAATTAGTTATATGC
>NZ_JADBQN010000015.1:0-29996 GCF_014895915.1 Enterobacter cloacae complex sp. P13B
AATAGAGAAAAACAAATATAATATTATTTTTGCTTTATCAATAATATTCCTTTTCAGTATACACATAAAAAGGACACATCTTTTATAAACAAACCATTTTTAGGATTCCGTTAATAAAAACTGATCGTTTAGTGATCAAAATAGAGAATACTAATGCTTAGACGTAATTTCGGTCATTATTCACACAATAAAGTAACGAAATACGTCAGAATAAGAGAATTAATAGCAACGCGAAAGCTGATGAGAAAAAAGTAAGGAAAAAATGGCTACACGTCGTGTAGCCATTAACAGAAGGGATTATTCTACGGTGACTGATTTCGCCAGGTTACGCGGCTGGTCAACGTCGGTGCCTTTGATCAGCGCCACGTGGTAAGCCAGCAGCTGCAGCGGAACGGTGTAGAAGATCGTTGCAAACAAATCATAAAAAAAAAAAATCTCGATGATGTGCATGTTGTCGCTGCTGACGAAACCGGCATCTTTATCAGCGAAGACGTACAGCACGCCGCCGCGGGCGCGCACCTCTTCGATGTTGGATTTCAGTTTTTCCAGCAGTTCGTTGTTCGGTGCGACAACAATGACCGGCATATCCGCGTCAATCAGCGCCAGCGGGCCATGCTTCAGCTCGCCTGCCGCATAGGCTTCCGCGTGGATGTAGGAGATCTCTTTCAGCTTCAGTGCGCCTTCCAGCGCAATAGGGTACTGATCGCCACGACCCAGGAACAGGGCGTGATGTTTGTCAGAGAAATCTTCCGCCAGCGCTTCAATGCGTTTGTCCTGAGACAGCATCTGCTCAATACGGCTCGGCAGCGCCTGGAGACCGTGAACGATGTCGTGCTCAACGGAAGCATCTTCGCCTTTCAGACGCGCCAGCTTCGCCACCAGCATCAGCAGAACGGTCAGCTGAGTGGTAAACGCTTTGGTGGAGGCCACGCCGATTTCGGTGCCCGCTTTGGTCATCAGCGCCAGATCGGATTCACGCACCAGGGAAGAGCCCGGAACGTTACAGATGGCAAGAGAGCCCAGGTAACCCAGCTCTTTAGACAGACGCAGCGCTGCCAGCGTATCCGCCGTTTCGCCGGACTGGGAAAGGGTGATCATCAGGCTATTACGACGCACCGCAGATTTGCGATAGCGGAACTCAGACGCGATTTCCACGTCGCACGGCACGCCCGCCAGGGATTCAAACCAGTAGCGAGAGACCATACCGGAGTTATAAGAAGTACCGCAGGCTACGATCTGAATATGTTCAACCTTGCCGAGCAGTTCGTTGGCGTTTGCCCCCAGCTCGCTCAGATCCACCTCGCCGTGGCTAATGCGCCCGGTCAGGGTATTTTTGATGGCGTTTGGCTGCTCGTAGATCTCTTTCTGCATGTAGTGACGGTAAGCGCCTTTGTCGCCCGCGTCGTACTGCAGGTTAGATTCGATCTCCTGACGCTTCACCTGCTCGCCTTTGGTATCGAAGACGGTCACGCTGCGGCGAGTTACTTCGGCGATATCGCCCTCTTCCAGGAAGATAAAGCGACGGGTGACCGGCAGGAGCGCCAGCTGATCGGAGGCGATAAAGTTTTCACCCATGCCCAGACCGATAACCATCGGGCTACCGGAACGCGCGGCCAGCAGGGTAGATGGATCGCGGGAATCCATGATCACCGTACCGTACGCACCGCGCAGCTGAGGGATAGCGCGCAGCACCGCATCACGCAGCGTACCGCCCTGTGCCAGCTCCCAGTGAACCAGGTGAGCAATCACTTCGGTGTCAGTTTCAGAGACGAAGGTATAGCCGCGCGCTTTCAGTTCTTCGCGCAGCGGTTCGTGGTTTTCGATAATGCCGTTATGCACCACCACGATGTGTTCAGACACATGCGGGTGCGCGTTACCTTCAGACGGTTCGCCGTGCGTCGCCCAGCGGGTGTGCGCGATACCAGTACCACCGTGCAGCGGATGTTCTTCCGCGGCCTGAGCCAGCATCTGCACTTTACCGAGGCGACGCAGGCGGGTCATATGCCCTTCTGCATCCACGACAGCCAGACCGGCAGAGTCGTAACCACGGTATTCCAGACGACGTAAACCTTCGAGAAGGATTTCAGCAATATCACGCTGCGCAACTGCGCCAACAATTCCACACATATTTTAGATTCCGAATTTAGGCATTATGCCTGCGTTGTCGCTGACCTGTATTTACCCTTTCCGGGCGCCCCGAGCCTTGTAGAGAGTGGGGTTATTTTTATGGGTACTGCTTGTGGGGGGAGATATATATTTATCTCCTCTCCCGGGTTTGCCTGATGACGGCTACGCCTTATCAGGCCTACTCAATCGTAGGCGGGTAAGCGTAGCGCCACCCGCCTTGTTGTTACTTTTTCTTCACCGGGCGTTTCCAGCCCTGCTTGTGTACCTGCGGCACGCGGCTTAACACCAGCTCGTTATCCGCTACGTCGCGCGTGACGGTCGTGCCGGCGGCAATGGTCACGCCGTTACCCACGGTAACCGGTGCCACCAGCTGCGTGTCCGAGCCCACGAACACGTCATCGCCGATGATGGTTTTAAACTTATTGGCGCCGTCATAGTTACAGGTAATGGTTCCTGCACCAATATTCACGTTATCGCCAATCTCCGCGTCGCCCAGATAGGTCAAATGACCGGCTTTCGAGCCTTTACCCAGACGCGCTTTTTTCATTTCCACGAAGTTGCCCACGTGCGCGCCTTCCAGCAGCTCAGCGCCCGGGCGCAGACGCGCAAACGGGCCGATGGTACACGCTGCTTCAAGGTGAGCATCTTCCACCACGCTGTACGGGCTGATTTCGCAGTCGTCGCCGATAACGCTGTTTTTAATCACGCAGCCGGCGCCAATTTTGACACGGTTGCCCAGCGTGACGTTGCCTTCAAGAATAACGTTAGTATCGATCTCAACGTCGCGCCCGTGAGACACGGTGCCGCGCAAATCGAAACGCGCCGGATCGCGCAGCATGACGCCAGCAAGCAGCAGCTTCTCTGCCTGCTCGGACTGATAAATACGCTCAAGACGGGAAAGCTGCAGGCGGTTATTCACGCCGTCCGTTTCGCTGATGCGCGCCGGATGAACGGCGGCGATCTCACGCCCTTCGTGATACGCCATCGCAATGATGTCGGTGATGTAGTACTCACCTTGCGCGTTATTGTTGTCGAGCTGAGAGAGCCAGCGCTTCATGTCAGCGCCATTGGCAATCAGGATGCCGGTGTTGATCTCCTGAATCTTGCGCTGTTCATCACTGGCATCTTTATGTTCAACGATACCCGTTACGTTGCCGTTTTCACGCGTGATACGGCCATAGCCCGTTGGATCGTCCAGCACAACGGTCAATAAACCGATGCCGCCCTGCGGCTTGGCTGCACGAAGGCGAGTCAGCGTTTCAACGGAAATCAGCGGAACATCACCGTAGAGCATCAGAATATCTTCGTCATCGGCAAAGAATGGCGCAGCCTGCTGCATCGCATGACCGGTACCCAGCTGTTCAGCCTGAAGCACCCAGTTGAGCGCATCATCGCTCAGCGTCTTTTTAAGCAGATCGCCGCCGTGGCCGTAGACCAGGTGAACCTGACGGGCACCTAGTTCATTCGCTGCATCAATGACATGCTGCACCATTGGCTTTCCTGCCAGCGTGTGGAGCACTTTAGGCAGATCGGAATACATGCGGGTACCTTTGCCAGCGGCAAGGATCACCACGCTCATCGCACTGTTTGACATACGCATCCTGACGGTAGTTTGAGTGAGAAGTAAAAACGTTTGATGCCTAAAATTCTACATCTTTTTCATCATGAATTAAGGATGAAAAAAAAAGCCAGTCTGGTATCCAGACTGGCTTTTGTGCTTTTCAAGCCGGTGTTACATCGCTTTTTTGGTCAACTCGATAACGCGCAGTTTCGCGATCGCTTTGGCCAGCTCCGCAGACGCCTGAGCGTAATCCACGTCGCCATGAGAGCTGTTAATGTGCTCTTCAGCCTTACGCTTCGACTCCAGGGCTCGCGCTTCGTCGAGATCCTGGCCACGAATAGCGGTATCGGCCAGAACGGTCACACTGCCAGGCTGCACTTCAAGAATGCCGCCGGACAGATAGATAAACTCTTCGTGACCGAACTGTTTAACGATGCGGATCATACCAGGCTTAATGGCGGTGAGCAGCGGTGCGTGACCCGGGAAAATACCCAGTTCACCTTCACTGCCCGTTACCTGGATTTTCTCGACCAGACCAGAGAACATTTGTTGCTCTGCGCTGACGACGTCCAGGTGGTAAGTCATTGCCATATCACCCTCCGATTAAGGCGTTAAAGTTTTTTGGCTTTTTCCACGGCTTCTTCGATGGAACCAACCATGTAGAACGCCTGCTCTGGCAGGTGATCGTATTCGCCTTCCATGATGCCTTTAAAGCCACGGATGGTGTCTTTCAGGGAAACGTATTTACCCGGAGAACCGGTGAATACTTCCGCAACGAAGAACGGCTGGGACAGGAAGCGCTGGATCTTACGCGCACGTGCTACCACCAGTTTGTCTTCTTCAGACAGCTCATCCATACCGAGGATGGCGATGATGTCTTTCAGTTCCTGGTAACGCTGCAGCAGGGACTGTACGCCACGCGCGGTGTCGTAGTGTTCCTGACCAACAACCAGTGGATCCAGCTGACGGCTGGTGGAGTCCAGCGGGTCAACGGCCGGGTAGATACCCAGAGACGCGATCTGACGGCTCAGTACCACGGTTGCGTCTAAGTGCGCAAAGGTGGTTGCTGGAGATGGGTCAGTCAAGTCATCCGCAGGTACGTATACCGCCTGAACGGAGGTGATAGAACCTGTTTTGGTAGAAGTGATACGTTCCTGAAGAACACCCATCTCTTCCGCAAGCGTAGGCTGATAACCTACCGCTGAAGGCATACGACCCAGCAGTGCAGATACTTCGGTACCGGCCAGGGTGTAACGATAGATGTTATCAACGAACAGCAGAACGTCACGGCCTTCGTCACGGAATTTCTCAGCCATCGTCAGACCAGTCAGCGCAACGCGCAGACGGTTTCCTGGTGGCTCGTTCATCTGGCCGTAAACCAGGGATACTTTGTCCAGAACGTTGGAGTCGGTCATTTCGTGGTAGAAGTCGTTACCCTCACGAGTACGTTCACCTACGCCCGCAAACACGGAGTAACCGGAGTGCTCGATCGCGATGTTACGGATCAGCTCCATCATGTTTACGGTTTTACCTACACCCGCACCACCGAACAGACCAACTTTACCGCCCTTCGCAAACGGACACATCAGGTCGATAACTTTGATGCCGGTTTCCAGCAGTTCCTGAGAGCTGGACAGCTCTTCGTAGGAAGGTGCCGCGCGGTGGATAGCCCAACGCTCTTCTTCACCGATGTCGCCTTTCATGTCGATTGGCTGACCCAATACGTTCATGATACGACCCAGTGTTGCTTTACCTACCGGGACTTCGATCGGGTGCTCAAGGTCTTTAACTTCCAGACCACGACGCAGACCGTCGGAAGAACCCATGGCGATGGTACGCACGATACCGCCGCCGAGCTGCTGCTGAACTTCCAGCACCAGGCTCTCGTTACCATTCTGTACCTCAAGCGCGTCGTACACGCGTGGTACGGCGTCCTGAGGGAACTCGACGTCCACCACGGCGCCGATTACCTGGACAATCTTTCCAGTAGCCATCTTGAATCCTCTACGTAATTCGTAAACCTGGTTAAACCGCGGCGGCCCCCGAGACGATCTCGGTGAGTTCCTGAGTAATGCTGGCCTGACGAGCTTTGTTGTAAACCAACTGCAGCTCTTTAATCAGGCTGCCGCCATTATCGGTCGCGGCTTTCATCGCCACCATTCGTGCGGCCTGCTCGCTGGCCAGGTTTTCTACAACGCCCTGATAAACCTGAGATTCAACGTAACGACGCAGCAGGGTATCCAGCAGCGGTTTCGGATCGGGTTCATACAGGTAATCCCAGGCTTTCTGCTTCAGCTCGTCATCTTCTGATGCCGGTAACGGCAGCATCTGAGTGAGCGTTGGAACCTGAGACATGGTGTTAATGAATTTGTTGCTGACAACGTACAGTCTGTCCAGACGGCCTTCATCGTAGGCCTGCAACATCACTTTAACCGGGCCGATCAGTTCGGACAGGGACGGGTTATCACCCATACCGGTCACCTGAGCGACAATGTTGCCACCAACGGAGTTAAAGAAAGAGACGCCTTTAGAGCCAATCAGTGCCAGATCGCACTGAACGCCTTTATCAGACCAGCCTTTCATATCCGCCAGCAGTTTTTTGAACAGGTTAATGTTCAAGCCGCCACACAGACCACGGTCAGTCGACACCACCAGGTAGCCCACGCGCTTAACGTCGCGTTCTTCCAGGTAAGGGTGCTTATATTCCAGATTACCGTTTGCAAGGTGACCAATCACTTTGCGCATGGTCTCTGCATAAGGACGGCTGGCCGCCATGCGATCCTGCGATTTACGCATTTTGGAAGCGGCGACCATCTCCATCGCTTTAGTGATCTTTTGCGTGTTCTGGACGCTTGCGATCTTACTACGTATCTCTTTTGCGCCGGCCATGAGCTTCTCCTCAATGCCAGGCGGCTTGCCCTGAGACAAGCCGCCGGACGATTACCAGGATTGGGTTGCTTTGAAGGAATCGAGGATAGCTTTCAGCTTGCCTTCGATTTCGTCGTTATAGCCACCGGTCTGGTTGATCTCTTGCATCAGCGGAGCGTGATCACGGTCGACGTAAGCCAGCAGAGCGGCTTCGAAGCTACCGATTTTCGCCAGTTCCACATCTTCGAGGTAACCGCGTTCAGCCGCGAACAGTACCAGGCCCTGCTGAGCAACAGACATTGGAGCGTACTGTTTCTGCTTCAGCAGCTCGGTCACTTTCTGACCGTGGCTCAGCTGTTTACGGGTTGCTTCGTCCAGATCGGATGCGAACTGAGAGAACGCAGCCAGTTCACGATACTGTGCCAGCGCGGTACGGATACCACCGGACAGTTTCTTGATGATCTTGGTCTGAGCAGCACCACCCACACGGGATACGGAGATACCCGGGTTAACCGCAGGACGAATACCGGAGTTAAACAGGTTGGTTTCCAGGAAGATCTGACCATCGGTAATGGAGATTACGTTGGTCGGAACGAACGCAGAAACGTCACCCGCCTGGGTTTCAATGATCGGCAGCGCGGTCAGAGAACCTGTTTTGCCCTTCACTTCACCTTTGGTGAAGTTCTCGACGTATTCCGCGTTAACGCGGGAAGCACGCTCCAGCAGACGAGAGTGGAGGTAGAATACGTCGCCCGGGAATGCTTCACGTCCTGGTGGACGACGGAGCAGCAGGGAAACCTGACGATAAGCAACAGCCTGTTTAGACAGGTCATCGTATACGATCAGCGCATCTTCACCGCGGTCACGGAAGTATTCGCCCATTGCGCAACCGGCGTATGGCGCCAGGTATTGCAGTGCAGCAGATTCAGACGCGGTTGCTACCACAACGATGGTGTTAGACAGTGCGCCGTGCTCTTCCAGTTTACGAACCACGTTAGAAATGGTGGACGCTTTCTGGCCGATAGCCACGTACACACATTTGATGCCGGAGTCACGCTGGTTGATGATGGCGTCGATTGCCATCGCGGTTTTACCGGTCTGACGGTCACCGATGATCAGTTCACGCTGACCACGACCGATTGGGATCATGGCGTCAACGGACTTATAACCAGTCTGCACTGGCTGATCAACGGACTGACGGTCGATAACGCCTGGTGCGATAACTTCGATTGGGGAGAAGCCATCGTGCTCAACCGGACCTTTACCGTCGATTGGCGCACCCAGGGTGTTAACAACGCGACCCAGCAGGCCACGGCCAACCGGCACTTCCAGAATACGGCCAGTACACTTAACCTTCATGCCTTCGGCGAGGTCAGCGTATGGACCCATCACAACTGCACCTACGGAGTCGCGCTCCAGGTTCAGTGCGATAGCGTAACGGTTACCCGGCAGGGAAATCATCTCACCCTGCATACAATCGGCCAGGCCGTGGATGCGGATAACACCGTCACTTACAGAAACAATAGTACCTTCGTTGTGAGCTTCACTCACAACATTGAACTGAGCAATGCGCTGCTTGATCAGTTCGCTGATTTCGGTGGAATTCAGTTGCATGCTCCAGTCCCCTTAAGACTGCAAGACGTCTGCAAGGCGCTCAAGACGGCCGCGTACGCTGCCATCAATGACCATATCACCCGAGCGGATGATTACGCCTGCCATTACAGACTTATCGATTTTGCAATTCAGCTTAACTTTGCGTGACAGACGTTTTTCCATCGCGGCGGTGATTTTCGCAAGCTGTTCGTCACTCAGTTCAGTTGCGGAAGTTACTTCAACTTCAGCGGTAGCTTCACTGAGGGCACGTAAGTGCTCAAACTGCTCGAGAACATCCGGGAGCACACGGAGACGACCATTTTCTGCCATCACCTTAATCAGGTTCTGGCCGTTGGCATCCAGTTGCTCTCCGCACACGGCGATAAACGACGCGGCGAGGGTTTCAGGCGCTAACGCACCGGAAAGCAACTCGGCCATTTGTTCGTTTTTCGTCACCTCAGCGGCAAACGCCAGCATATTCTGCCAGCGATCGACATTTTGGTGTTCGACAGCAAAGTCAAAAGCTGCTTTGGCGTAGGGGCGAGCTACCGTAACAAATTCAGACATCAGCCCCTCCCTCCTTACAGTTCAGCGACAAGTTTGTCCACGATGTCGCTGTTAGCAGCTTCATCCACGGAACGTTCGATGATCTTCTCGGCGCCAGCAACAGCCAGAATCGCAACCTGCTTACGCAGTTCTTCACGAGCACGTTTACGCTCAGCTTCAATTTCAGCCTGAGCCTGTGTCACGATCTTAGTACGTTCCTGTTCTGCTTCAGCTTTGGCTTCGTCCAGGATCTGAGAACGGCGCTTGTTAGCCTGTTCAATGATTACCTGAGCTTCAGCTTTCGCTTTTTTCAGCTGGTCTGTCGCGTTGGCCTGTGCAAGGTCCAAATCTTTCTTAGCGCGTTCTGCGGAAGCCAGACCGTCAGCAATTTCTTTCTGACGTTTTTCGATGGCAGCCATTAAAGGCGGCCATACATACTTCATGCAGAACCAGACAAAGAGAATAAACGCGATGGCCTGGCCGAGGATTGTTGCGTTCATGTTCACAGCACAATACCTCTTAAATTTCTGTGGCTTGGGGTTTTAAAACAACTACTACGCGACAGCAAACATCACGTACAGACCCAGACCTACAGCGATCATTGGGATAGCATCCACCAGACCCATAACGATAAAGAACTGAGTACGCAGCAGAGGAATCAGATCAGGTTGACGCGCTGCGCCTTCCAGGAATTTACCTCCGAGGATGCCGATACCGATCGCAGCACCGATAGCCGCCAGACCCATCATCACAGCGGCAGCCATGTACAGCAGATCCATATTCAGGTTTTCCATGACAGTCTCCAGTTTGTTTCAATTAAAACGTAGTAGTGTTGGTAAAAAATCAGTGCTCTTCAGACGCCATCGACAGATAGACGATCGTCAGAACCATGAAGATAAAGGCTTGCAGCGTAATGATCAGGATGTGGAAAATGGCCCATGGCACATTCAGAACCCACTGTGACCACCACGGCAGAAGACCCGCGATCAGAATGAAAATCAGCTCACCCGCATACATGTTGCCGAACAGTCGCAGACCCAGTGAAACAGGTTTGGACAGCAGGCTAACGCCTTCCAGGATCAGGTTGACCGGAATAAACGCCCAGTGGTTGAACGGCTGCAAGGTAAGCTCTTTCACAAAGCCGCTTACGCCTTTCATTTTGATGCTGTAGAAAAGAATCAGGATAAACACGCCCAGCGCCATAGACAGGGTGATGTTCACGTCCGCAGACGGTACAACACGCAGCGCAGGCAGGCCGAAGATGTGCTCGCCGATGAACGGCAGCAGGTCAATTGGCAGCAGGTCCATCAGGTTCATCAGGAAGACCCAAACGAACACGGTCAGGGCCAGCGGAGCAATCAGCTTGCTCTTACCATGGTACATGTCTTTCACGCTGCCATGGACGAAGCCGATGATCATCTCAACGAACGTCTGGAATTTCCCTGGAACACCGCTGGTCGCTTTTTTAGCAACGCTGCGGAACATGGCCAGGAACAGAAGACCCAAAACCACCGAGAAGAACATGGAGTCGATGTTGATCGTCCAGAAGGTGGCCGGGGGGTTATGTGGATCCACCAGCGAGAATGTACGCAGGTCCAGCTGAAGGTTATTCAGATGGTGACCTATGTAATCCTGCGGCGTCATATTTTCTGAAGCCATGATGCCTTTTACCCTTTGTTATTGATTACAGCTGGAGCCAGAACTTGTACCACCAGCACCAAAACCCACGTTGCTATCAGCGGCATGAATACCACTTTCAAAACCGCCAGCGCCATCACCAGTAGAGCAAAGGTCAGCAACACCTTACACACTTCGCCGAGGGCGAAGGACCAGGCCACGCGGCCTTTGGCGGGTGTATGCGCCTGATGACGCCAGGCAAAAATCATAAACAACACGTTTGGCAGCACGACCGCCAAACCCCCGCACACGGCGGAGATGCCCCAGAAGGGGTCTTTGAGGCTAAACAGCAGTCCACTTGCTATCACAGCCAGAAACTGAATGAACAGAAGCTTACGAGCAACGTTTCTACTCAAGAGCGACACAGACATCACGTTTTTACTCCTGCTCCCTTCGAGGTATGCCGCGTGTCGTATAAAACGTCCTTTAAGGCTCAGAGTCAAGCATCAAAAAGCGGACAAATTATACGGTGCGTACCCGTGATTTCAAACATTAAGTAGCGAAAAGGTGAATAAATGTTTAAATATTTTTCCCCAGCGCTATTTTTTAACTTTCGTAGAAAGCACCGACCTTCGAGCAAAACTGCAAACAGCGCGAAAACGTTGACTACAAAGCGTGCACGAGATCACAAAACACACATTTGCGATAAGGTTGTATTTATCAAAGCCGTAAATCGCCCAGGATTATCTTTCTGAAATTAAACACAAAATATCGCAACTATTTTCAAAACAGCCCCGTACACAATAAAAACCTTTTATTGACATTCTTAATAAATAATTAACATTGCGTTCTGGTTACAGCCTTCCACTTTTAGCAGGCTGATATTTTCATAGTTGACTATCTTCGCGATGAATAATCGACTTGAGGTTAACCGCAAGAAAATCCCTGGTAAAAAAGCGGTTAAACGCTCTCTGGTTAATCCCGGTTAGTTGTGCTGTTTTTTAACATACTCAGAACAGCACAAATTCCACATTTTTTATTATTTTTTTAAAAATTGTTTGGCTTAATTATCACCAGATGACGTTCACCGTCGAGCTGCGGAACGTTTAATTTCTCGATGGTTTCAACGCTAAAACCGTCCGGAAGCTGTTCAATTTCATCACCGGGCAGCTGTCCTTTCAGCGCATAAAAACGGCCATCTTCTGCCGGCAGATGCTTACACCAGCTCACCATGTCATTGAGCGAAGCAAACGCACGGCTGATAACGCCGTCAAACGGCGGCTCTGCCGGAAACTCCTCTACCCTGCTCTGTACGGGCGTGATGTTATCGAGCTTCAGTTCATGCTGAACCTGGCGTAAAAAGCGCACGCGCTTGCCCAGGCTGTCCAGCAGCGTGAAATGGCTCTCAGGTCGGACAATCGACAGCGGAACGCCCGGCAAACCCGGCCCCGTCCCCACGTCGATAAAACGTTCACCTTTCAGGTACGGCGCCACCACGATACTATCGAGAATATGGCGAACCAGCATCTCGTTGGGATCGCGCACAGACGTCAGGTTGTACGCTTTATTCCATTTGTTCAGCATATCGACATACGCCACCAGCTGGTTTTTCTGGTGATCGGTGAGCGAAATACCTGCCTGATCCAGCAGACGAGAGAGTTTGTTGAGCACGGTGAATACCTGTTGAGAGTTTTTTTGCCCGGTGGCGCTGCCGCTTACCGGGCCTACGAATAAGTAGGGCGGGTCAGCGAAGCGCCACCCGCCAAAAGCAATGTCAATTACGCGCTACGGCGCAGCATGCCCTGCTTTTTCAGCCACACCAGCAGGATCGAAATCGCCGCCGGCGTAACGCCCGAGATACGGGAGGCCTGGCCAATCGATACCGGTTTGTGATCGTTCAGCTTAGCGATCACTTCGTTGGAAAGGCCCGTCACCTGACGGTAGTCCAGCATTTCCGGCAG
Organism: Enterobacter cloacae complex sp. P13B; assembly: GCF_014895915.1. Taxonomy (NCBI): domain Bacteria; kingdom Pseudomonadati; phylum Pseudomonadota; class Gammaproteobacteria; order Enterobacterales; family Enterobacteriaceae; genus Enterobacter; species Enterobacter cloacae complex sp. P13B. The sequence goes on from NZ_JADBQN010000015.1 coordinate 12,274, forward strand.
CAGCGTGTTTTCGTTGCGCTGCTGTTTTTCGATCTCATCCTGCTGACGCGCGATGTAGCCTTCGTACTTCACCTGAATTTCGACCTGCTCGGCAGCTTCAGCGTCTTCAAGGCCCGGTGCGAACGCGGTCAGTTTGACCAGATTCTCGTAGGTGACTTCAGGACGACGCAGCAGATCTTCGCCGCTGGCTTCACGCGACAGCGGCGCTGTTAAGTGAGCGTTCACTTCGGCAGCGGTTTCCGCCTGTGGGTTTACCCACGTGGTTTTCAGGCGCTGACGTTCCTGTTCAATACGTTCCAGCTTCTCGTTGAAGCGCGCCCAGCGTTCGTCATCCACCAGACCCAGCTCGCGGCCTATCTCGGTCAGACGCAGGTCGGCGTTATCCTCGCGCAGCATCAGACGATATTCCGCGCGAGAGGTAAACATACGGTACGGTTCTTTGGTGCCCAGCGTGCAGAGATCGTCGACCAAAACGCCCAGATAGGCCTGAGAACGCGCCGGCGCCCAGCCCTCTATCTCGGCAGAGAAGCGGGCTGCGTTCAGACCGGCAAGCAGGCCCTGTGCAGCCGCTTCTTCGTAGCCGGTGGTGCCGTTAATCTGACCCGCGAAGAACAGACCGTGGATGAATTTGCTCTCCAGCGTCGGCTTCAGGTCACGCGGGTCGAAGAAATCGTACTCAATAGCGTAGCCAGGGCGAACGATTTTCGCATTCTCCATCCCCTGCATTGAGCGAACAATTTGCATCTGCACGTCGAAGGGCAGGCTGGTGGAGATGCCGTTCGGGTAAATTTCGTTCGAGGTCAGCCCTTCCGGCTCCAGGAAGATCTGGTGCTGGTTACGATCGGCAAAGCGCATCACTTTGTCTTCGATCGACGGGCAGTAACGTGGGCCGATCCCTTCGATCACGCCAGCGTACATTGGGCTGCGGTCGAGGTTATTGCGGATCACGTCATGGGTTTTTTCGTTGGTATGCGTGATGTAGCACGGTACCTGCTGCGGGTGTTGCGCCGCGTTGCCCATGAACGAGAAAACCGGCATCGGGTTATCGCCGTGCTGTTGGGCCAGTACGCTGAAATCAATGGTGCGCGCATCGATACGCGGCGGCGTGCCGGTTTTCAGACGGCTGACGCGCAGCGGCAGTTCACGCAGACGACGAGACAGCGGAATGGACGGCGGATCGCCAGCACGGCCACCGCTGTAGTTGTCCAGACCAATATGGATTTTGCCGTCCAGGAATGTCCCGACCGTCAGCACCACGGCTTTGGCGCGGAACTTGAGGCCCATCTGGGTCACGGCGCCAACGACGCGATCGTTCTCAACGATAAGATCTTCTACCGCCTGCTGGAAGATCATCAGGTTCGGCTGGTTCTCCAGCGCGGTGCGCACGGCCTGGCGGTAAAGCACGCGGTCTGCCTGCGCACGAGTGGCGCGAACAGCAGGGCCTTTACTCGCGTTTAGTATCCTAAACTGAATGCCCGCATGATCGATCGCTTTCGCCATCAGGCCGCCAAGTGCATCCACTTCTTTTACCAGGTGTCCTTTCCCAATGCCGCCAATCGCCGGATTACAGGACATTTGTCCCAGCGTGTCGATATTGTGTGTCAAAAGCAGGGTCTGCTGACCCATTCGCGCTGCGGCCATTGCGGCCTCAGTGCCTGCATGACCCCCGCCAATGATGATGACGTCAAAAGGATCCTGATAAAACATGGTGGTCTGCCTCGCGTAAAGCGGTATGAAAATGGATTGAAGCCCGGGCCGTGGATTCTACTCAACTTTAGTCTTTCGAGAAAGCATTGGGATCCTGGGCTATTAAAATGAAGATCTTTTTATTTAGAGATCTGTTCTATTGTGATCTCTTATTAGGATCGCGGACACGTGTGGATAAGTCCGATCCTGCAAATAAGATCATGCAGTTAGGAAGGATCGTTTGCTGTGAATGATCGGTGATCCAGGACCGTATAAGCTGGGATCAGATCGCGACTTTATACACAGGCTAAAAACGAAGCTAGGGTTGTTCTTTGGATAACTACGGGTTAATACGAGCTTTTAACCAGAGTTATCCACATCTATTCGCGCGATCTTTAATCGTTTTTGAGTAAATTTTTCCATTCCGCGAGCCAGATCTCGGCTGGATCTTCCGGAATGTCATGATCGAGGATGTTGATCTTGAGCGTTTCACCCAGCTGTTTTGCTCCGCAAGCGGTAACAGCGGCTTCGACCTTCTCTATTGCCCCGCAAAAGGTGTCATATTCACGACTGCCGATCCCCACTGCGCCAAAACGGACGTTTGACAGGTCGGGCTGCTGTTCCAGCAGTTCGTCATATAAAGGTTGCAGGTTATCCGGCAGATCGCCCGCGCCGTGCGTGGAGGTGATCAGCAGCCAGACCCCGTCAACCGGGAGATCTTCAAGCAGCGGCCCGTGCAGCGTTTGTGTAGAAAAGCCTGCATCTTCCAGCTTCTCAGCCAGATGTTCCGCTACGTATTCCGCACCGCCAAGAGTGCTGCCGCTGATAAGGGTAATGTCCGCCATTGATCGCTCGCTCAGATAAAGAGGGGATCATTGTACGCTGTGAACGAGCTGGGATCTACCTGTGGAAAATGTGGGAATGAATTTGCCCGATCACGGGCGGATGGTACGCATGATCGGGTTTTGCAGGGAGATCAGTGTCTCGGTGGACTGAATTTCATCGATTGTTTGGATCTTGTTGATAAGTACCTGCTGGAGGGCATCGATGGATCGGCACATCACCTTAATAAAGATGCTGTAATGCCCGGTGGTGTAGTAAGCCTCGGTGACTTCATCGAGCGCGTTCAGTTTTGCCAGCGCGGAGGGGTAATCTTTTGCGCTTTTAAGAATAATGCCGATGAAGCAGCAGACGTCGTAACCCAGCTGCTTCGGGCTGACGTCGATGCGCGCACCGGTAATGATCCCTGCCTGCTTCATCTTCTCTACGCGAACGTGAATGGTTCCCGGGCTGACGCCAAACTGTTTCGCCAGTTCGGCGTAGGCTGTACGGGCATTGGCCATTAAGGCCTCAAGGATGCCGCGGTCCAGATTGTCGATCTGATAATTTTCCATAGCTTTTTCTTATGAAGATTAATGAATACGTCTATTCTAGCGTCTTATTTTAACGAATCAAAAGTGAAGGTGGCTTTTTGTTGATGGGTTATTGAATTAAGTGTCGGTTCCGTTGCTTAATCATTATCAACAGGACGCAGGAGTATAAATAATGAAAACCGCTTACATCGCAAAACAACGCCAGATCAGTTTCGTAAAATCCCATTTTTCCCGCCAACTGGAAGAGAAGCTTGGTCTTATTGAAGTTCAGGCGCCGATTCTTAGCCGCGTGGGTGACGGGACGCAGGATAACCTGTCTGGATGCGAAAAAGCGGTACAGGTGAAAGTGAAAACACTGCCAGACGCCCAGTTCGAAGTGGTGCATTCCCTGGCGAAGTGGAAGCGTCAAACCCTGGGACAACACGACTTCAGCGCGGGCGAAGGGCTCTACACGCACATGAAAGCCCTTCGCCCCGATGAAGACCGCCTCTCCCCGATTCACTCTGTCTACGTTGACCAGTGGGACTGGGAGCGAGTAATGGGAGATGGTGAACGCCACGTCGGCACGCTGAAATCCACCGTTGAGGCGATCTACGCGGGGATCAAAGCGACCGAAGCGGCCGTGAGCAAAGAGTTTGGTCTGGTACCGTTCCTGCCGGATACGATCCACTTTGTCCACAGCCAGGAACTGCTGAGCCGCTTCCCGGATCTGGATGCCAAAGGCCGCGAGCGGGCGATCGCTAAAGAACTGGGCGCGGTATTTCTGATTGGCATCGGCGGCAAACTGTCTGATGGCAAACGTCACGACGTTCGTGCGCCGGATTATGATGACTGGAGCACCGCGGGCGAAAGCGAATATGCCGGTCTGAACGGCGATATTCTGGTCTGGAACCCGGTTCTGGAAGATGCGTTTGAGCTCTCTTCGATGGGGATCCGCGTGGATGCAGAGGCGCTGAAGCGCCAACTGGCGGTGACCGGTGATGAAGATCGCCTTAAATTAGAGTGGCATCAGGCGCTGTTGCGCGGTGAAATGCCGCAGACCATCGGCGGCGGTATCGGGCAGTCCCGTCTGACCATGCTGTTGCTGCAACTGTCTCACATTGGTCAGGTGCAGTGTGGCGTCTGGCCGCAGCAGGTACGTGAAAGCGTCGGTTCTCTTCTTTAATTAACGCCGCCAGCGTCTGAGCAGGCGGCTACGTAACCCGGTATCAAAGCGCCAGATATGATCGAAGATGCGCATGATGCCGGGTTTTCCATGTGCGGACATCGCCACGGCATGAAAACGGTGCTGGTGCACGCGTTGCAGCTCCTTCACTTTATTTACCACATCTTCCGGCAGCCGCTGGGCAATGAAATCGGAAATCACCACCGCGTCAGCGTCGTACCAGTCGCCGCCCTGCATCCGTTCTACAATGCTGCGAAAACAGCTGGCCAGATCGGTGCCGCCGCGAAAACGTTGGCTTAAAAAGCGGATGGCCTGCTCAATGCCCTGCTGGTTCGTCAGCTCGTAGCCCACGACTTCACTGGAGAAGAGCATGATAAAGCAGCGACGGCGGTCAGCGAGCGCCACGCGCATCAGCGCCAGACAGAACGCCTTCGCACACTGCTCGTTAAAGCCGCCCATTGAGCCGGACGTATCCACGCAGACAATAAACGGCCCGCGCGGCTGCTCATCAAAGTCCTGATGCACGACCGGGCGCTGGCTGAGCTTCTCTCGCCAGGCTTCGCCGTGCAGCCGATAGGTGAGAAGCTGTTTTTCCACCAGCCGACGGTAAAACTCATACTCCAGTTCGGTCATCCCCAGCGTGCTTAGCTCGGTCGGCAGCAGGCGCAGGATGTCATCGCTTTGCTGGAGTCCGTCGACCTGCTCCGGCACGGTAGCCGGTTCGCGTACAAGGGTGCGGAAGGTTTCCATCGGGGCATCCTTCTTTGGGACCGATTTGGCCTCTCGCGAGCGGCCGAGTTGTTCCGCGAGCTTCATCAGCTCCGGCTGCTGGGTAAGAAAGTCGCCGTACTTCACGATCAGCTGATAATCCCCGCGCCGCAGCTGCCCGGCGCTCATATCCCAGAGGCGACCAGCGGCGTTTTCATTTTCTACCAGCACCTCTTCGAGCTGGCCACTCAGCGTCATGCGTTCCTGGACTTCGCTGAGCAGCTGTTCCCGTTCTTCATCCAGAAGCTGTTGGTTCAGCGTGGTAGCCTGGACGACCAGGCTCAGGCGCCAGCGCTGTAAAAAGAGGGTGTGCAGCGCCGGGGTAAAGGTGACGTTTTCTGTGACCAGCGTTCTGGCCTGGCTGGCAAACGGAGAGTGGACTTTATCGAGCAGGGTAAGGGTTTGCGGGATCTGGACGACAAACTGTGGCGTCGATAGCCGCTGACACTGCTGATAGGCCGCGACTTCCTCCGTCAGTTCGGGCGGGACTTCTGTCTCCTTAAACCGCTGCCGCAGATTGTCGCGCCAGCGCGGGAGATCGTCCGTCATCGCTTTTTTGAGCTTCGGGAATTTTTCAAAGAAGGCCGCCAGCTGCGGCGATGCCAGAAGGGTAATCACCACCTCCTCGATCAACCCTTCCTCGCTGACGGCCAGCATCATATTGAGCGTGTCCAGCGTTAGCATTGACGCGCCTGTTTGATCTGCGCGCTGACGTCCTGCAGGCTGGCTTCAATGCGACCTAGCCAGTCGCTATGAATAAAGAGGCATTTTTGCTGCTCGCTGAAGCGGGTGTGCTGCTGATGCCATTCGGTATCCAGCGCTTCCAGCTGTTGTTTAATCTCTTCCGGCACGCTGTCCGAGGCGGTGCCGGGAAGCGCAAGACGCGATCCCTGAAGGCTCACGTCGCGGATCACCAGGTGCTGACTGCTGTCCACTTCCATATTCAGCGGCTGCGCGAAACCGATGCCGTTGAGCTTTCCGCGGATCTCCCCGCCCTTATCCAGCCACTGCGCCAGCGGCTCGCGCTCAATCGTAATGTGCACCACCTGCATATCATGCAGCTTGAGGGGCTGCTGGAGCAGCAGTGTCAGCGTCGTGCCGGTCAGATCGGCGGGTAGCTCGTAATGCGGTTTGCGGGCGAACATGCCGCCCAGTCGGTTCACTTTTAGCGCGGTTTTATCGCTTTGCTGCTGCTGGAGCTGAATGCGCCGTTGGGCAATCGCCCCCAGCTGGTTGAGCATCGCCTGCTGCCCCCAGGCGTGCCCGGTCATCAAAACGTCCAGCTGCTGCTGCATCAGGTTCATGCCTTCTGCGTCGTGCCAGAGGCAGTCTTTTAGCAGGATCAGATCGATAGGGGCGACCGCGTCGCGACCGCTGAACAACGCGCTGGCCTGGAGCAGACGGATCGCTTTTTTCCAGCGACGATCTGAGACGTACGGGGCGGAAGGCAGGGAATCAAGCTGCTGGCGCAGCATGAAGATCAGCTCAAAGACGGCGTCGGGCAGCTTAATTTTGCCGATCTCGTCCTGCCACTGATGGTACTCCTCGTCCGTCACCTGCAGTGAAGGTGCCACCGGGTTTTCGTTTTCGTCCTGCTGGCTCACCAGCATTGAACGGAAGTTTGATTTATCCTGGACTTTATCCAGCCACAGGCGGATCAGCATGCGGTCATACAGCGCTTCCAGGCTGCTGTCGGCTTCGGGCAGTTCGTTTGACGCGGCCACCAGCAGGCGCATGGGGATCTTCTCTTCGCTCGCGCCGTTGCGGAAGCGACGTTCGTTGATTGCCGTCAGCAGGGTATTCAGAATGGCCGGGCCGGCTTTCCAGATCTCATCAAGAAAGACGATTTCCGCTTCCGGGAGATAGCCCGCCGTCAGACGCTCATAGCGCCCTTCATCTTTCAGCGCCTGAATAGAAAGCGGGCCGAAAACTTCTTCTGGCGTGGAGAAGCGCGTCATCAAATATTCAAATGCGCGAGCGTTCTGGAAAGCGAACTTTAGGCGGCGTGCAATCAAACTCTTGGCAATGCCTGGCGGTCCCAGCAGAAATACGCTTTCACCGCTCAATGCCGCCAGCAGGCAAAGGCGAATGGCGTGGCTACGCTCGTAAAGGCCTTTCTCCAGCGCGCTGCTGAGGCGGGAAATTCTTTCTGCTAATAAATGTGAGTGAGCCATAATAGTTTTGCATCCTTTCGCCGTTGTGGCGGCCAATTGAAGCGAGTATAGACGTTTCAGTCAGGGCTGGTAATAGGCTGAAGTGCGGCGCAATTTTCTTTGCGCTACATTAATGCGGTTGCATTTAGGGGTACGATTTTGCAATGAATCGTGCATACTGTGCGCTTTTTGTGGACCAAGGGACAGGAACACATTTGTTATTTAAACGAAAAGACTAGTCTATGAGCACTGATAATAAGCAATCATTACCCGCAATAACGCTTGCGGCGATCGGGGTTGTCTACGGTGATATCGGCACCAGCCCACTTTATACGCTTCGTGAATGTTTGTCCGGCCAGTTTGGCTTTGGTGTTGAGCGCGATGCCGTGTTTGGCTTCCTGTCCCTCATCTTCTGGCTGCTGATTCTGGTCGTTTCCGTTAAATATCTCTCCTTCGTTATGCGTGCAGATAATGCGGGCGAAGGCGGGATCCTGACCCTGATGTCCCTTGCCGGTCGCAATACCTCGGCCAGAATGACGTCTGTGCTGGTGATTATCGGCCTGATAGGTGGCAGCTTCTTCTACGGGGAAGTGGTGATAACACCGGCTATCTCGGTGCTCTCGGCGATTGAAGGGCTGGAGATTATTGCCCCGCAGCTTGATGCCTGGGTTGTCCCGCTGGCAATCATCGTGTTGACGCTGCTGTTCATGATCCAGAAACACGGTACCGGGCTGGTGGGCAAACTGTTTGCGCCGATTATGCTTGCCTGGTTCCTGATCCTGGCGGCGCTCGGTTTACGCAGCATTATCGCGAACCCGGAAGTGCTGCATGCGCTAAACCCTTACTGGGCGGTGCATTTCTTCCTTGAATACAAAGTGGTTTCCTTCGTGGCGCTGGGTGCGGTCGTGCTCTCCATTACCGGTGTGGAGGCGCTCTATGCTGACATGGGGCATTTCGGGAAGCTGCCTATCCGCGTGGCATGGTTTATTGTGGTGCTCCCGTCGCTGGTGCTGAACTACTTCGGCCAGGGCGCGCTGTTGCTCAAGACCCCGGAAGCGATTAAGAACCCATTCTTCCTGCTGGCACCTGACTGGGCGCTGGTGCCTATGCTGATCCTCGCAACGCTGGCGACCGTGATAGCCTCTCAGGCGGTGATTTCCGGGGTGTTCTCTCTGACCCGTCAGGCCGTTCGTCTGGGATATCTCTCGCCAATGCGCATCATCCATACCTCAGAGATGGAGTCGGGCCAGATCTACATCCCGTTCGTTAACTGGCTGCTCTATTTTGCTGTTGTGATCGTGATTGTTAGCTTCGAACACTCCAGTAATCTGGCGGCGGCCTATGGTATTGCCGTGACCGGTACGATGGTGCTGACGTCGCTTCTCTCCACCACGGTGGCGTACCGCAACTGGCACTGGAATAAGTTCCTCGTGGGGATGATTCTGGTGGGCTTCCTGTGCATTGACGTGCCGCTGTTCTCTGCGAACCTCGACAAAATTGTCTCCGGTGGCTGGCTGCCGCTGACGCTGGGCCTGTTGATGTTCATTGTCATGACCACATGGAAAAGCGAGCGCTTCCGCCTGCTGCGCCGCATGCATGAGCACGGTAATTCTCTGGAGGCGATGATCGCGTCGCTTGAGAAATCCCCGCCGGTGCGCGTGCCGGGTACCGCGGTTTACATGTCTCGTGCCCTGAATGTGATCCCGTTTGCGCTGATGCATAACCTTAAGCACAACAAAGTGCTGCACGAGCGCGTGATCCTGCTGACGCTGCGCACCGAAGATGCGCCGTACGTTCACAACGTGCGCCGCGTACAGATTGAGCAGCTGTCCCCGACCTTCTGGCGCGTGGTGGCGAGCTACGGCTGGCGCGAAACGCCGAACGTGGAAGAGGTGTTCCACCGCTGCGGTCTGGAAGGGTTAAGCTGCCGGATGATGGAGACGTCGTTCTTTATGTCGCACGAGTCGCTGATCATCGGCAAGCGCCCGTGGTACCTGCGTCTGCGCGGCAAGCTGTATCTGATCCTGCAGCGTAACGCCCTGCGCGCGCCTGACCAGTTTGAGATCCCGCCTAACCGCGTCATTGAGCTGGGGACGCAGGTCGAGATTTAAGTCTCCGTGCGGCCTGATGCCCTCACCCCGTCCCTCTCCCACAGGGAGAGGGCGCAAACATCTAAAACGGTAACCTGACGGTTACCGTTTTGCATTTACCTCCCCTCCATTTCACTTAGCGAAACGTTTCGACGTTGATCACAAATCCGTTACGTCATGATGGTTTTCTGAACATTTATGCGGCTACACTATTTTTAGCGAAACGTTTCGCTAGTGGAGCAAGAAAATGAAGAAAGGCACGGTTCTCAACTCAGAAATCTCATCGGTTATTTCCCGTCTTGGGCATACCGATACGCTGGTGGTTTGCGATGCAGGCTTACCGGTTCCGCGCAGCACAACCCGTATCGATATGGCGTTAACGCAGGGCGTGCCCTCGTTTATGCAGGTACTGGAGGTGGTGACGGCGGAGATGCAGGTTGAGGCGGCCATTCTCGCGGCGGAAATCAAACAACATAATCCGCAACTCCACGAAACGTTGCTCAGCCACATTGAGCAACTGCAACAACACCAGGGAAACACCATAGAAATTCGTTACACAACGCACGAACAGTTCAAACAACAAACCGCAGACAGTCAGGCGGTGATTCGCAGCGGGGAGTGTTCCCCGTATGCGAATATCATTCTCTGTGCTGGCGTCACCTTCTGAGGCCATCATGGACGCATTACTGCAACTCAAAGGGATCGATAAGTCGTTCCCGGGCGTAAAAGCCCTCTCCGGTGCGGCGCTTAACGTCTACCCAGGACGCGTGATGGCGCTGGTGGGCGAAAACGGTGCCGGCAAATCCACCATGATGAAAGTGCTGACCGGGATCTACCAGCGCGATGCCGGTTCACTCGTTTGGCTGGGTAAAGAAACCACCTTTAACGGCCCGAAATCCTCTCAGGAAGCGGGCATTGGCATTATTCACCAGGAGCTGAACCTGATCCCGCAGCTGACCATTGCGGAGAACATCTTCCTGGGCCGCGAGTTCGTGAACCGGTTCGGCAAAATCGACTGGAAAACCATGTACGCGGAAGCGGACAAGCTGCTGGCGAAGCTGAACCTGCGCTTTAAGAGCGACCGCCTGGTGGGCGACCTCTCCATCGGCGATCAGCAGATGGTGGAAATCGCGAAGGTGCTGAGCTTCGAGTCGAAGGTCATCATTATGGATGAACCGACCGATGCCCTGACCGATACCGAAACCGAATCCCTGTTCCGCGTGATCCGCGAACTGAAAGCGCAGGGGCGCGGCATTGTCTATATCTCTCACCGCATGAAAGAGATCTTCGAAATTTGCGACGACGTGACCGTCTTCCGCGACGGCCAGTTTATCGCCGAGCGCGAAGTGGCGACGCTGACCGAAGATACGCTGATCGAAATGATGGTGGGACGTAAGCTCGAAGACCAATATCCGCATCTGGATAAAGCGCCGGGCGAGATCCGCCTGAAGGTAGATAACCTCTGCGGCCCAGGCGTAAATGATGTGACCTTTACCCTGCGTCAGGGCGAGATCCTGGGCGTGGCGGGCCTGATGGGCGCGGGCCGTACCGAACTGATGAAAGTGCTGTACGGCGCACTGCCGCGCACCAGCGGTTACGTTACCCTTGACGGCCATGAAGTGGTGACCCGCTCGCCGCAGGACGGGCTGGCGAACGGCATTGTCTATATCTCCGAAGACCGCAAGCGCGACGGCTTAGTGCTGGGCATGTCGGTGAAAGAGAATATGTCCCTGACCGCGCTGCGCTATTTCAGCCATAGCGGCGGCAGCCTGAAGCATAAAGATGAGCAGCAGGCGGTCAGTGATTTTATCCGTCTCTTCAACGTTAAAACCCCGTCGATGGAGCAGGCTATTGGCCTGCTGTCCGGCGGGAATCAGCAGAAAGTGGCGATTGCCCGCGGGCTGATGACGCGCCCGAAGGTGTTGATCCTCGACGAGCCAACCCGCGGCGTGGACGTGGGCGCGAAAAAAGAGATCTATCAGCTGATTAACCAGTTCAAGGCCGACGGTCTGAGCATCATTCTGGTCTCTTCCGAGATGCCAGAAGTATTAGGCATGAGCGATCGCATTATCGTCATGCATGAAGGGCATCTCGGCGGTGAATTCACTCGCGAGCAGGCCACCCAGGAAGTTCTGATGGCTGCCGCTGTGGGCAAGCTTAATCGCGTGAATCAGGAGTAAGAAGATGACTACCCAGGCTGTTTCTGGTCGCCGCTATTTCACAAAGGCATGGCTGATGGAACAAAAATCGCTGATTGCCCTGCTGGTGCTGATCGCGATTGTCTCGACCATGAGCCCGAACTTTTTTACCGTCAATAATCTGTTCAACATTCTGCAGCAGACGTCGGTGAACGCCATTATGGCGGTCGGCATGACGCTGGTGATTTTGACCTCGGGTATCGATCTGTCCGTCGGTTCCCTGCTGGCGCTCACCGGTGCGATCGCCGCTTCAATTGTGGGAATTGAGGTCAACGCGCTGGTGGCCGTTGCGGCTGCACTGGCGGCTGGCGCGGCGATTGGTGCCGTTACCGGCGTGATTGTGGCAAAAGGCCGCGTTCAGGCGTTTATCGCCACGCTGGTGATGATGCTGCTGCTGCGCGGTGTGACCATGGTTTACACCAACGGTAGCCCGGTGAATACCGGGTTTACGGATAACGCGGATCTGTTTGGCTGGTTCGGTATCGGTCGCCCGCTGGGTGTCCCGACCCCGGTCTGGATCATGGCTATCGTCTTCCTGGCTGCGTGGTACATGCTGCACCATACCCGCCTGGGCCGTTATATCTATGCGCTGGGTGGTAACGAAGCGGCCACGCGCCTGTCCGGTATCAGCGTTAATAAAGTCAAAATTATCGTGTACTCCCTGTGCGGCCTGCTGGCCTCTCTGGCGGGCATCATCGAAGTGGCGCGCCTCTCTTCCGCGCAGCCGACGGCGGGGACGGGGTACGAGCTAGATGCCATCGCGGCGGTGGTTCTGGGCGGTACGAGCCTTGCGGGCGGTAAAGGTCGCATTGTTGGGACATTGATCGGCGCACTGATCCTCGGTTTCCTGAATAATGGTTTGAATTTGTTAGGTGTTTCCTCCTATTACCAGATGATCGTTAAGGCAGTGGTGATTTTGCTGGCGGTACTGGTAGACAACAAAAAACAGTAACTGACGACACTACAGGACATCTTAGATATGAACATGAAAAAACTGGCTACCCTGGTTTCCGCTGTCGCGCTGAGCGCAACCGTAAGTGCTAACGCCATGGCGAAAGACACCATCGCGCTGGTTGTCTCTACCCTGAACAACCCGTTCTTCGTCTCCCTGAAGGACGGTGCGCAGAAAGAAGCGGACAAACTGGGCTACAACCTGGTGGTGCTGGATTCACAGAACAACCCGGCGAAAGAGCTGGCTAACGTTCAGGACTTAACCGTTCGTGGCACCAAAATTCTGCTGATCAACCCAACCGATTCTGATGCCGTTGGTAACGCCGTGAAGATGGCAAACCAGGCGAAAATCCCGGTAATTACCCTGGACCGTCAGGCAACCAAAGGCGACGTGGTGAGCCATATCGCCTCTGACAACGTGCTGGGCGGCAAAATCGCGGGTGACTACATCGCGAAGAAAGCCGGTGAAGGCGCGAAAGTTATCGAACTGCAGGGTATCGCCGGTACTTCCGCGGCCCGTGAACGTGGTGAAGGCTTCCAGCAGGCCGTGGCTGCACACAAATTCAACGTGCTGGCCAGCCAGCCGGCAGACTTCGACCGTACTAAGGGTCTGAACGTCATGCAGAACCTGCTGACCGCGCATCCAGATGTGCAGGCGGTATTTGCACAGAACGATGAAATGGCGCTGGGCGCGCTGCGTGCCCTGCAGACCGCAGGTAAATCAGATGTGATGGTTGTCGGATTTGACGGCACGCCGGATGGTGAAAAAGCAGTAAATGATGGCAAACTGGCTGCGACCATCGCTCAGCTGCCTGAGCAGATTGGCGCGACTGGCGTTGAAACTGCCGACAAAGTGCTGAAGGGCGAAAAAGTTCAGGCCAAATATCCTGTTGACCTGAAGCTGGTCATTAAGCAGTAAAGGCGATTCAGGCAGTCGCTGGCTGCCTGAGGGACACCAAATAAAAGAAAAGTGTGGCATACGCCACCGGGTAATACCGGTGGCGCTCTCAGATGGACACCTCAATACATGAAAACCGCAGGCAACCTCGTCGTCCTTGGCAGTATCAATGCCGATCACATTCTTAACCTTGAAACGTTCCCCACTCCGGGCGAAACCGTCACCGGCAATCAGTATCAGGTCGCGTTCGGCGGTAAGGGTGCAAACCAGGCAGTTGCCGCCGGGCGCAGCGGGGCGAATACCGCATTTATCGCCTGTACGGGTGATGACGATACCGGCGAGCGCGTACGCAAGCAGCTGGCGAGCGACAACATCGATATCGCACCGGTCAGCGTTGTCGCGGGAGAGTCTACCGGCGTGGCGCTGATTTTCGTTAACGCTGAAGGTGAGAATGTCATCGGTATTCATGCTGGCGCTAACGCAGCGCTAACAACGGAGCGCGTAGAAGCGCAACGTGCAATCATTGGCGGGGCCGAGGCCCTGCTGATGCAGCTGGAGTCCCCGGTTGAAAGCGTGCTGGCCGCCGCGAAAATTGCGCATGAAAATCATACCACTGTCGTACTTAACCCTGCGCCTGCCCGTGTATTATCAGATGAACTGCTGGCGCTGGTGGACATCATTACGCCGAACGAAACCGAAGCGGAAAAGCTGACGGGCATTCGCGTTGAAAATGACAATGATGCCGCGCGTGCGGCAAAAGTGCTGCATGCAAAAGGCATCGGGACCGTTATCATTACTCTTGGTAGCCGCGGGGTGTGGGCTAGCGTCAATGGCGAAGGCCGTCGCGTGCCGGGCTTTAAGGTCAAAGCCATCGATACCATCGCCGCTGGAGACACCTTCAACGGTGCGCTGGTGACGGCATTGCTGGAAGGAAAAGCGATGGATGACGCGATCCGCTTTGCGCATGCCGCCGCCGCGATTGCGGTGACGCGCAAAGGCGCACAGCCTTCCGTTCCGTGGCGTAAAGAGATCGATGAATTCTTAAGTCAGCAGGGGTAACGCTTGGCTACGATGAAAGATGTCGCCCGCATGGCGGGCGTTTCTACTTCGACCGTCTCTCACGTTATTAATAACGACCGCTTCGTCAGCGAGGCGATTCGGGAGAAAGTCGAAGCCGCAGTAAAAGATCTCAACTATGCGCCGTCGGCGCTGGCGCGCAGTCTGAAGCTTAACCAGACGCGCACCATCGGCATGCTGATCACGGCCAGTACCAATCCTTTCTATTCTGAACTTGTTCGTGGCGTAGAGCGCAGCTGCTTCGAGCGTGGCTACAGTCTGGTGCTGTGCAATACCGAAGGCGACGAGCAGCGCATGAACCGCAACCTGGAAACGCTGATGCAAAAACGCGTCGACGGGCTACTGCTGCTCTGTACCGAAACGCATCAACCTTCAAAAGAGATCATTCAGCGCTATCCTTCTATTCCCACGGTAATGATGGACTGGGCGCCGTTCGACGGGACCAGCGATCTGATTCAGGATAACTCGCTGCTGGGTGGCGATATGGCGACGCAGCACCTGATTGATAAAGGCCATACCCGCATTGCCTGCATTACCGGCCCGCTGGATAAAACCCCGGCGCGCTTGCGTCTGGAAGGCTATCTTTCGGCAATGGAGCGGGCAGGGCTTGCCATTCCTGATGGCTATCGCATCACCGGCGATTTCGAGTTTAACGGCGGTTTCGAGGCAATGCAGACGCTGCTGGCGCAAGAGCCTCGCCCGCAGGCGGTGTTTATCGGCAACGATGCGATGGCGTTTGGTGCCTATCAGGCGCTGTATCAGGCGGGATTGCGCGTTCCGGACGATATGGCTATCGTGGGCTACGATGATATCGAATTGGCGCGCTACATGACGCCGCCGCTGACCACGATCCATCAGCCGAAGGATGAACTGGGTGAGCTGGCCATCGACGTGTTGATCCACCGTATGGCGCAGCCCACGCTGCAACAGCAACGTTTGCAGCTTACTCCTGTTCTGATGGAACGCGGTTCGGTTTAGCTTTCTCTTTGTGACGCTCTTTTATCAGGTTCCGGCCATCTTTCGGTTTTAACAACATAAAGACCAGCGCCGACACCACGGTAAGCGCGCCCATGGTGATAAAGGTATAGTGGAACTGCTCAACGGTATTCGTGCCGCCAAACCCTTCATAAAACCGCAGCACCGCCGCGCTCACGGCTACCCCGAGGCTGATCGACAGCTGTTGGGTCACCGCCAGTACGCTGTTGCCGCTGCTCGCGTTCTCATCGGTCAGGTCCGCAAGGGTGATGGTGTTCATCGACGTGAACTGCGTTGACATCGCCATTCCCAGCACAAACAGCGGCAGGATCAACATCCAGACCGGTAACGCCGCGGATTGCAGCGAGAACTGCGCAATCATCAGACCGATAAAGACCGTCACGCCAACCAGCGTTTTACGATAGCCAAACCAGCGCAGTACCTGCGTGACCGTTGATTTCGCCAGAATGGAACCCATTGCCGTGGGCGCCATCATGCAGCCGGCAATCAGCGCCGGGTAGCCGAACCCCACCTGCAGCATCAATGGCATCAGGAACGGTACGCAGCCCGTGCCCAGACGTGAGGCAATATTGCCCGCGATCCCGACGGAAAAGGTTCTGGTGTTAAAGAGAGATAAAGAGATAAGCGGTGTCGGGTGACGACGCGCATGGCGTATATAAAGAAGGAAAAGCAGAATACCACTGAGGATGACGGCGAGCGCCAGCCACGTTTCAACGAGCTTCTCGCCAATGAGTTCCATGCCACTGGAGAACAGCACCAGGCTCAGTCCAAACAGGAAAAAGCCGCCCATATCGAAGCTGCGCCTTGGCGTGGTGAAGTTCGGCATATATTTGCGGGCATAGATCAGCCCTGCCACGCCAATCGGAATATTAATCAGGAAAATCCAGTGCCAGCTTGCCCAGGTAACCAGCACACCCCCGAGGACCGGGCCAAGTATTGGGCCGACCAGCCCCGGCATGGTGACAAAGTTGAGTACGGGGAGCAGTTCGCTGCGTGGGTAGGCACGCAGCAAAGCGAGGCGCGCCACCGGCATCATCATCGCGCCGCCTATTCCTTGCAGTACGCGAAAGATAACCAGCTCCGTTAATGAAGTGGAGAGCGCGCAGGCCAGTGAACCGAGCGTAAAGAGCGTTACGGCCAGCATGAAAACTCTGCGGGTACCGAAGCGATCGGCCAGCCAGCCACTTACCGGGATCAACATCGCCACCGTGAGGGTGTAGCTGATGATGGCGGACTGCATTGCCAGCGGAGAGCGGTTAAGGCTTTGCGCAATGGCGGGAAGCGCCGTATTGAGGATGGTGGCATCCAGTGCCTGCATAAAGAACGCCATGGCTGCAATCCACGGCAATCCGGCCATGCTGCGCGCTTTTTTCTCTGTCATTTATTTACCTGCTGGTGGGGTGGTGCGGTCAGCAATGCCTGACATGCAGTCAGGGCTCGCTGCCCGTCGCTCTCCTGAATGGCATCTACTATCGCCTGATGCAAATTCAGCTTTACCACTTCGTCTTGTGTAATAGAGGTAAAGTAGGTGTGGTACACCGAATGGAATAACGAAGCAAAGGAAGTGAGGAACGGATTGGCGCTCATCATATAGATATGTTCATGCCAGGCCATATCGACCTCAATCCATCGTTCCCGGTTGAAGTGTTTTTTCAGGAACACCATCTCTTCCATGAGTGCGTTAAGCTGCGCTTTCTGCTCTGCTGTCCCGAGCGTGGCGGCAAGCAGGCATGCCTGAGGTTCAAGACTGCTGCGCATTACCAGAAAGTGATCGACGACCTGATGAAAGTTGTCTTCGGTCATCCACCAGGAGAGCAGCTCCTGATCGAGAAAATTCCAGTTATTCTGTGGCATCACGCGCGTGCCAATACGAGGGCGTGGAAGCACCATGCCTTTTGCCGTCAGGGTTTTCACCGCCTCGCGAACCGCGGTACGGCTTACTCCAAACTGCTCACCCAGCTCCAATTCACCCGGCAGGATGCTCCCCGGGGCATATTTACCCGCTAAAATCCGCTGCGCCAGCTTTTCTGCCAGCACATAGGACAGATTTTTTTGGGCGGCCAGCTGTTGTGCGCTTAATGGCATCGCTTTTATTCCTTAATGTTTCATGCTGTTAATTATGCCACCTCGAATGTGATTGTGGTTGCAGATACATCAAATAGAACAATTTGTAGCTTGATATCACCTCTGTTGGTGAAAAAAAACACGGTCAGAAACTTTTTTTGAATTTCCTCTTGTCACTTCAGAATAACGCCCTATAATGCGCCTCCACTGACACGGAACAACGGCACACACGCCGCCGGGTCAGCAGAGAAAAGCGAAATAAATGCTTGACTCTGAAGCGGGAGAGCGTAATATGCACACCCCG
>NZ_JADBQN010000016.1:0-162671 GCF_014895915.1 Enterobacter cloacae complex sp. P13B
TACTGGGGATCCCTCAGCCCTGTGGGAGAGGGTACAAACACTAAAAACGGCAACCTCAGGGTTGTCGTTTTGCTGTTAACCTCGCAGCGCGTTCTTCGCTAAACGCGCGTCTTCCGCCTGACAGGCCGCTGCGGTGAACAGCACGTCGGTAGAGGAGTTCAGCGCGGTTTCGCAGGAGTCCTGCAGCACGCCGATGATGAAGCCGACGGCCACAACCTGCATGGCGATCTCGTTCGGGATGCCGAACATATTGCACGCCAGCGGGATCAGCAGCAGCGAACCGCCCGCCACGCCGGATGCGCCACAGGCACACAGCGACGCCACCACGCTCAGCAGCAGCGCCGTTGGCAGATCCACAGGAATACCCAGCGTATGCACTGCCGCCAGGGTCAGCACGGTGATGGTGATCGCTGCACCCGCCATGTTCACGGTCGCACCCAGCGGGATCGACACGGAATAGGTATCGCGGTCCAGGTTCAGTTTCTCCGCCAGCGCCATGTTGACCGGAATGTTTGCCGCCGAGCTGCGGGTGAAGAAGGCGTATACGCCGCTCTCGCGCAAGCAGGTCAGCACCAGCGGATACGGGTTACGGCGGATCTGCCAGAACACCAGCAGCGGGTTGATCACCAGCGCCACCAGCAGCATACAGCCGACCAGCACCATTAGCAGCTGCGCGTAGCCCCACAGCGCGTCAAAGCCGGTTGTGGCCAGGGTAGACGACACCAGACCGAAGATACCGATGGGCGCAAAGCGAATCACGACCTTAACGATAAAGGTCACGGCGTTGGACATGTCGTTGACCAGGTTTTTCGTCGTTTCGTTGCCGTGACGCAGGGCGAAGCCCAGGCCGATCGCCCACACCAGAATGCCAATGTAGTTGGCATTCAGCAGAGCATCAATGGGGTTCGTAACCATGCTCATCAGCAGGCCGCGCAGCACTTCCACAATGCCTGAAGGCGGCGTGACGTCGCCCGCCGCAGAGGTCAGATGTAGCGTGGAGGGGAAGAGGAAGCTAAAGACCACTGCGGTCAGCGCAGCAGAAAACGTGCCCAGCAGATATAAAAAGAGAATCGGGCGAATGTTGGTTTTTTGTCCGTGTTGGTGATTGGCGATAGAAGCCATGACCAGCATCAGTACCAGCACCGGCGCAACGGCCTTCAGCGCGCCCACGAAAAGCGTTCCGAGAAGCCCCGTCGCTTCCGCGGCGGGTTTCGACACCAGCGCCAGCAGAATACCCAGAACAAGACCTACCAGGATTTGTTTAACCAGGCTACCCTGCGTCAGACGCGCAAGCAGGCCCTTAGATTGTGTGCTCATACTAAATTCCTAAGTGAAATTGTGTTCCATCCTGGATGTGCTCTAAGTCACATTTATTTCAGGATGTAAATATTTGTTTGCCTGGTTGAGTATCAAGGAAAGCGGGGAAAGGCGGAAGAGTAAAATGCTGGATTTTACGTGTCACATCATATTTTTTAACTATTGAGTCACAAAAGTGTGTTAACCCTCTCCCCTTTGAGGAGAGGGTTAGGGTGAGGGGATTACTCCGCCTGCTGCTTTTTATCGTGCTGGCGGTTAACCCAGGTACTGATAACCAGCGTCACCAGCAGAATGCCGAACACCACGCCAAGCGAAATGGCGATCGGGATGTGGTAGAAATCCACGATCAGCATCTTGATACCGATAAACACCAGGATCACCGACAGACCATACTTCAGCATCGAGAAGCGCTCTGCCGCACCTGCCAGCAGGAAATACATGGCGCGCAGACCGAGGATCGCAAACAGGTTAGAGGTCAGCACGATGAACGGATCAGTCGTAACCGCGAAGATTGCCGGGATGCTGTCTACCGCGAAAATCACGTCGCTCAGCTCGACCAGAATCAGCACCAGCAGCAGCGGGGTAGCAAACAGCAGGCCGTTCTTACGCACGAAGAAGTGTTCGCTCTCGATCTTATCCGTCATGCGCAGATGGCCGCGGATCCACTTCACCAGCGGCTTATCACCGATACCGGTATCGTCTTCTTTCGCCAGCGCCATTTTGACCCCGGTGAACAACAGGAACGCGCCGAACACGTACAGCAGCCATTCGAACTGGGTAATTAGCCAGCTGCCAGCGAAGATCATGATGGTACGCAGGACAATGGCACCCAGCACGCCGTAGACCAGCACGCGGCGCTGCAATGCTGCAGGCACAGCAAAGTAGCTGAACAGCATCAGCCAGACGAAGACGTTATCAACCGCCAGGGCTTTTTCAATCAGATAACCGGTGAGGAAGGCGAGCGCCTGAGGATCGGCCACCGCGCGGCCTTCAGTCGAGGCCAGATACCACCAGAAGGCGGCGCAAAAGAGGAGCGAGAGGGTAACCCAGACCAGCGACCAGACGGCGGCCTGCTTAACGCTCATGCCGTGCTCGCCGCGACGACCCTGCAAAAAGAGGTCGATCGCCAGCATGATGAGCACGACAACTGCGAATCCGCCCCACAGCATTGGAGTGCCGACAGAATGCATACTATTTTCCTTACACATAAAAAACAAAAACGGCCATGGTCAGAAGACGATAGCCGTTAGCTTTTTATGCATAGACCTCGCCTTCCGGCAAGGTCTCACTTACAACCACGAAGGTTGCCCGGCGACCGGATGCATATTTAACGCATCGTAATGACGATCCACCGGCGAAGAAGTTACTCCCCTTTGCAGGTAACAAAATATGTCAGACCATCGGTTTCGTCAATGGCCTGCGCCGTTTCATTACACAGCTTTACGCGATCGCTTCCGCGCTCACGCCGTCTGCCGGGAACACCACGCCGGTCTGACGGCGGATCTCGGTTTGCAGCTTCGCCGTGGTGCGGCTTACCGCAAGGCCTGGGTGATTCACTTCGTTGTCTTCCACCAGACGGGCGAAGACCTCTGCCTCATAGAGCATAGTGTTAATATGCTGAGGCTGCGTCAGTTCCTGCGCTTTGCCGCCGCGCGGCACGAAGCTCACCTTCTGGCATTCGGAGATCTTCTCGATGACCAGCGACCCGGCTTCGCCCTGAATTTCGCTCGGCAACACGGAATCGCTCACCTTGGAGTGCTGCAGCGTGACGCTGAAATCACCGTAATCCAGCACCACCAAACCGTGTGCATCCACGCCGCTCTCCAGCAGGCTGGCGGTGGCCGTAACGCCGTGCGGCTCGCCCCACAGCGCTACGGCAGAGGCCAGGCAGTAAAAACCGATATCCATAATCGAGCCGTTTGAGAAGGCCGGATTAAAGGTATTCGGATTCTCGCCGTCCAGATAGCGCTGATAGCGCGACGAATACTGGCAGTAGTTGATAAAGGCTTTGCGCACTTTGCCAATTTTCGGCAGGGACTGCTGCAGCATAAGGAAATTCGGCAGGCTGGCGGTTTTGAACGCTTCGAACAGCACCACCTGGTTTTCGCGGGCAAGCGCAATGGCCGCTTCCACTTCCTCAATATTCGAGGCCAGCGGCTTCTCGCAAATCACGTGCTTTTTGTGGCCGAGAAACAGCGCCGTTTGCGGGAAGTGCAGGGAGTTCGGGCTGGCGATATAGACCGCGTCAATGGCGTCGCTTTGCGCCATTTCATCCAGGGAGGTGAAGAGATGCTCGACGAGGTAGTCGTTAGCAAAGCTCTGCGCCTGCTCAAGGCTGCGGGAATAGACTGCGGTGAGTTTAAGTTTGCCGGTTTCGTGGGCGGCGTCGACGAACTGGCGCGTGATCCAGTTCGTTCCAATGACTGCGAAACGTATCATAAACGTTTACGTACTCCGTAGCGGGGAACCTTTAGCCACTGTAGCACGGGATTATTGCAAAACCAGTGCGCTATTCCGCATTACCATTTAACGATAAATGCGTAAGCCACAGGCGGGTATCAAACTCCAGCTGGTGATACTGCGGCTCCATGTGGCAGCACAGGGAATAGAACGCTTTGTCGTGCTCTTTCTCTTTCAGGTGCGCCAGCTCATGCACCACGATCATCCGCAGAAAGGCTTCCGGCGCGTTACGGAAAACCGTCGCCACGCGGATCTCCGCCTTAGCCTTCAGCTTGCCGCCCTGTACGCGGGAGATGGCGGTGTGCAGGCCGAGCGCATTTTTCAGCACGTGGATCTTGTTGTCGTACATCACCTTGTTGATCGGCGGCGCGCTCTTCAGATATCGGCTTTTCAGATCCTGCGTATACTGCCAGAGCGCCTTATCGGTCGCGAAATCGTGCGTGCCGGGATAGCGTTTTTCCAGCACCGCGCCGAGCTTCTGCTCGGCAATCAGGCTGCGAACCTGAGTCAGTAAATGCTCCGGATAGCCCTGGAGATAAGTAAGTTGGTTCATCAAAAGCCCAAATTAATGCGAAAACGGGTATACTCACGCACCCTTTTCAGGGATACGCCAAATTTTACCATTCAGGAGGGCCGATGAGCCACTTAGACAACGGTTTCCGTTCACTCAACCTTAAACGTTTCCCGGAAACGGACGACGTTAACCCGCTTCAGGCGTGGGAAGCGGCGGATGAATATCTGCTGCAGCAGTTGGATGAGACTGAAATCCGCGGCCCGGTTCTGATCCTGAATGACGCGTTTGGTGCCCTGGGCTGCGCCCTGGCGGAGCACACGCCTTACAGCATTGGCGATTCCTACCTGAGCGAGCTGGCGACGCGTGAAAACCTGCGCCATAACGACATCGACGAGTCCAGCGTGAAGTTCCTCGACAGCACCGCGGACTACCCGCAGGCGCCGGGCGTGGTATTGATAAAGGTGCCAAAAACCATGGCGCTGCTGGAGCAGCAGCTGCGCGCGCTGCGTAAAGTCGTCACGCCGGAAACCCGCATCATTGCGGGTGCCAAAGCGCGCGATATTCACACCTCGACGCTGGAGCTGTTCGAGAAAGTCCTCGGCCCGACCACCACCACGCTGGCCTGGAAAAAAGCGCGCCTGATCAACTGCACCTTCAGCGCACCTGAGCTGGCCGACGCGCCGGAGACCCTGAGCTGGACGCTGGAAGGGACCGACTGGACCATCCACAACCATGCGAACGTTTTCTCCCGCACCGGGCTGGATATTGGGGCGCGTTTCTTTATGGAGCATCTGCCGGAAAATCTGGAAGGGGAGATTGTCGATCTGGGCTGCGGCAACGGCGTGATTGGCCTTACGCTGCTGGCGAAGAATCCGGAAGCCAGCGTGGTGTTCAGCGACGAGTCGCCGATGGCGGTGGCCTCCAGCCGTCTGAACGTAGAAACCAACATGCCGGAAGCGGTGGATCGCTGCGAATTTATGATCAACAACGCGCTCTCCGGCGTTGAGCCTTTCCGCTTCAACGCCGTGTTCTGCAACCCGCCGTTCCACCAGAAGCACGCCCTGACGGATAACGTCGCGTGGGAGATGTTCCACCACGCGCGCCGCTGCCTGAAAATCAACGGCGAGCTGTATATCGTGGCGAACCGCCACCTGGACTACTTCCACAAGCTGAAGAAGATTTTCGGCAACTGCGTCACCATTGCGACCAATAACAAGTTTGTGGTGCTGAAAGCGGTGAAGCTGGGGCGTCGTCGCTAAATAACCAGTGCAAGCTGGGTGCCCTGCGCAATCGCCCGCCGCGCATCCAGCTCCATCGCCACCTCGCACCCGCCGATCAAATGCACCGTTTTACCGGCCTCGCGCAGCGGATCCGCCAGATCGCGCTTTGGCTCCTGTCCGGCGCACAAAATCACATGATCCACGCGCAGCAGCTGCGGTTCACCACCGATCAGCACATGCAGCCCGTCGTCGTCGATCTTCTGGTAGCTCACCGCCGGGATCATCTTCACTCCGCGCGAGAGCAGGGTGGCGCGGTGGATCCAGCCCGTGGTTTTGCCCAGCCCTTCACCCGGCTTGCTGGCCTTACGCTGGAGCATCACGATCTGGCGCGGGCTTTTCGGCAGCTGCGGCCCTTCCGGCCGTAATCCGCCGGACTGGCTCAGGCTGGTATCAATGCCCCATTCTACGCAAAACTCGGCGATGTTCTGGCTGGTGGCCTCGCCCGGCTGGCTTAAATACATCGCGGTATCAAAGCCGATCCCGCCGCAGCCGATAATAGCCACTTTCTCGCCAACGGGCGCTTTGTCGCGCAGTACGTCCAGATAGCTCAACACCTTCGGATGATCGATGCCCTCGATCGCAGGCGTGCGCGGTACGATCCCGCTCGCCAGGATCACCTCGTCGAAACCGATCAGATCCGCCGCGCTGACAAGCTGGTTAAGCCGAAGCTCGACGCCCGTCAGGTCGATCATCCGGCGGTAGTAGCGCAGCGTTTCATAGAACTCCTCTTTGCCGGGGATCTGTTTGGCGATATTAAACTGCCCGCCGATCTCCGCCAGCGCATCAAACAGCGTCACGCTGTGCCCGCGCGAGGCGGCATTCACCGCAAACGCCAGCCCAGCGGGGCCAGCGCCCACCACGGCCAGGCGTTTTTGACTGACCGCGGGGACGACCGGCATTTTGGTTTCATGGCAGGCGCGGGGGTTCACCAGGCATGAGGTGACTTTGCCGGCGAAGATTTGATCCAGACAGGCCTGGTTACAGCCGATGCAGGTGTTGATCTCATCCGCACGGCCGCTTTGCGCTTTGGAGAGCAGTTCGGAGTCCGCGAGGAACGGACGCGCCATCGATACCATATCGGCGTCGCCGCGTGAGATCACATCGTCCGCCACCTGCGGGTCGTTAATGCGATTCGTCGTTACCAGCGGAACGGAGACTTTGCCTTTCAGCTTGCGCGTTACCCAACTGAACGCCGCGCGCGGCACCGGCGTGGCGATGGTCGGGATGCGCGCTTCGTGCCAGCCAATCCCGGTGTTGATGATGGTGGCACCTGCGGCTTCAATCGCCTGCGCCAGCTGCACGGTTTCGTCGAACGTGCCGCCGCCCTCTACCAGGTCGAGCATCGACAGGCGGAAGATAATAATAAAGTCCGCGCCCGCACGTTCGCGCACCGCGCGCACCACTTCCACGGCAAAGCGCATCCGACGGGTATAGTCGCCACCCCATTCGTCATCGCGCTGGTTGGTGCGTGCGGCGAGGAATTCGTTAATCAGATAGCCTTCAGAGCCCATCACCTCTACGCCGTCGTAGCCCGCCTCACGCGCCAGCGCGGCGCAGCGGGCAAAATCGTCGATCAGCGCCAGGATCTCGTCGTGGCTGAGGGCGTGAGGGGTAAAGCGGTTAATCGGCGCCTGAATAGCCGATGGCGCAACCAGCTTTGGCTGATAGCTGTAGCGCCCGGTATGCAGAATTTGCAGGGCGATTTTGCCGCCTTCGTTATGCACCGCGTCCGTGACAATGCGGTGATGCGGCAGCTGTGTCGCATCATTCAGGACTGCGCCGCCCTCCATCGTCACGCCTGAAGGGGCAGGGGCTACGCCGCCGGTGACAATCAGCGCCACCCCGTGGCGGGCGCGTTCGGCATAGAAGGCTGCCAGGCGCTCGGCTCCGTCCGGACGCTCTTCCAGCCCGGTGTGCATCGAGCCCATCAGCACGCGGTTTTTGAGGGTGGTAAACCCCAGATCGAGGGGGGCGAATAGCGACGGGTAGCGGCTCATAGTCTCTTCCAGTGTAAAATTATTGTTATGTGGTCGGATGAGTTACTAATTTAGCCAGCGGCAGCAGAAAGGTAAAAGCGGGATCGAATGATTGTGATAGATCTCAAAGAACTTCCCCGGTGGCGCTACGCTTACCGGGCCTACAAAACCCCAGGACGGATAAGCGCAGCGCCATCCGGCGTTATTTACGGCGTCGCTGCCCGCGCTAACCCCGGCGCCTGCCACATCGACGTGGTCAGCCCGCTGTCCACCAGCCCGAGCTGATCCGCGTACACCGCCTGCCACTTCTCCATCATGACGTCGTACAGCTCCCGGTGCTGCGGGTTTGGCGTAAACTCGCGGCTCCACTTCACCAGCCGCTCGCCCGTCGAGGCCATATCCGCAAACAGCCCCGCGCCCGTTCCGGCGGCAATGGCGCAGCCCAGCGCCGTGGCCTCTTTGACCTCCGGTACGCGCACCGGCAGGCCGGTGACGTCGCTTAAAATCTGACTCCACAGCGCGCCCTTCGAGCCTCCGCCCGCAAACACCAGGCTATCAAACGTCACGCCGGAGAAGCGCGAAATCTGCGTCAGGTTACAGGCCGAGACGATTGCCGCGTTCTCCTCCAGGGCGCGGAACAGCGTCGCTTTGTTGCACTTTTCCGGGTCGATGGAGAGGTTAATAAACGACGGCGCGGCGTGGTACCACTGCTTGAAATGCATCGCGTCGGAGAAGATTGGCATTACGCCGTGGGAGCCAGCGGGTACGCGGCCCGCCATCTCTTCCAGCAGGGAATAGGTGTCCATCCCCATCCGCTCGGCAATCAGCTTCTCTTCGGCACAAAAGGCGTCGCGGAACCAGCGCATGGTCAGCCCGGTAAAGAAGCTGATCGACTCCGCCTGTGCCATGCCGGGGATAACGTGCGGGTTTACGCGGATGTTCATCTCAGGGTCGGTGCGCACCTGCGGCAGGTTAACCACCTGCTGCCAGAAGGTGCCGCCCAGCACCGCCGTTTGTCCGGCGCGGACCACGCCCAGCCCCAGGCAGCCCAGCTGCACGTCGCCGCCGCCCATCACTACCGGCGTGCCCTCGCGTAAACCGCTCTGCTGTGCGGCTTCTTTCGTGATGGCCCCCAGCACGGTGCCGGTCTCTTTTACCGGCGAGAGAATATCGGCGCGCAGCCCGGCCATGTCGAGCAGCGCCGGACGCCAGTCGCGTGAAAAGAGATCCAGCATGCCGGTGGTGCCCGCGTTAGACGGATCGACCGCCAGCTCGCCGGAGAGCTTTGCCGCCAGCCAGTCGCTGATCATGGTGATGGTCGCGGCCTTGCGGTAGATGTCCGGACGGTGATGCGCCAGCCAGAGCAGGCGCGGCATGGCGCTAAGGGCAAGCGTCTGGCCGGAAACGTCATACACTTCGGATTCAAAACGGTAGTCGTGGATCTCTTTGAGTTCAGCCACCTCGCGGCTGGCGCGGGCGTCGACGTTGGCGCAGGCCCAGATGGCCTCGCCGCTGCGGTCGTACAGCACGATCCCTTCGCGCATCGAACAGCAGGCGACGGACTGAATATCCGCCGCGCTCAGGCGCGCGCGCTCCAGCGCCTGCTGAATGCACCGGCAGGCCAGCTGCCAGTTGGTGTCGAGATCGAACTCCATCGACCCCGGCACGTTCTCCACGCTCAGGTGCTTCCACTCGGCCTGGCCGACGGCAATCTGGTTGCCCTGCAAATCGAAAATTACGGCGCGAACGCTGCCTGTCCCTGCATCTAACGCTAAAAGGTAACTCATGAGCTTGCCTCGCTGTTAGCGCAGGGCGACTCTTATTCGGCCAGAGCCAGCACCGCGCGGGCTGTCGTCTCTTCCGTCACCAGGCCATTAATACGGCGACCTTTCAGTGCGGCATAAATCGCATCGGCTTTCTCTTCCCCTCCGGCCACGCCGACGATGGTGGGCAGCTGCGCCAGCTCATCAAGCGAGACGCCGAGTAATTCTTTGTGGATCTCCAGCTCCTCGACGCACTCCCCTTCGGCATTGAGGAAATAGCCGAGGATATCGCCCACCGCCCCTTTACGGGCGTACATCAACTGTTCACCTTCGCTGATATAGCCGGAGCGCAGTATCGTCGCGTCACGTCGCTGGTTCACGGAACCAATGCCGACCACCGCCACGTCAGCGGCGGTCGCGGCGAGGATCACGTCCCGCACGCTGGTTTCGCGCTTTAAGATCCCGGCCACTTCGGCGGATGACACGCGAAGCGGGGCGGGGATCATGCTGACGCTACAGGCCGCATCCAGCTGGCCGATACCGGTCATATACGGCCCCACGCCGCCGGAAAGCGTCACCAGGCGGATCTGCTGCGAGCTGATAAAGCCGCTTAAGTGTTGCAGGCTGCTCATGGTGGTTTCACCGAACCCCACCGCCAGCAGTTGGCCGGGCTCCAGCACGCCCATCAGCGACTGCGCCGCGCCAATGCCCAGCCGCACGTTCATCGGCGGGGTATTTAGGGCAGGCATCACGCGCACCAGCTTCAGGCCAAAGCGCTGCTGTAGCTCGGTTTCCAGCGACAGGCAGCCCTCGTAGCGGGAGTTGATCTGCACGCGGATCACCCCCGACTGGCGGCCTTTCTCCAGCAGGCGGGAGATCTTCAGGCGCGGCAGACCGAGCCGTTCGCCGATATCATTCTGGGTCAGCCCGTCGTGGTAGTAGCACCAGGCGACGCGCGCCACCAGCTCCTCTTCCGCCAGTGCCAGCCCGGCAAACCGTCCTTCTTCCGCAGTGCGTTTATCGCTCATAATTGAACTCTTATAAAAATTTAGATCATATGTTCGTAATGGCGCGGCGTGAAAATGTGAGCCACGCGGCAAAACGGATCTTTTAGATCGTTTCTGGTTAATCTGAATCTCAATCGATAAAACTGTGATCCCTGCACGGTTGTAAATATAGTTCACCGTCTACGCTTTTGAACATTATTAAATCTAAAAATCATTTGTTCAATAGCGGAGTGATGATGACACCACTTCTCAACGCGCGAAATATCAGCAAGCAGTTCTCAGGCGTGCCGGTTCTAAAAGGCATTGATTTCACGCTGCTTGCGGGGCAGGTGCACGCGCTGATGGGCGGGAACGGCGCGGGAAAATCGACGCTGATGAAGATCATCGCCGGGGTCGAGACGCCGGACGGCGGTGAACTTTCGGTTGCGGGCGAGTCTTTTGCACGGCTTACCCCGGCGCAGGCGCACCGGTTAGGCATTTATCTGGTGCCGCAGGAGCCTCTGCTTTTCCCCAACCTGACCGTGAGGGAAAACATCCTGTTCCGCCTGCCGCGCGAGCGCGATCGGGAAAAGCGGCTGGCGGAGAAACTCCAGCAACTGCAATGTCAGCTTAATCTCGACGCAACGGCCAGCACCCTGGAAGTGGCGGACCAGCAGATGGTGGAGATCCTGCGCGGGCTGATGCGCAACGCCAGAATTCTGATCCTAGACGAGCCCACGGCCTCGCTGACGCCCGGCGAAACCGAACGGCTGTTTCGCCAGATCCGCGCCTTACAGGCGTTCGGCGTCGGGATTGTCTTTATCTCGCATAAGCTGCCGGAAATCCGCACGCTGTCGAGCCACGTCTCGGTGATGCGCGACGGCGCGGTGGTGCTGAGCGGTGAAACCAGACAGTTCGACGATAGCGCCCTGATCGCCGCCATGACGCCGGTGAGCCGCGAGAAATCCCTCAGCGATACGCAAAAGCTGTGGCTGGCGCTGCCGGGAAACCGTCGCACCCAGCCGCAGGATTTTCCGGTGCTGCGCGTGGAAGATCTCACCGGAGAGGGCTTTATCGATCTCAGCCTTGAGATCTACGCCGGAGAGATCGTCGGCCTTGCAGGCCTGGTGGGATCCGGACGCACCGAGTTTGCCGAAACGCTCTACGGCCTGCGTCCCGTACGCGGCGGGCGGGTGTGGCTGGAGAGCCGGGAGATCACCTCCGAACCGGTGGGTTCACGTCTGGAAAAAGGGCTGGTTTATCTGCCGGAAGACAGGCAGGTGTCCGGCCT
This sequence comes from Enterobacter cloacae complex sp. P13B, assembly GCF_014895915.1. Classification (NCBI taxonomy): domain Bacteria; kingdom Pseudomonadati; phylum Pseudomonadota; class Gammaproteobacteria; order Enterobacterales; family Enterobacteriaceae; genus Enterobacter; species Enterobacter cloacae complex sp. P13B. The sequence continues at coordinate 11,588 of NZ_JADBQN010000016.1, forward strand.
GTTTCTCGACGCGCCTGTCCGCTGGAACACGGTGGCGCTGAACGAGCCGTCGCTCTGGCAGCAGCGAAAGCGGGAGTCTGCGGTGGTGGAGCGCTATCACCGGGCTCTGGGGATCAAGCTCAATCATGCGGATCAAACCGTGCGCACGCTCTCCGGCGGCAACCAGCAGAAGGTGCTGCTGGCGCGCTGTCTGGAGGCCAATCCTTTATTGCTGATCGTCGATGAGCCGACGCGCGGCGTGGACGTGTCGGCGCGTGCCGATATCTACCAGCTCATTAAAAGCGTGGCGGCGCAGAATGTTGCGGTGCTGATGATCTCAAGCGATCTCGATGAATTCCCCGGCCTCGCGGACCGCGTGCTGGTGATGCATCAGGGCGTACTCAGCGGCGAGCTGCCGCGCCACGCCGTCAGCCTCGACCGGATGATGGCGCTGGCGTTTGGAGGACAATCATGAAGTTCTTACTCAAAAACCGCGAGCTGAGCGCGTTTCTTGCCATTCTGGCGCTGTTCGCCGTGCTGGTGGCGCTGAATCCGTCCTACTTCAGCCTGCAAACGCTGGGGATGATCTTCGCCAGCGCGCAGATCCTGATCCTGCTGGCCATCGGTGCGGCGCTGGTGATGCTGACCCGCAATATCGACGTCTCCGTGGGCTCGACCGTCGGGCTGTCCGCGATTGCCGTCGGCGTGGCGCTCAACGGTGGCTACAGCCTGCCGGTATCGATACTTTTTGCGCTGTCGATTGGCGCGCTGGCGGGGGCGTTCAACGGTTTTCTGGTGGTGGGGCTGCGCATTCCGGCGATTGTCGCCACCCTCGGCACGCTGGGGCTGTACCGAGGAGCGATGCTGCTCTGGACGGGCGGAAAGTGGATTGAGGGGCTGCCGCCGGGGCTGAAATCTCTCTCCGAGCCTGCCGCCATCGGCATTTCGCCGCTCGGCGTGGGAGTGTTGATTCTCGTTGTCGTTGGCGCGTGGGGGCTATCGCGCACCTCGTTCGGGCGTGATTTTTACGCGGTGGGGGATAACCTCGCCGCCGCGCGCCAACTGGGCGTGGCGGTGAACCGCACGCGCATGATCGCCTTCACCCTCAACGGCATGCTGGCGGCCTGCGCCGGGACTGTCTTTGCCGCGCAGATCGGCTTTGTGCCCAACCAGACCGGCAGCGGGCTGGAGATGAAAGCCATTGCCGCCTGCGTGCTCGGCGGCATTTCACTGCTGGGCGGCACCGGCACGCTGGTCGGTGCGTTCCTCGGCGCGTTCTTCCTTACCCAAATCGACACCGTGCTGGTGCTGTTCAGGCTACCGGCGTGGTGGAATGACTTCATCGCCGGGCTGGTGCTGCTGGGCGTACTGGTGCTCGACGGGCGGCTGCGCCAGGCGCTGTCACGCCATCAGCGGGCGCTGAAGTACGGCCGGTTCCAGCCTGGCAACAGAGGGGGAAAGCACGTCACCCCCTTTCCCAAACGCAACAAAGAGGTGGCGTAAATGAGGCTCAACTGGGAAAGCGCGCTGCTGATATTGCTGGTGCTGGAGATCCTGCTCTTCGGCGCCATTAACCCGCGCATGCTCGACGTTAATATGCTGCTGTTCAGCACCAGCGATTTCATCTGCATCGGCATCGTGGCGCTGCCGCTGACGCTGGTGATTATCAGTGGCGGGATCGACATTTCGCTGGGCTCCACCATCGGCCTGTGCGCTATCGCGCTGGGGGTGATGATGCAGGCGGGGTGGCCCATGACGATCGCCGTTCCGCTGACGCTGCTGCTTGGCCTGCTGTGTGGGCTGGTGAATGCGGCGCTGATCCACTACACCGGCATTAGCCCTTTAGTCATTACCCTCGGCACGCTCTACCTCTACGGCGGCGGCGCGCTGCTGCTCTCCGGCATGGCGGGGGCGACGGGCTACGAGGGCATCGGCGGCTTCCCGGACAGCTTTACCGCGTTCGCTAACCTCACGGTGCTGGGGCTGCCAATCCCGCTGGTGCTGTTCGCGGTGATTACCGCCTTTTTCTGGCTGATTACCCATCGCGGGCGCTTTGGCCGCCATCTGTTTTTAATCGGCCAGAATCCGCGCGCGGCGCGCTATGCGGCGCTGTCGGTGAACGGCATGCCCTACGCGCTGTACGGTCTGGTGGGCGTGGCGTCGGCGGTGGCCGCGCTGGTGATGGTCTCCTATTTCGGCTCTGCGCGTTCGGATCTGGGGCGCGATTTGCTGATGCCCGCACTCACCGCCGCCGTACTCGGCGGGGCAAATATTTACGGGGGTTCAGGGTCGGTGCTGGGTACGGCGCTGGCGGCGCTGCTGGTGGGGTATCTCCAGCAGGGATTACAGATGGTCGGCATCCCCAACCAGGTGTCGAGCGCGCTGTCTGGGGCGCTGCTGGTTGTGGTGGTGATGGGACGTTCGCTAAGTCTGCACCGTGAATGGGTGCGATCTCTCTTCAGAAAACTATCCGGAGCGTAAGATGAAAACAAAACTGCTCGTCCTGGCAATGGCCCTCAGCTTCGCTTCGGCGCAAGCGGCGGACCGCATTGCCTTTATCCCCAAGCTGGTGGGCGTGGGTTTCTTCACCAGCGGCGGCAACGGCGCGAAAGAGGCGGGGAAAGATCTTGGCGTGGACGTGACCTACGACGGCCCGACAGAGCCGAGCGTTTCCGGCCAGGTGCAGCTCATCAATAACTTCGTCAACCAGGGCTATAACGCCATTATCGTCTCCGCCGTGTCGCCGGACGGCCTCTGCCCGGCGCTGAAGCGCGCGATGCAGCGCGGCGTGAAGGTGCTGACCTGGGATTCCGACACCAAACCGGAGTGCCGCAGCATTTATATCAACCAGGGGACGCCGGAACAGCTGGGCGGCCTGCTGGTAGAGATGGCGGGCAAGCAGGTCACCAAACCGAATGCCAAAGTGGCGTTCTTCTACTCCAGCCCCACCGTCACCGACCAGAACCAGTGGGTGAAAGAGGCGAAGGCCAAAATCGAGAAAGATCACCCCCAGTGGCAGGTCGTGACCACCCAGTTTGGCTATAACGACGCCACCAAATCTCTGCAGACCGCCGAGGGGATCTTAAAAGCGTATCCGGATCTGGACGCGATCATCGCGCCGGACGCCAACGCCCTGCCGGCGGCGGCGCAGGCGGCGGAAAACCTGAAGCGGGAAGGGGTGGCGATTGTCGGCTTCAGCACGCCGAATGTTATGCGCCCGTACGTTGAGCGCGGGACGGTGAAAGCCTTCGGCCTGTGGGATGTCGTACAACAGGGCAAAATTGCGGTCAATGTCGCCGATCGTCTGCTGAAAAAAGGCGATCTTAACCCTGGCGACAGCGTGGACGTAAAAGGTATCGGCGCGCTGAAGGTGGAGCCGAACAGCGTGCAGGGCTATCAGTATGAGGCGAAGGGCAACGGCATCGTGCTGCTGCCGGAGCGGGTGGTGTTCACCAAAGAGAACATCAGCAAATACGATTTCTGACGGGGGAGCAAATGGCTGATTTAGACGACATCAAAGACGGCAAGGATTTTGGCATCGGCACACCGCAGCAGAATGTACCGTTCACGCTGAAGGGCTGCGGCTCGCTGGACTGGGGCATGCAGTCCCGCCTGGCGCGCATCTTTAACCCGCAGAGCAACCGCACGGTGATGCTGGCCTTTGACCACGGCTACTTTCAGGGGCCGACCACCGGCCTTGAGCGTATCGATCTCTCCATTGCGCCGCTGTTTGGCGAAACCGACGTGCTGATGTGTACCCGCGGCATTCTCAGGAGCCAGGTGCCCGCCGCGACAAACAAACCGGTGGTGCTGCGCGCCTCCGGCGGTAACTCGATTCTGGGGGAACTCTCGAACGAGTGCGTGGCGGTGGCGATGGAGGATGCCCTGCGCCTGAACGTCTGCGCGGTGGCGGCGCAGGTGTATATCGGAAGCGAGTTTGAGCATCAGTCTATCAACAACATCATCAAGCTTGTCGATGCAGGGGCACGCTACGGCATGCCAACGCTGGCGGTAACGGGCGTCGGCAAGGAGATGGCCCGCGACGCGCGCTACTTCTCGCTCGCTAGCCGCATCGCCGCCGAAATGGGGGCGCAGTTCGTCAAAACCTACTACGTGGATGAAGGCTTTGAAAAAGTGACCGCCAGCTGCCCGGTGCCAATCGTCATCGCCGGGGGCAAAAAGCTGCCGGAGCACGAGGCGCTGGAGATGTGCTGGCGTGCAATTGACCAGGGGGCGTCCGGCGTGGACATGGGGCGCAATATCTTCCAGTCCAGCGCGCCGCTCGCCATGCTGAAGGCGGTGAAAAAAGTGGTTCACGAGAACGTGAGCGCCCGGGAGGCGTTCCAGTTCTGGCAGGAAGAGAAACAGGGAGAAGCAAAATGAACGTGACGCTGGTTGAAATCAACATTAAGCCCGAGCGGGTGGACGAGTTCCTGGAGGTGTTTCGCGCCAACCACGAAGGCGCAATCAAGGAGCCGGGGAACCTGCGCTTTGACGTGTTGCAGGACCCGAGGGTGAAAACCCGGTTCTTTATCTACGAGGCCTACAAAGACGAAGCGGCGGTGCTGGCGCATAAGCAAACGCCGCACTATCTGGCGTGCGTGGACAAGCTTGAGGCGCTGATGTCTGAGCCGCGCAAAAAGCGCAGTTTTGTGGGGCTGTTGCCGGAGTAGCGGATTTGCCCGGTGGCGCTAACGCTTACCGGGCCTGCGGGTACGGGGTTGTGTTGATTTTTTAGGCCGGGTAAGCGTAGCGCCACCCGGCGTATTTCACGCTTCCTCCACGCTCACTCGCAGCGCCGCCAGCGCCTTGCGCGCCGCCTTCAGCACCTGCTCACACTGCTCAATGGTCAGCGTCAGCGGCGGTTCCACGCGGATGGTTTTTGAGTTGTTGAGCGTGCCGGCCACCAGCACCCGCTGGCGGAACATCTCGCTCGCGAAGCTGTAGCCGATTTCATTATCAACGAACTCAATCGCCATCAGCATGCCTTTCCCGCGCGCCTCCTGCACCAGGTCCGGATATTCCCGGCCCAGCTGGCGGAAGCCGTCCAGCAGCATGTCGCCTTTCTGCTCCGCCTGCGCGGGCAGGTTTTGCTCCAGCAGCACGTTGATGGTGGCCAGCGCCGCCGCACAGGCCAGCGGGTTACCGCCGAAGGTGGTGGTGTGCAGGAACGGATTGTCGAACAGCACCGAGAACACCTCCTCGGTGGCAACCGTTGCACCAATCGGCATCACGCCGCCGCCGAGCGCCTTCGCAAGACACAGTATGTCCGGCTGAACGTTCTCGTGCTCGCAGGCAAACATCCTGCCGGTGCGCCCCATCCCTGTCTGCACTTCGTCGAGGATTAGCAGCGCGCCAAACTCATCGCACAGCTGACGCACGGTGGGCAGGTAGCCCTGTGGAGGCAAAATCACGCCGCCTTCACCCTGAATCGGCTCGAGGATCACCGCCGCCACGTCGTCACCGGTTTTACGGCATTCGCTCAGCGCGCTGCGCATGGCGTTAATGTCGCCGAACGGCACGTGGCGGAAGCCCGGCAGCAGCGGCATAAACGGTTTGCGGAAGGTGGATTTGGCGGTCGCAGACAGCGCACCCAGGGATTTCCCGTGGAACGCGCCGCTGGTGGCGATAAAGGTGAATTTCCCGCGTGGCGACTGGTACGCCTTGGCGAGCTTGATCGCCGCCTCGACCGACTCGGTGCCGCTGTTGCTGAAGAAGCTGTACTTCAGCTTGCCGGGCGTTAAGGCCGCCAGCGTTTTCGCGAGCATGGCGCGAAGCGGGTCGAGCAGTTCCTGACTATGGAGAGGTTGTTTCGCAAGTTGATTCTGTACGGCGGAAACCACTACTGGATTACGGTGCCCCACGTTAAAGATACCGAAACCACCCAGGCAATCTATAAACTCCTGTCCCTGGGTGTCGACAAGCGTGTTGAGACTTCCCGCTTGCCACTCTACGGCTCCGTAATCCCCGCCGGCGGTAACAGATTTGCGATACTCCAGAAAACCAGGATTCACATGCTCTTTAAAGTAATCGATGACCTCTCGGTTAAGTTGTTTCATCTCCTCATGATCGAGCGTTCGCTTCTCAATGAGATTCAGTGCGTGCGCGGTACAGGCAAGAGCCGAGGCGCTGGAAGGTAACCTGTTCAAAATATGCTCCCGGGGATCGCGTATCACATGATACTGAGTTAAGTATTGCAGGGATTACGCCACTTCAGATGACTTAACGAAAATCGGGATAAACGCCAGGTTAAAATTATGTTGCGCAATATTTAATCATGCCGGATCAATCGAAACGGGATTTAGCGGTACAGGGCAACCCGCATTCTCAGGTGCACAAAAAGGCAATTGCACTAAAGGAGTGCATGGCTTGCGGCTTAAGTGGGCGTTAACAGGTCATGTTTTATAGGTAATTTCTTTACGAAAGTATTTGGAATCAATGAATTATAAAATCTCACAAAAAGTGCGGTTTAAGTGAAATCTGCGATCTCCATCAAGTTTAACAACTAAAGATAAATTGTTTACCGCCGAAAAAACAATAAACCACAAAATTAACATTCGAATAACCTGCAAGGAATGCCCGTCATGTCTTCTCCTTCCTGTGTCACCCAGAATAATTATCCTCTGGACGATGACACCACCTTAATGTCGACTACCGACGTCCACAGCTATATGACCCATGCAAACGACACCTTTGTGCAGGTGAGCGGCTATCAGCTTGATGAGCTGATGGGCCAGCCGCACAATCTGGTGCGCCATCCCGACATGCCAAAAGCGGCGTTTGCCGATATGTGGTACACCCTGCAGCAGGGTGAGCCGTGGAGCGGCATTGTCAAAAACCGACGTAAAAATGGCGATCATTACTGGGTGCGCGCGAATGCGGTACCGATGGTGCGGAATGGGCAGGTGACGGGGTATATGTCGATCCGCACCAAAGCCACGGATGAAGAGATCGCTGCCGTAGAGCCGCTCTACCGGGCGCTGAATAACGGGAGCTGTAAAAAACGCATCCAAAAAGGACTGGTGGTGCGTAAGGGCTGGTTGGGTAAACTTCCTTCCATGCCGCTACGCTGGCGCGTACGCAGCGTGATGGCGGCGCTCTTTGCCGCGCTTGCCGCTACCCTGGTGACCACCTCCGCAGGCTGGGTGCCGCTCGCAGCGGCCGCCGTGGTAACGCTGCTGGGAACGCTGCTGTTTGAGCAACAGATTGTCCGCCCGATCGAAAACGTCGCGCATCAGGCGCTGAAGGTGGCGACCGGCGAGCGCAACAGCGTGCAGCATCTGAACCGCAGCGACGAACTGGGGCTGACCCTGCGCGCGGTAGGACAGTTGGGGCTGATGTGTCGCTGGCTCATCAATGACGTCTCAAGCCAGGTGATGAGCGTCCGTGACGGCAGCGACAGGCTGGCGCAGGGGAACGAAGCGCTGAACGATCGTACGCGTCAGACCGTGGCGAACGTGCAGCAGACCGTCGCAACGATGAACCAGATAGCCGCTTCCGTTCAGAGCAACTCAGAAACCGCCGCCGAAGTGGACAAACTCTCCGTCGCCGCGAGCAGCGCGGCGACGAAAGGCGGCAACGCGATGCAGACCGTAGTTAAAACGATGGATGACATCGCCGATAGCACGCAGCGCATCGGCTCGATTACCTCCCTGATTAACGACATCGCTTTCCAGACTAATATCCTCGCGCTGAATGCGGCTGTTGAAGCGGCAAGAGCCGGCGAGCAGGGGAAAGGCTTTGCCGTGGTCGCGGGGGAAGTTCGCCACCTTGCCAGCCGCAGCGCGAATGCGGCTAACGATATCCGCAAGCTGATTGATGCCAGCGCAAGCAGGGTACAGTCCGGCTCGGAGCAGGTGCACGCCGCAGGCCGCACGATGGATGACATTGTCGAGCAGGTGAAAAACGTCACGCAGCTCATCGCGCAGATCAGCCACTCGACGTCCGAACAGGCGACCGGGTTGTCAGAGCTAACCCGCGCGGTGGCGGAACTGGACAGCATTACGCAAAAAAATGCCGACCTGGTCGAGGAGAGCGCGCATATCTCTGCCATGGTGAAACACCGCGCCGGGCGTCTTAAGGATGCGGTGACGGTGCTCCATTGAGCCAGTAATGTTCCGGAAAAGTCGTTTGTACCGTAAGGAATAAACGGCTTTTTTATTTGTGGTTGTGACTATTAATGTTTTTTATTGTTAATGAGATATTAAATAACTAAAGAAAATGTCTCAGTTATTTATCCCTGCCTAAGTCAGTTTTTCCCGATGCTATTTTGCAAAACCCTGTTCTGGTGGTCTGGTAACGATCGATGGGGCGGAATCAATAGTCTCTACCTATCCATTGTGATGGTTATGAAATAAAAAAACGATCAAAGTCATAAAGTTAGCGGATTCGTTACCGATAACAGCGATCGTCTGAGAAATAATCACATCGATGGAGTAAATATGTTCTTACATGACGTAAAGATCGGCACGAAATTATTTCTGGCGTTTGGATTCTTTATTGTCCTGATGGTGATCAGCGCCAGTATGTCCTTACTGAGCCTGAACCGGGCTAACAACGGGATGCAATCCATCATTACCCATGATTATCCCACCACGGTAAAAGCGAACCAGTTAATCGACAACTTCCAGGAATTTATTAGCACTCAGCAGCTCATGCTGCTGGATGAACAGGGAACGTACACGGCACAGTCGCAGCAGCATCTTAAAGAGATCAGCGAGCATATCACGGTGATTTTGGGCGAGCTGAATACGGTGTTGCAGGACCCGAAATCGCAGCAGGTCCTTGCCGAGATCCGCGACGTTCGTCAGCAGTATCTGGACTCGCGCTATCGCATTTTGCAGGCGGTGCAGAATAATGACCGTGCGGGTGCTATCCAGGAGATGATGACCCATACCCTCACCGTGCAGCAGGCCTATAAAGCTAAAGTGCAGGAGCTGATTGCGATTCAGAACCATGAGATGCAGAGCGCGGGGGCGCAGGTGGAAGGAGACTTCAGGTCCAGCCGACTGCTGCTGATCCTGATCACCCTCTTTAGCGTCGCCGCTGGCAGCCTGATTGGCTGGTTTATCGTGCGCGCTATTACCCGCCCACTCGGCGAGGCGGTGAATTTTGCCAATGCCATTTCAGAGGGCGACCTGACGGGCAGCATCACGCCGCACGGCAAAGACGAAACGGGCCTATTGCTGCACGCGCTGATGGAGATGAAAAACCGCCTGCTGGATATTGTGCAGCAGGTGCAAACGGGCTCGGAGAATATCTCCAGCGCAGCCGCGCAGATTGTCGCTGGTAACCAGGATCTTGCCGCGCGCACCGAGGAGCAGGCAAGTTCCGTTGAACAGACCGCCGCCTCGATGGAGCAGATCACCGCGACGGTGAAAAACACCGCCTCGCACACCGGGGAAGCGACTAATCTCTCGGCAGATGCCGCCACGGTGGTCAAAAACAACGGGGAGATGATGAAGCAGGTGACCAGCAAAATGCGCCTGATTAACGAGACGTCGAACCGGATGTCCGACATTATCGACCTGATCGACGCCATTGCATTCCAGACCAACATTCTGGCGCTGAACGCAGCGGTGGAAGCCGCCCGTGCCGGTGAACATGGTCGCGGCTTCGCGGTCGTGGCGGGGGAAGTGCGCCAGCTTGCCCAGAAGAGCGCGTCGTCTGCCAGTGAAATTCGCGAGCTGATCGAGAGCTCCACCAGCCAGACCCAGGACGGGATGAATCTGGTGGAAAAAGCGAGCGCGTTGATCAACGGCATGGTCGGCAACGTGGAGGAGATGGACACGATCCTGCGCGAGATCCGCCAGGCCAGCCACGAGCAGACGGAGGGGATCTCGCAGATCAACAGCGCGATTGGCCTGATTGATGCCACCACCCAGCAGAACTCTGCGCTGGTGGAGGAGTCCGTCGCGGCGGCGGCATCCCTTAACGAGCAGGCGATGCACCTGAAAGAGCTGGTTCGCGTATTCCGAGTGAGCGAGCACGCGCCGGCTTAATCCAGCTGGGAGATCTCCAGCGCCGCGCGGTCGATTATGCCGATAATCTGCTTGAGCTGCGCGTCGCTGAACTCTCCCTGATTTACCTTCAGGTCTAACACCGCTTTAAAGTTATCCAGCGCCCGCTTCATCTGCGGGTTTTTGCGCAGCTCAAAGCCGACGCTGCGCGCCTTAATACGCACCTGGATCTGTTCCAGCTGTTCCCGGTTTTCGTCCAGCCAGCGTTGTCCTTCAGCGGTAATCGCAATCTTCTTACGACCGCTCTCTTCTTCCGTAATGGTGATAAAGGTTTGATCTTGCAGATAATCCAGCGTCGGGTAGATCACACCGGGGCTCGGCGTGTAGTTCCCCTGGGTCAGGTTCTCGATCTCTTTGATCAGCTCATAGCCGTGGCTGGCGCTGCGGGTCAGGATATCCAGAATCACCAGTCGCAGGTCGCCGTGGCCGAAAAAGCGCGGTCGGCGTCCACCGCCGTCGTGTTCATGTCGCATGTTATGTCTCTTAATTTGATATATCTAAACTATATCTAAGATATATTCAGATGCAATCTAAAAAATCTTGCTTTTTTACTGATTAGTAATCATTATCATTTAAAAATCAATTCCGATATATCGTATTCATCAGATAAGAGGCTAAAAATGGCATCTACCCGTTACCCACAGCGCGTGCGTAATGACCTGCGCTTTCGCGAGCTGACGGTGCGCCGCGTTGAGCGCATTAGCGCAGGCTTTCAGCGCATTGTTTTAGGCGGCGAGGCGCTGGAGGGCTTTAGCTCCCGCGGCTTCGACGACCACACCAAAGTCTTTTTCCCTGCACCTGGCACCACGTTTGTCCCGCCGAAGGTCACCGATGAAGGCATCGACTGGGGCGACGGCGTACGTCCACAGGCGCGCGACTATACGCCGCTGTACGATGAGGCAAATCATGAGCTGGCGCTCGATTTCTTCATTCATGACGGCGGGATTGCCAGCGGCTGGGCAGTCGAGGCGAAGGCGGGCGACAGGTTGACCATCGGCGGCCCGCGCGGTTCGCTGGTAGTGCCGGAGGATTACGCCTGGCAGCTGTACGTGTGCGACGAGTCCGGCATGCCCGCGCTGCGTCGACGTTTAGAGAGCGTTGCTAAACTGCCGGTTTGTCCGGAGATTCACGCGGTGGTGACCGTAGGTGACGAATCTTATAAGGACTATCTGGCGCACCTGAGTGATTACAACATCACCTGGGCGGTGGGCCACAGCGAGCAGGCGGTGGCTGACCGTCTGGCGGCGCTGGCCATGCCGGAGGAGGATTACTTTATCTGGCTGACCGGAGAAGGGAAGGTGGTGAAACGCCTGAGCCGTCAGTTTGAAACCGACGCGATTGACCCACAGCTGGTGCGTGCCAGCGCATACTGGCACGCTAAATAATCAGGCTGCCGAATCCATCTGCGCTTCGTTAACCTGGTGTTCGAGCGAGGCGCATACCTCTTTTAGCGCTTTCTCCTGCTGAGCAAAGTACGCTTCCATATTGCTCAGCGACGAGACCAGCAGCCAGGATTCCTCTTTTTCCAGCTCCGCCAGCTCGTTCACTAAGGTGTCGATTTGCTCGCGGACCTGCGCCATTTTTTTGCGGATACGCTCCAGATCGTTCAGCCTGTCGCTCGCCATCAATGGCTCGAACCCCTGGTGCAGGCGGGCCACCAGCGAACGAATGGCTTTCACGTCGCCGCGCTGCTTCGCCTGGTTGAGCTGCACCATCATGTTGTTGGCTTCTTCTTTCAGATCGTCCGCCACCAGATCCGGATGGCAGAGCTTGCTCGCCTGCCGCCAGAGGCGCTTGAGTTCGTTCTGATCTTCTTCCGAGAGATGCTTGCCCTTGCGCAGCCGCACTTCGGCATCGTGATGCTGTTCGCGATACTTCTCGTACTCTTCGTTGGCCTCGTCGCGCGCCTGACGCGCGGGCTCTTCTTCGCGCGTTAAGCCGCTTTCCAGTTCGAGCGCTTCGGCCAGCAGGTTGGCAATCAGATTGCTTTGCTGCTCCAGATGCTTACGCGCCTGAGCGGCCTGGACGGAGTCAGCCGGGAGATCGCGCCAGCGCTGGGTAAGCGTCGCCAGCACCTCCACCGCCTGCGCCATATAGCGCTGACAGCGGCGATAATCCTCCTCGCGACGACGTGCCTCCGCCTGCTGACGACGCAGGTTCAGCTCCGCCAGCGTTTTACGCAGGGCGAGGATCTGCTGCATCAGCGGTCCGAGGCGGGAGAAATAGAGATCGTTGAACTCATCAAGCTGCTGCACGCGCGCGTTGCGGCGGTCAATCAGATCGCGCAGACGCTCTTCCAGCGCCTTCAGCTCCAGCTTGCTGGCGGCTACCTGTGGGTCACGCCACTGGGTCACGGCGCGTTGGCCCTGCAGCCAGGCGGTTATGGCCGCCATGGCCGAGGTATAGTTCTTTTTCTCAAGCGCCACGACGATTGCCTGTAGCTCATCGTCAAACGCTTCATTTTTCAGGCGTGTCAGCTGGCTCTGGATGATGTCGTCATCTTCCAGTTCAATGGCATTTTTAATGATTTCTAGCCGTTTGATCGGTGTGCTCATGATGCCTTTCGCTTTGGCGCTTAAGTATTTGAGTTAAGGGTAGTTGTTGTAAAAGCTACAGGAAATAATACACACGGATGATGATCGGCGCGATGGGGGATTTCTTTAGATTTGCAGTTTGTGAGGTGCGAGATATGAGCAGGAAAGCGAATACGCAAAATGGCTTCGTTTTCACTGTTTCCCGCTCTATCCCTTAAATAACCTCGCTGTAGATCCCCACCACGCGACCCACCGTTTTTATCTCGGTGATACCGCACTCAAACGGAACTTTACCGCCCGCTACGTGGAGTTTTTTGCCCGGTAACAGCGTTAAGTCGCGGATGCTGGCGGTGCCTTCAATCTCGACCAGCCAAAGGCCGTCGGTTAACGACGCCTCTTTTTCGATAAAGTGAAGCTTTCCCTCTGCCCGAACGGCGATGCCGCGAGCCAGCGGTTTGCTAAAGAAACTGGTATCGATGCTCAAAATGGTATTTTCTTCCAGCTTACCATCACTGAGTGTGAATGCCGAAACTGAAACCGGATCGCCCGATGCGGGGTTACCTTCAAACTGCGCACCTTGCCCGGTCATCAGCCAGCGCAGGCTGGCACCGGTGTCCAGCGCGCACTGAACCGCGAAGTCGTAAGAGATGGTACCGCGCGCGTAGCGGTTCTGAAGCGAGCTGGCGGCGATATTAAAGTGCCGGGCCAGCTGGATTTTCTGCGTGAAACCATACACCTGACAGATTCTATCGAGTAACTCTTCATTATTCACTTGAGAATCCAGTATCAAAATATATTCCTTTGGGTGTTTACTAATACTCAATTGGGTATTAATATCATTGCAAATTCGAGCAATCAGCGGCAGAAGTTGGCAAACAGAGGCTAATGATTGCAGACATTATCAAAATGGGAATTTTGCAGCATGGTTTGTGAAATCGCAATCATCAAACGGCGGAAAATGCCGTGCTATGAGCGTTTTCAGCACATTAGCGTGCGTGAATTTATGCGAGGGGAGATATGGCGATAGAAGCTGCCCATGCAAGGGTTCCACTTAGCGTGGGAGCACGTCTTAACGGGCTTAACCACGTCGCTGAACTGCGCGCCCGATACGGGAGCGATAGCGGAAAAGAGCTGGCACGGTTTATGGCCGAGCTGCGCGATAAGCGCGATCCCTGTTTTGAGGAGAACAGCAGGGCGCTGGCCGCCATCTTTTACCTGGCGAGATTACCTGTCGCCCGTCATGAGTGCGATATCAGCGAGCTGACGACCGAAGAGAAACGGGCGCTAATTAACGCCATGAATCATTTTCGTGCCGTTGTGAGTTTATTTCCTGAACGGCTGACCATGCCGATATAACCCAACCAAAAACCTAATGGCGTAAACCCGCCGGGCAGCCTATTGCCTGAAATTAAGGAGAACGCGTGATGCGAAACAGTGAAAACCGCCCCTATCCGATCGGAAGTGAAGAACTGAAACGCCTGCTGATGGAGGCTAAAACAGAGGAACGATGCGCGCGAGCCCTCGCGGTCTCCCTGCGCCTGGAGGCGCTGGCGAGCCATATCTACAAAACCGGCATGAGCGGAGAGGACGTTGCCGAACTGCTGTGCCACGAGGCAGCCCGCTACGAGCGTGAATCACAGGAGCTGCACTGATGGCCGATTTTATCGATCTTGCGCAGGCGCGCGAGCAGGAAGACAGAGAGCGCCACATTAACAGTGCCCGCAGGCGACCCGCATTGCCTTCGCGTTTTCTGTGCGAGGACTGCGATGCGCCGATACCTGAGGCGCGTCGAAAGGCGGTACCTGGAGTGGCCTTGTGCATCACATGCCAGGAGATCGCGGAGATGAAAAATAAACACGTCCGGGGAGGATGAGTTGGCGACGTCATTTGCTTATCCGTGGAACGCTCCACGGTCGGCCATTGCCAGCCCTTACCTCACGCACACCCAACAGCAGCGTCGCGATCGCCTCTTCGCGGCGCTGCAGCAGGCAAGAATTGCCCTCTCACAGCAGCCTGACTGCGTGCGCTTCGAGGTCTGGCGCACGATTGACGCCCTCGAGCAGCATCAGGGCAGCCTGAAGGCTAATGCTTTCTCGATCCGCTTCTGCAAAAGGATGTTGCCCCGCTTGCGTCTGGTCTCTGAACGCTATGCCTGCAAGGGCCTGCACAATACGGTCTCCAGGGCCGTGTTTAATGACCATTTCGACACCCAGATTCTGCAATACCTCGCTTCGAGGATGGTTGAGCTGGTTACGCGCTATAACCGTCTTCCGGATATGTCCCGCGCGGACATCGACCTGCTGGCCGCAGATATCGCCAGCTTTATTCGCGGCGAGCTGGCGAATATTAACGATGCTGAGATGGGCGAATACCGGACGCTTTACGTCTGGTACCAGCGCGCCGGACTGATCGCCCGGCAGTTCAACGTTTCGCCTCCCCACTGGGAACGGGTGTCAAAGACGTTTTTCAACAAAGATGACGTTGCCTCGGCGGTGATCCGCATGTTTTCCGAGGTGTGGTGGCGCGGGCGCCTGCGCCGTATCGCGGCGGCCTGGCGCGAGCATTTGCAGATTGCCCTCGGCAACGTCAGCAAAAAGAGAACGGCGTATGCGAGCAGGCGCTGCGTGACCGAGTGGCGCGAGCAGAAGCGCCGCACCCGCGAATTTCTCAAGGGCATGGAGCTTGAAGATGAAGAGGGCAACCGCATCAGCCTGATTGAAAAATACGATACCTCGGTGTCTAACCCGGCGATACGCCGCTGTGAACTGATGACCCGCATCCGCGGGTTTGAAAATATCTGTGAGGCGCTGGGCTACGTGGGCGAGTTCTATACCTTAACCGCGCCCGCGCAGTATCACGCGACCGTGAAATCGGGCTACCCCAACGCTAAGTGGAACGGGGCCAGCCCGGCGGATACGCAAGGCTACTTTACCCGTCTCTGGGCACGTATCCGGGCAAAACTCCACCGGGACGGGCGACGTATTTTTGGTATCCGCGTTGCGGAACCCCATCACGACGGTACGCCCCACTGGCACATGCTGATGTTTATGCTGCCGGGAGATGTTGACTGCGTTCGCCAGATTATCGGGGATTACGCGCGGCAGGAGGATGCTGTTGAGCTGCAGAGCGAAAGTGCCATAAGAGCGCGCTTTCACGCGGAAGCGATCGATCCTAAGAAAGGCAGTGCTACCGGTTACATAGCCAAATACATCTCAAAGAATATCGACGGCTATGCGCTCGATGGCGAGACCGATAACGAAAGCGGCGGGCTTCTGAAGGAGACGGCGTCCGCCGTTTCGGCCTGGGCGGGACGCTGGCACATTCGTCAGTTTCAGTTCATCGGCGGCGCGCCGGTAACGGTCTACCGCGAGCTGCGACGTATGGCGGATACTGAGGCCGCGCGCGGCTTGAGCGTTGAGTTTGCCGCCGTCCATGATGCCGCCGACGCCGGTGACTGGGCGGGTTACGTTACTGCGCAGGGCGGGCCGTTTGTCCGTCGCGATGATTTACAGGTGCGCACGCTGTATGGACCGCGCGCCGGGTTTAACCAGTACGGCGAGGAAACGGTCCGTATTCGTGGCGTGTACGACTCCGCCGTCGGCGCGGGCAGCCCGATTGTCACCCGGCTCACCCAGTGGAAAATTGTGCCGAAGAGGGCCCCGGAAATTAAGAATGCGCCTGAGCCCTCTCGGAGTTCTGTCAATAACTGTACGCAGGACGATCTGTCTCAGCCCCTAAGCCGGCGTGCGAGACGGGCATTAACCGAACGCATCAAATTCATCCGCCCCGGTGCTACGTCGCCCATCGTCTTCGCGAGCGACCCGCAGAACGGGGTACCAGAGAAGGTGATTGACGAGATACGGCTCGCCACCGGGATAGCCATCAGCCGGGGCGAGGCCCTGCATCTTATGGCCGGAGGCGTTAGCCGTTTTAACGACAAATGGTGCAGGGGCGCAGCTGACGGAACGCTATTTCCTGCAGCGTGTTCTTATCAGGAAAAGGCGCGGAAAATCCTTGAACGTATTGGGTATTTAACGGATTTGTTAACCAGGCGAGTACGCTAATCTTTATCGATATCATGTACATACCGTTAAAGGTTCTGATTTTTCGCTTCACTCTTTTTATGAATACATGCTACTGTATGTTTATACAGTATCTCGTGGTGGAGGTTGTGTGGACAGAGAGTTGAACGAGCAGGTCATGATTGAACGAGTCGAGATGATTGCTCGGCTGACGACAGAAGGAACGTGTCAGGAAAGAGATCGTGAGATTGCCCTGAATTTGATTGCTGAGATTGCGCGGGGAAATTTAATCAAGAACAACGCCTTTACCGTTGTTTTCTCGGCATCGCCTGTTCCGGAACGAATCAAAAAAGAGAGTAACGTTCGGGTGAACATTACTCTCGATAAAGATCGGCTGGCTGGCCAGTCCGTCGCCGAAGCCTTTCAGTGCGAACTGACCCGCAGAATAGGGTCCCTGTTTCCGTCAACGAGGGTGACCGTGAGAGTAGGCTCGGTGACGGGGGTAGAGCTCCAGGGGCTTGAAAAAGAGGCCGATCGCGAGGCGCTGGACACTATTCTCCGGGAAGTCTGGGAAGACGAGAGCTGGCGCTAAACCCGGTTTTGTTACCCGGACCGAACACCCTCATTAGATTTTTACGTTCCCATTGAACCGCGCTTCGCTTCCCTCGGATGGTTTGTTGTGTCCGCGAGCGTCCATCCGTCAGCGATAGCGAAAAGCCTGCTGGCCCGGGAAACTCTTCAGTACCTGGAAACCGGATGTTGGGAGCGACTGATGAAGATCTATGCAATGCAGGGGGACACGCTTGATGCCGTTTGCGCCCGCTTTTATGGGCGCACGGCTGGCGTCGTTGAAGCCGTTCTGAAGGCCAACTCTGGCCTCGCGGAGTTAGGGGTTATCTTGCCTCACGGCACGCCGGTAGAGATGCCGGAGGTGGATAGCGCCCCCACAAAAGAATTCGTAAACCTATGGGACTGAGCCTGGAGAAAATCACCACGTTTATCGCCTACTGGCTGGCCGTGGCGCTGGCCTGGTTCGGGGCGATGTCTCCTGACAAAGTCGCGCTGTACGTGGGAAGTCTTTGCGCCATTTTTACCGCGCTGACGAATTACTGGTTTAAGCGAAAAACCTGGCGCTATCTCAAATCTCTTGGCCTCGATAAGAAGAGCATTCGTGAACTCAATCATTAAGCGTTGCAGCGTCGCCGGCGTGCTGGCCCTGGCGGTGCTGATGCCTGATTTTCGGTTACTGAAAACGTCTCCGGAGGGGCTGGCGTTGATTGCCGATCTTGAAGGATGCCGCCTCTCGCCCTACCGGTGTAGTGCCGGGGTGTGGACGTCAGGCATTGGCCACACGGCAAACGTTGTGCCCACGCGGGACATTACCGAACGCGAGGCCGCGGCAAACCTGGTCGCTGATGTGCTCAACGTGGAGCGGCGGCTGGCGTCGTGCGCGCCGGTGGAGATGCCGCCTCGGGTCTACGACGCGCTGGTGAGCTTCACGTTTAATGTCGGCGCAGGCGCTGCCTGCCGTTCGACGCTGGTGTCCTTTATCAAGCGTAAACAGTGGTCGCAGGCGTGCGAGCAGCTTACCCGCTGGGTGTACGTCAACGGCGTTAAAAATACCGGGCTCGAAAATCGCCGTGTCCGCGAGAAGGCATGGTGCACGAAGGGGTTGCCATGAGAGCCCTCATGCTGGCGCTGGCCGGACTGCTGGCCATCACGCTGTGGCTCCGTCATGACAACCTGACCCTGTCCCGTTCCTTAGCCACGGCTAACCGGGTCGCCAGCGAGCAAAAAACGGCCCTCGCCACGCTTAACCAGCAGCTGTCCCTGTCACAACGGATAGCCCGATCAAACGAAAACGCCCAGGTCAGGCTCCGCGAGGCGCTTGTCACTGCGGGCGAAGAGAGCGCGAGACGGGAAGCGACTATCGGGAGATTACTCAATGAAAATGAAGCGTTACGCCGCTGGTATAGTGCTCGGCTGCCTGATGCTGTCCGCAGGTTGCACACCCGCACCGCCTGCGCCTCCGCAGCCCATTGTTTACCACGCCTGCCCGAAGGTGAGCCTCTGCCCGATGCCGGGCAGCGAACCCGCCACTAACGGCGATCTCAGCGCGGATATTCGCAGGCTTGAGTATGCCCTTATCGCCTGCGCGCTGCAGGTTGAAACCATTAAAAACTGTCAGGATAAATTCGATGCACAAACTCAAGAGCCTGCGTCAGGCATTAATTGACGCCATCCCCCAACTGAACGCTAGCCCGGAACGCCTGCAGATGTCGGTCGGAAGCGGGCATATTGACGCCCGCCTGGCCTCCTCGCTCTCCTTTGAAAAACACTATCAACTGAATGCAAAGGTCAGCGGTTTCAAAGGCGACAGCGAGGGATTGTTCGTTCCCGTGCTGGCCTGGCTTCGGGAAAACCAGCCGGACATTTTTACCCTTGATGAAGGCCGTAAAAACGGATGTTCCTTCACGATAGTCTTAAACGATGACGATACGATGGATATCAGCATCAGTTTGCAATTAACCGAGCGCATGCTTGTTGCACAGGATCAGAGCGCTCTGCACGTGACGTATTCCCCGGAGCCGCCGCTGCCGGAGCCCGTCACGCGTCAGACGTCGTTGTACATCAACGGTGAGCTGGTCAGCCAGTGGGAGGCGTAAGTTCCCCCGCGCCGAGAGCTCGCTGTCTGTACAGCGTGTTGTTTCATCCCGCATAAAACCCCGTCTCGTTGCTGCCGTTCCTCCTGAACGGCATTCTCTTCTCATGAATACATTAACTTCCATGAACGGTATCGCTCGCGCGATCCGCAATCTGATTCGTATCGGTGTTGTGACCGAGGTTGACCTCAACAGAGGGCTTTGTCGTGTCCAGACCGGCGGGATGAAAACTACCTGGCTGAACTGGCTAACCTGTCGTGCGGGACGTTCGCGCGTCTGGTGGGCGCCTTCCGAGGGCGAGCAGGTGCTGCTGCTGGCCATCGGAGGCGAGCTTGATACCGCCTTTGTGCTGCCCGGCATTTTCTCGGACGACCATCCGGCCCCGTCCGGGTCGTCTGACGCGCTCCATGTATCGTTCCCTGACGGCGCGGTGATCGAGTACGAACCCGAACGCGGGGCGCTGACGGTTACTGGCATTAAAACGGCCGACATTACCGCCTCGGAATCGCTGACCGCCACCGTGCCGGAGGTGCGGGTGACGTCAACTTCCCGCATCACGCTGGATACGCCTGAAGTGGTGTGTACCAACAAGTTAATTACCGCCTCTCTTGAAGTGCAGCAGGGCGGTGTGATGGCCGGAAATATTGAGCATTCCGGCGGTAAATTCACCTCCAACGGGGTGCAGGTGGACAACCACGCGCACGGCAGCGTGCAAAGCGGCGGAAGCTGGACTAAGGGGACACAATGACGGTGCGATACAGGGGAATGAACAGGCAGACCGGGCTGAGCATTTCAGAGGCTGAACACATCCGGCAAAGCGTGCGCGACATTCTGGTCACGCCGATTGGCTCGCGGGTCATGCGGAGGGATTACGGCTCGCTGCTGGCGGCGATGATCGACAGGCCGCAGAGCCCTGCGCTGCGTCTGCAAATCATGTCCGCATGCTATTCCGCCATCCAGAAATGGGAGCCGCGGATAAGCCTGACGGCAATCACTTTCGAGCGTTCGGAGAACGACGGGACGTTGTATGTCGATATCACCGGCACGCGCCCGACCTCCGGACAATCCTTTTCTATCACCATTTCACTGAGTTAAACGCTATGGCTATTGTTGATCTGAGCCAGCTCGCCGCGCCTGATGTCGTGGAGGAGGTGGATTATGAAACGCTGTTGGCAGAACGAAAGGCCACCTTTGTCTCGCTCTATCCGGAAGAGGAGCGAGAGGCGATTGCACGGACGCTGACCCTGGAATCCGAGCCGATTGTGAAGCTGCTGCAGGAGAACGCCTACCGGGAAGTCATGTGGCGTCAGCGGGTTAACGAGGCCGCGCGTGCGGTCATGTTAGCCTATGCAGCGGGCAGCGATCTGGACCAGATTGGGGCAAACGCTAACCTTGCGCGTCTGGTGATCGCCCCTGCCGACGACACCACGTTCCCACCCACGCCGGCTGTGATGGAGTCCGATACCGATTTTCGTCTGCGCATCCAGCAGGCGCCGGAAGGGCTGAGCGTGGCCGGTTCGACGGGCGCGTACCAGTTCCATGGCCGCAGTGCCGATGGCCGGGTAGCGGACATCTCCGTCATCAGCCCGCAGCCGGCGAACGTCACGATTTCCGTACTCTCCCTGGAGAATAACGGCATAGCGTCTGAAGAGCTGATCGCTATTGTTCGTAACGCCCTAAACGATGAAGACATCAGGCCGGTTGCCGACCGCGTTACCGTCCAGTCGGCCAAAATAGTTGATTACAGCATCGAAGCATCGCTTTTCCTTTTTCCCGGCCCCGAAAGCGAGCCGGTACTCAACGCGGCAAGAACCCGGTTACAGGCCTATATCACGGCTCAGCATCGTCTTGGACGCGATATTCGCAAGTCCGCCATTTATGCCGCTCTTCACGTAGAAGGGGTGCAGCGGGTGGAACTGACCGCACCCGCGGCTGACATCGTGCTTGATGAAACCCAGGCCTCATGGTGCAGCCACTACAGCGTAACCGTGGGAGGGAACGATGAGTAACACCCGCCTTTTACCGGTTGGCTCATCGCCCCTTGAGGTCGCGGCAGCGCGCGCCTGTGCGGACATCGAAAATACGCCCGTTCCGCTGCGCCACCTCTGGAATGTGGATACCTGCCCGGCGAATTTGCTGCCGTGGCTGGCATGGGCATTTTCGGTTGACCGCTGGGACGAGAGCTGGCCGGAAGCCACCAAGCGGGACGTGATCCGCGCGGCGTGGTTTATCCATGCCCACAAAGGGACGATTGGTGCCGTGCGTCGCGTGGTGGAGCCGCTTGGCTATCTGATTAACATCACCGAGTGGTGGGAAACCAACGATCCGCCCGGCACTTTCCGCCTTGATATTGGCGTGCTGGACACCGGTATTAACGAGGAAATGTATTACGAAATGGAGAGGCTGATTGCTGATGCAAAGCCTGCCAGCCGCCACCTTATTGGCCTGAATATCATCCAGGACATTCCGGGTTATCTCTATACCGGCGCCTTGGGCTATGACGGCGACATCATCACGGTTTATCCCGAATAAGTGAGAGCACAATGACAGTGAAATATAAAACGGTTATCACCAAAGCCGGTGCCGAAAAACTGGCTGCAGCGACCGTCCCGAACGGCAAGAAAGTGAATTTTACGGCGATGGCGGTGGGTGACGGTGGGGGCACGTTGCCGGTACCTGATGCCGGGCAGACGAAGCTGGTTAATGAAGTCTGGCGCCACGCGCTTAATAAAATCAGCCAGGATAACAAGCATCAAAATTATGTGATCGCGGAGCTGCTCATTCCGCCTGAAACCGGTGGTTTCTGGATGCGAGAAATGGGCCTCTATGATGACACGGGGACACTGATTGCCGTTGGGAACATGGCAGAAAGCTATAAGCCGTTGTTGGCGGAAGGATCCGGACGTGCGCAGACCGTGCGTATGGTCATCATGGTAAGCGACATTGAGTCAGTCGAACTCTCGATAGATACGTCTACGGTAATGGCGACCCAGGAGTACGTTGATGAGAAGCTTGAAGAACATGAGCAGTCTCGTCGCCATCCTGATGCAACGCTAACGGCTAAAGGGTTTACTCAGCTTAGTAGTGCGACTGATAGCTCCTCAGAAGTGCTGGCGGCGACGCCGAAAGCGGTTAAGGCTGCTAACGATAATGCTAATGGCCGTGTGCCATCAGGAAGAAAGGTTAACGGACATATTCTGACGGAAGATATCAGTATCACCGCCCAGGATATTTTTAATACTCAGGCTGTGGAAATAGGTAATGCTGCTGATCTGAATGCCTACACCACACCGGGACTGTATTATCAGCCCTCAAACGCGCAGGCGCAAACCGGGAAAAACTATCCTGAGGCTGTTGCCGGGGCGCTTGAGATTTTTAAACACGCAGGTATTACGCAGGTTTACCGGATATACGTTGGATCTCGTTCATATATCCGTACGCTGTACAGCGGTATGTGGTCACCATGGACAAAACAGTATGATACCGTAAATAAACCCACCCCTGACGAGGTTGGCGCGGTATCAGCGAATGGCGGAGGTTATAACGGCACATTCAGGTTTAGAAGTGTGGGCACGCTGCCATCTGAAAGAAACACAGCGACACTTGTAAGTGCTCAGCCTGGTGTGGGTGGAATTGTCTCTGGCGCGGTGTTTGAATGGTATGACAATTCAATGGCTATCGGTCTGACGAGAGGGGGAGGAACCGACGTTACCGGCTTCGCTATTTTGATGAATAATCATCTTCTGGCAACAGTTGCTCCTGATGGAGCGATTGCGAATAGTGGAAATATCTATTCAGGGCAAGGTGTATTTGAATCTGGTGGCAGAGTACGAGTTTACTCATCAAACAATCCACCCCCTCAGCAGGATTTAAGCCCTTATGCACGACAGGACTGGACACTGCAATACTTTGTCCGGGATGTTGCCATGGGTGCGGAGGGAGCATTTACGATTGTAAAAAATGCCTGGCAGCGTGTGCCTCCTGGATGTGCTATGACAGGCTACAACTTTGAAGGTGATAACCCCGGTGGCGATACCATTTTCTATCGCCCAATTCAGAAGTACATGTCTAATATCGGATGGATTACTGTAGGTCATACAGCATGATTACCCTTAAAAATTTCGTTCAATATGAACCAAAATACAAAGAGTTTTTGTTTAATGCTATATTTCTTCAGTCAGATGAGGGGCTTGACTGGTATTATCATATGTCACGATTTCAGCCTGAAACACTGAAAATTTGCTACGACAAAAATAATATTATTCGCTCTTTTAGTAATGATGCTGATCGCCTTTTTCCTCTGGGGATGTCAGTTTCAGAAGTTGATCCAACAGACGTGCCTGAAGGGCTGAATATACACGGTGAGTGGGTATGGAATGGCACTAAAATTATTCCACGCCAGTTGACCCGGGAGGAATTAATTCAACAGGCGGAAACCAGAAGAGGTGAATTGCTTGCCGAAGCTTCGGATGTTATTGCCCCCCTCCAGGATGCTTTCGAGCTCGGCATTGCAACAAACGAGGAAGCAGCCACGTTGTTACTCTGGAAGCGCTACCGGGTGACGCTAAACCGGCTGGATTTCAGTACTGCCCCTGATATCGACTGGCCCGAACGCCCTGCCTGACCCCAAGCCCTCCCTCCGGAGGGCTTTTCGTTTGTTGTGTAATCCTTTCCCCAACCCCAATACGTCGCATCAATCGCGCGCTCCACAGACAATAGCCTCACCACTAAACGAAGGAGTTAACCGGATGGGCGACTATCACCACGGCGTGGAAGTTATCGAAATCAACGATGGCACCCGCACCATTTCCACCGTCTCGACGGCAATCATCGGCATGGTCTGTACGGCCAGCGATGCTGACGACAAGACATTTCCTTTAAACGAGCCCGTGCTCATTACCAACGTACAAACTGCGATTGCGAAAGCCGGCAAGGCGGGGACGCTGTCCACTTCTCTGCAGGCGATCGCCGACCAGTGTAAACCGGTTGTCGTGATTGTTCGCGTGGCTGAAGGCACTGCAGAGACCCCGGAAGAGGCCCGCAAACAGACCGTTTCCAACATCATCGGTACCACTGATGAAAACGGTAAATACACCGGTCTGAAGGCGCTTCTCACGGCGAAAACGGTGACCGGCGTTAAGCCACGCATTCTCGGCGTACCGGGGCTGGACTCTCAGGAAGTGGCGACCGCTCTGGCCGCCACGTGCCAGAGCCTGCGCGCGTTTGGCTATGTCAGCGCATGGGGGTGCAAAACCATTTCTGAGGCGATCAACTACCGCAAAAACTTTAGCCAGCGCGAGCTGATGGTTATCCACCCTGATTTTCTGGCGTGGGATACCACTACGAATGCGACGACAATGGCCTGGGCGACCGCCCGTGCGCTTGGCCTGCGTGCCAAAATCGATCAGACAATGGGCTGGCATAAAACCCTGTCAAACGTTGGCGTTAACGGCGTCACTGGCGTAAGCGCTTCGGTCTCCTGGGATCTGCAGGAACAGGCCACCGACGCGAACCTGCTTAACCAGGCTGGCGTCACCACGCTGATTCGCAACGACGGCTTCAAATTCTGGGGTAACCGCACCTGCTCAGACGATCCATTATTCGTCTTTGAAAACTACACCCGTACCGCGCAGGTGCTGGCCGATACCATGGCGGAAGCGCACGCGTGGGCGATGGATAAACCCATCACGCCAACGCTTATCCGCGACATCGTCTCCGGTATTAATGCCAAGTTCCGCGAGCTGAAAACCAACGGCTATATCGTCGACGGCTCCTGCTGGTATGACCCTGAGTCGAACGACGCATCAACCCTGAAAGCGGGGAAACTGTATATCGATTATGACTACACCCCTGTCCCGCCGCTGGAAAATCTGACCCTGCGCCAGCGCATCACCGATACCTATCTGGCAGACCTGTCAGATTCGGTTAATAGCTAAGGAGCTGAAGCATGGCGTTACCACGCAAACTGAAATATCTGAATATGTTCAACGATGGCCTGAGCTACATGGGCGTTGTTGAGTCTGTCACCTTGCCGAAGCTTACCCGCAAGCTGGAGAAGTATCGCGGCGGCGGTATGCCTGGCTCGGTCTCTGTCGACCTCGGTCTGGACGATGATGCTCTGGCGCTGGAGTGGACCGTTGGCGGTCTTCCGGACGCCGCGCTGTGGGCGCAGTATGCCTCTCCGGGCGCGGACAGCGTGCCGCTGCGCTTTACCGGCTCTTATCAGCGCGATGACACCGGCGAAATTTCCGCCGTCGAAATCGTCATGCGCGGTCGTCATAAAGAGTTTGATGGTGGTGAAAACAAGCAGGGCGAGAGCGGCACCACCAAAATGTCCACCGAGTGCGCCTACTACCAGCTGACCATTGATGGCAAAGAGATCATCGAAATCGACATCATCAACATGGTGCTGAAAGTCGATGGCGTCGATCGCCTGGCAGAACACCGTAAGGCCATCGGCCTGTAACCCTTTAACCGGCCGGGATCGCCGGCCGGTAAGTTAACTTTGTGAAGAGTAACGAAATGGAAAATACCAACGAGATCGCCATGAACGAAAATCCACATATCGTCACGCTTGATAGCCCTGTTCAGCGCGGTGAGCAAAAAATTGAAAAGGTGACCGTTTCAAAACCGAATGCCGGGACCCTGCGAGGGGTATCTCTGGCGTCGCTGGCGCAATCTGACGTAGATGCGCTGATCAAGGTGCTGCCGCGAATGACCTCGCCAGCCCTGACCGAGCATGAGGTAGCGCGCCTGGATGCCTGCGATCTGCTCTCTTTTGCTGGCAAGGTGATCGGTTTTTTGTCACCGGCTTCGGCTCGCTGAAATTTCCTGAAAATCTGTCGGTCGACGATCTGATGGCGGATATCGCGGTGATCTTTCACTGGCCGCCGTCAGAGCTGTACACCCTGAGCGTGACCGAACTCCTCTTATGGCGCGAAAAAGCGCTGCAGCGAAGCGGAAACCACCATGAGTAATAATGTCAGACTTCAGGAGCTGCTTAAGGCTGTCGACCGGGCAACCCGACCGCTTAACGCTCTCCATAACGCCAGCCTCACTCTCGCGAACGATATCCGCGACGCGCAGGCGGCACTTGGGGCGCTCGATGAGCAGGCGGGGCGTATCAACGGCTTCAGGAAAGCAAACGGCCAGCTCGCCATGACGGAGCAGTCCCTTGCTCAGGCGAAACAGCAGGCCGCGGCGCTGGCGGTGCAGTTTAAAAACACGCAGAACCCCACCCAGGCACAGGCTGATGCGCTGTCCGCGGCCCGAAAATCGGCAGCCGATCTTAAGCTTGAGTACAACAGCTTACGCTACTCGGTACAGCGTCAACGTGCTGAGCTCGCACAGGCGGGGATAAACACGCGCACGCTTTCGTCGGACGAGCGTCGTCTACGAACCAACATCAGCGAAAAAACGCAGCAGCTTAACCGGCAGCGGGATGCGCTGTCCCGCGTCAACCAGCAGCAGGAGCGGCTGAGTACCGTTCAGAACCGCTACGAGTCAGGCAAGCGCGCTATCTCGCGAGTCCAGCAACTGGCTAATGCGGGCGTGAGTATGGCAAAAGCGGGCTTTGACCAGACGTCCCGCTTTATGGCGCCAGGCATCAGTTTTGAAAAACAGATGTCTGCCATTCAGGCAAACCTTGGCCTGGAGAAGGGAGACCTCCGGCTTGAGGCCATTCGCCGGCAGGCACGGGAAGTTAGTGCTAGCACCGGAACGCCTGCGGATGCGGTCGTCCGGACACAGAGCGAACTGGCCCGTTCAGGCTATGACGCCGATGGAGTGCTTGCGGCCACTGTGCCAACGATCAACCTCAGTCAGGTGGGGAATATCGGCGCGGCAAAAGCGGCCGATATTATCAGCAGTACGCAGGCCGCGTATAACCTGGCAGATGCAGATGCCGGACGCATCGCAGACGTGCTTACGCGCGGTTTTACCTCTTCGAATACCAGCCTCGCTGAGATGGTGGCGGCCGTCACCTCCGCTGCGCCCGCTGCGGATGCCGCCGGTATGGGGCTTGAAGAGACTACTGCGCTGCTTGGCGTTCTTGCGGAAAAGGGGATGAAAGGTGCCGCCGCCGGGGACGCGCTCAGCGCGATGTTGCGCCATGTTCAGACTCCGGATGCCATAAAAGCCGCAGGGGCGCTGGTTTCCGCCGCGGGTGATGGATCGCTTGATGAAAAACGTAAGCAGCTGCAGGGGGCAAAGGGCAGTACCGCGCTCGCGGCTTCCGTTCAGACCGATAATCTTGACGGCGACATCAACCGATTCCAGGCCGCGTGGAGCGGGTTGAAGATTGACGTGTTCGATAAAGCAGATGGCGCTCTGCGCAACCTGATAACAACCGCAACCGGCTGGCTCAGCACGGCCTCCCTTTGGGTGAATGCCAACCCTGAGCTGACGCAGACTCTCGCCAGCATTGTTGTCGGCGCGCAGGCGTTTGCTGGCGTACTGGGCGGCGTAGGAACAGTTATCGCCCCGGTTCTGACGGGCGTCAATATGATCATCACCGCGGCCGGGATGTTGGGAACGGTATTCAGCGTGGTGGGCGGCGCCATCATGACGGTGCTGGGTGCCCTTAGCTGGCCGGTGATTGCCCTTGGCGCGGCGATTGCCGCCGGAGCCTTGCTGATTTTTAAATACTGGGAACCCATCAGCGCCTTCTTTGGCGGGGTGATGGAAGGGCTTTCGACGGCCTTCGCACCACTGGGGGCGATGTTCTCACCGGTGATAACGGTATTTGATGCTATCTCAGAGACGCTGGGCGGTATCTGGCAATGGTTCACCGATTTGGTTGCGCCGATCAAGGCGACGCAGGAAACGCTGGATGGCTGTAAAAATGCTGGCGTGATTTTTGGGCGGGCGTTGGGCGATGCGTTAACGGCACCGCTTGATCTCTTTAACAGCCTGAGCGGCAAGGCCAGCTGGCTGCTGGAGAAGCTCGGTCTGATCAAAAACGAGTCGGGTAACCTCGACTCCGCTGCGGCAAAAGCAGAAGCGGCATCCTCCTCTCCTGCGGGCAGCTCTTATATTCCGGGTACGGGGACCTATGGCGGCTATCAGGGGTATCAGCCAACCATCGCCACAGGGGGACGCTCTTACGTCGATCAGAGTAAAAGCGAGTACAACATCACGCTGCAGGGGGGCACGGCCTCCGGAATGGATCTGACGCGTCAAATCCGGGAGGCAATAGATAACATTGAACAGGATAAAGCGAGACGGCAGCAATCCAGCTTTATGTCTGGTTGAGGAGAGAGAAAATGTTAATGGTGCTGGGTCTGTTTGTCTTTGAACGACGAACCTTACCGTATCAGACAATGCAGTTTACAAAGGACTACCGCTGGGCGTCCAACGATCGCATCGGGAAGCCCAAAGCCTGGCAATATCTTGGCGAAGGTGAGACCTCCTTTAGCCTCACCGGAGTACTTTACCCGGAGCTCACGGGAGGGCGGCTTTCTCTCAAGGCGGTTGAGCTGATGGCGAATGAAGGGCGGGCATGGCCGTTGATAGATGGTACCGGCATCATTCACGGCATGTTTATCATTGAGAAAGTCACGCACACGCATTCGGAGTTTTACAGTGATGGTACCGCGCGAAAAATTGAATTTTCCCTGTCGCTAAAACGCGTGGACGAATCGCTGATGAAGATGTTTGGCGATCTGAGAACGCAGGCTGAAGAGCTGGTGACTAGCGCACGTAATAGCATTGGAGGGCTGGTGGGATGATCGCCGAGATGAATATCCGGGCGGGCGGCAAAATCGCCCCTGACTTTATGCTTAAGCTTAACGACCGTGATATCACGCAAAATTTCAGCCACCGCCTTATCAGTTTATCCATGACCGACAAACGTGGGCTGGAAGCCGATCAGCTGGATATTCAACTGGATGATTCCGATGGGCTGTTAGACCTGCCAGCCCGGGGAGCAACGCTCTCCTTATGGCTGGGGTGGGAGGGAGCTCCGCTCCAGCCGAAAGGGAACTTTACGATCGACACAATTGAATTTCGGGGGGCGCCGGACACCCTGACCATTAGGGGATGCAGCGCGGATTTTCGTGGGAAGCTAAACGTGCGGCGCGAACAGTCGTGGCATGACACGACGATCGGCGCGATAGTCACTACTATCGCTCAGCGGAACCAGTTGACCACAAGCGTTGCGGCTGGGCTTTCATCCATTGCCATTTCTCATATTGACCAGTCTCAGGAGACTGACGCGGCGTTTCTCACCCGCCTGGCCGAACGCAATGGTGCATTTGTTTCCATCAAAGCCGGGAAGGTCATTTTCATGAAAGCGGGCCAGGCCGTGACGGCCAGTGGCACAGCGATTCCCTTAATGATGATTGAACGTGGGGATGGCGATCGGCACCTTTTTTCCGTCGCCGACCGTGAAAGTTATTCCGGCGTGACGGCCAAATGGCTGCAAACGCGCGATCCAAAACAGCAAAATCCTCAATTGAGTATTAATCGCCAGATTGGGGGGCAGCCCACAGAGGTGCTACAGCATCCGGATGCCGCCGCGTCGGGAGCTAAAGGCATGGAGCCGAAGCCGCAAGAGAGGCTGGTGGGATCGGCGGAGAACGTGTTTGAGCTTGCTACGGTGTATGCGTCTGAAGAGCAGGCGCTCAGGGCTGCGGAGGCGAAGTGGCGCGCGCTTCAGCGGGGAACCGTGAAATTTTCTATCCAGCTGGCGCTGGGGCGAGCCGATCTGTTTCCCGAAACGCCGGTGCTGGTTAACGGCTTTAAACGAGTCATTGACGAGCAGGCGTGGATCATCAGCGAAGTGGTTCATACGCTGAGCGGGAGTGGATTTACCACGCAGCTGAACCTTGAGCTGAACGTCACCGACGAAAAATTTTCTGTGGATAGAGAGTAATTCATTTGCCATTACGTTGTTTTTGAGTATTATTAATTCACACAAAGTGAATTAAACGGAGGGTGTATGTTTCATTGTCCTAAGTGCAAGCATTCAGCGCATGCGCGTACCAGTCGCTATTTAAGTGAAAACACCAAAGAGCGCTATCATCAGTGCACCAATGTGGACTGCAGCTGTACGTTCGTGACGATGGAATCCGTAGAGCGTCTGATTGCAACTCCTGGCGCCTCTGAACGTGTCCGAACGGCTTCGTTGAGTCACGGTTAACGGCGGTGCCACCGGCTCATAAAAAACCAATAAAAAAGCCACTCAATCGAGTGGCTTAATTCTTTGATTCTACATCTAAAATTTGGTGGCCCCTGCTGGACTTGAACCAGCGACCAAGCGATTATGAGTCGCCTGCTCTAACCACTGAGCTAAGGGGCCGTGGCGGTGAATTATAAAGTAACTCCCCGCAGCAATCCAGCCATTCACACCTGCCTGCTGTTTTTATAAACAACGCATTATCAATCCTTTATACTTCCATTACGACGTATCAGTGGGAGTAAAGATGATCAACGACATTCTGGCCCCTGGCCTGCGGGTGGTGTTTTGCGGAATCAATCCGGGAAAGTCCTCGGCGCACACCGGCTTTCACTTCGCCCATCCGGGCAATCGCTTCTGGAAGGTGATCTATCAGGCCGGGTTTACCGACAGGTTACTCAAGCCGGAAGAGGAGCAGCACCTGCTGGACACGCGCTGCGGGATCACCATGTTGGTCGAGCGGCCGACGGTACAGGCAAGCGAGGTCAACCTGCATGAGCTGCGCAGCGGCGGGCGGGAACTGGTGAAGAAGATTGAAGACTATCAGCCCGCCGCGCTGGCGATCCTCGGTAAGCAGGCCTACGAGCAGGCGTTTAGCCAGCGCGGGGCTAAGTGGGGTAAGCAGAGCATCACCATTGGCGTTACGCAGGTGTGGGTGTTGCCGAACCCGAGCGGGCTCAACAGGGCAACGCTGGATAAGCTGGTGGAGGCCTACAGGGAGCTGGATGAGGCGCTGATGGTGCGGGGGCTTTAGGAGCCTCTGTGGACTGATGTCCTCACCCTGGTCCTCTCCCACAGCAAGAGGCAATAAAAAAGCTCCCCGAAGGGAGCTTTTTCACGGTCACGACAGTTTAGTCGTCCAGGAAGCTACGCAGCACTTCAGAGCGGCTTGGATGACGCAGCTTACGCAGCGCCTTCGCTTCGATCTGACGGATACGTTCGCGGGTCACGTCGAACTGTTTACCCACTTCTTCCAGCGTGTGGTCGGTATTCATGTCGATACCGAAACGCATACGCAGCACTTTTGCTTCACGGGCGGTCAGGCCAGCCAGCACGTCGTGCGTTGCGGCACGCAGGCTCTCGGTGGTGGCAGAGTCCAGCGGCAGCTCGAGGGTGGTATCCTCGATGAAATCCCCCAGATGCGAATCTTCATCATCACCGATTGGTGTTTCCATGGAGATCGGCTCTTTGGCGATCTTCAGCACTTTACGGATCTTGTCTTCCGGCATCAGCATGCGCTCGGCCAGCTCTTCCGGCGTCGGCTCGCGTCCCATCTCCTGCAGCATCTGGCGGGAAATACGGTTGAGCTTGTTGATGGTCTCAATCATATGCACCGGAATACGGATGGTGCGCGCCTGATCCGCGATAGAGCGGGTGATAGCCTGACGGATCCACCATGTCGCGTAGGTGGAGAACTTGTAACCACGACGGTATTCAAACTTGTCTACCGCTTTCATCAGACCGATGTTGCCTTCCTGAATCAGATCCAGGAACTGCAGACCGCGGTTGGTGTATTTCTTGGCGATAGAGATAACCAGACGCAAGTTCGCCTCAACCATCTCTTTCTTCGCACGGCGCGCTTTCGCTTCACCGATAGACATACGACGGTTGATGTCTTTGACCTGCTCGATGGTCAGGCCGGTCTCTTCTTCAATCTGCTGCAGCTTCTGCAGACCGCGATAGACATCGTCCTTCACGTCGTGCAGTTTTTCAGACCACGGCTTGTTCATCGCGATAGCCGCGTTGAACCAGGTTTCGCTGGTTTCGTTGCCGGTGAAGAGGGTGATGAAGTTCTTCTTCGGCATTTTGCACTGCTCAACGCACAGCTTCATGATGATGCGTTCCTGGGTGCGTACGCGATCCATCATCACGCGCATGCTGTTTACCAGGTAGTCGAACTGTTTTGGCACCAGGCGGAACTGTTTGAACACTTCAGACAGCTTCAGGATCTCTTCCTGAGCGGCGGCATGGCTGCGGCCTTTCGCTTTGATGGTGTCACGCGTTACTTCGTACTGGGTACGCAGCTCGGCAAACTTCTCGCGCGCCAGTTCCGGGTCGATGCTGTTGTCATCGTCCGCGCTATCGTCGTCTTCTTCCTCATCTTCATCTTCGTCGTCATCCATCTCTTCCTGAGACAGCTCAGAACCGACGTGAGTGGCGGTAGGCGCCATATCTTCTTCAGCGTTCGGGTCGACAAAACCGGTGATCAGGTCAGACAGGCGCGCTTCTTCCGCTTCAACGCGATCGTACTGCTCCAGCAGATAGGTAATCGCTTCCGGGTATTCGGCAACAGAGCACTGAACCTGGTTGATCCCGTCTTCGATGCGTTTTGCGATGTCAATTTCGCCTTCGCGGGTCAACAGTTCAACGGTACCCATTTCGCGCATGTACATGCGGACCGGGTCAGTGGTACGCCCGATTTCAGATTCCACGCTGGACAGTACCTGTGCAGCAGCTTCTTCCGCATCTTCGTCAGTGTTGTTGGAGGTTTCAGCCAGCAACAGATCATCGGCATCCGGTGCTTCTTCCATCACCTGAATGCCCATGTCATTGATCATTTGGATGATGTCTTCGATCTGGTCTGAATCGACGATATCTTCCGGCAGATGGTCATTGACCTCGGCATAGGTCAGATAGCCTTGCTCCTTACCGCGTTGGACAAGAAGTTTCAGCTGTGACTGCGGGTTTTGCTCCATAAGACGGTATCCACACTTAATTCGTTTGATTGGTGTCGGCGATGGTGCTGCCAACCTTTAAAGCGAGGGCGTACTTATATTTTTGCCGCTGCCTCTCAGTGCGGCTGCCGGGGGCTTCCCGATCGATATTCGGCACTTAAGCCGTTAAATTTTTTATTTCTTCGCCAGTTCCTGGTTAATCATCCAGAGCTCCCGGCGTTCTTCGCTGCTTAAGCCATGGGTGCGCTCGCGAGCTATCAACTCTTCCTGGCGCAACTCAAGCATCGAATCAAACATATGGTTGAGCGAGTCGGTGAACGTTTTTTCTGCAATTTCCTTATCTGCTATATCGTCCCACATCGACAGTTTTTCAAGGGTAGCGGCCTCTTTTGTGCCGCGATAATGCTCTAAAAGTTGTCCGGTGGTCAGACCTGGCTGAGACAAACAAGTGTTGACCAGTTCTGAAAATAAGCCAAGTCCGGGCAACTTTTCGTGGTTCAAACCCGCCAGCGACGGCACTTGCGGAGCAAGTTCGGGGTTTTGCACCAGTAACCCTATCAGTATACGCATGGTTGTGCGTTTTAGCTGAGGCGCGGGGCGAACCGTGCCGTTTTCAGCCTGTTTAGGCATTAAACGTTCAAGCTGGCTGTCATCCAGGATACCGAGCTTGTTGCCTAACTCCTGACGCAGGTAGATGCGCAGCGTTTCGCCGGGCACCTGGCTGATTAACGGCAGCGCCAGAGTACTGAGCTGCGCGCGCCCGTCAGGGGTACTCAAATCCACCTGCGGCATCAGGCTGTTAAACAGAAACGTGGAGAGCGGCTGTGCCTGCTCCATCCGCGCTTCGAATGCCGCTTTGCCCTCTTTACGCACCAGCGTATCCGGGTCTTCACCGTCGGGCAGGAACATAAAGCGTAGCTGACGTCCGTCGGTCATATACGGCAGCGCGGTTTCCAGCGCTCGCCAGGCGGCGTCGCGTCCGGCTCGGTCACCGTCGTAACAGCAGATGACGTTGTTGGTCACCCTGAACAGCAGTTGAATATGATCGGCAGTGGTGGACGTACCTAACGACGCAACCGCGTAGTTAATGTCGTACTGCGCCAGCGCAACGACGTCCATATAGCCTTCGACGACCAGCAGACGCGGAGGTTCCGCATTGTCCTGCTGCGCCTCATAAAGACCGTACAACTGGCGGCCCTTATGGAAAATATCGGTTTCCGGAGAGTTGAGGTATTTCGGCAGGGCATCACCCAGCACGCGACCACCAAAACCAATTACCCGGCCACGCTTGTCGCGGATCGGGAACATCACCCGTTCACGGAAGCGGTCGTAGCTTCGTCCCTGGTCGTTAGTGACCAGCATGCCTGCGTCGATGAGGGATTTACGATCTTCGCTATTGCCGCCAAAACGCTTTAACACGTTGTCCCAGCCGGGCGGGGCGTAACCAATAGCGAAACGCGCAATCACATCGTCGCTCAGTCCGCGCTTGTTCAGATACTGACGCGCAGGCTCAGCCGCAGAGTGCTTAAGAGACTGTTGGTAAAACGAATTCAGGCCATCCATCAGTTGATACAGCGTTTGCCGCTGATGGCGCTCGATCTGACTTGGCCCACAGCCTGCTTCATACGGCACTTCAAGATTATGCATCGCCGCCAGTTCTTCGACGGTTTCAACGAACTCGAGCTTGTCGTAGTTCATTAAAAAATCGACGGCATTACCGTGTGCGCCACAGCCGAAGCAATGGTAAAACTGCTTTTCACCGTTTACGGTGAAGGAGGGGGTTTTTTCGTTATGGAACGGACAGCACGCATGGTAGTTCTTGCCCTGCTTTTTCAGCTTTACCCGCGCGTCGATGAGATCGACGATGTCGGTTCTGGCGAGCAGGTCATTGATGAAAACGCGTGGGATTCTTCCGGCCATATGCCCCAAAAATTTAAGCGACTTATAAACGAAAACAAGCCGCGCATTCCTTCCGGAAGCACGGCCTTACGACTACTACTCTGTCTGTCAATTGAGGGCGTTGGCCCTCAACAGATTAGTACAGACGAGTACGGCGTGCGTTTTCGCGAGCCAGTTTCTTCGCGTGACGTTTCACAGCGGAAGCTTTAGCGCGCTTACGTTCGGTCGTTGGTTTTTCATAAAACTCACGACGACGAACTTCAGCCAGAACACCTGCTTTCTCGCATGAACGTTTGAAGCGACGCAGTGCTACGTCGAACGGCTCGTTTTCACGTACTTTAATTACCGGCATGTAACTCTCACCTTTAATAAATTCGGTTTGCCGCTGGCATCAACGCCAGCTTATTTCAAAATGGTGCGGAATTTTACTGCAAATGCTGCTGCTTTGTAAAGCACCGATGCGATTTTGAAAGGGACTTTAATAAGGGTGAGGAGTATACACGAGCCTTCTTCCTGGGGCGAACAAAGTTTTACATCAACCCGCCCAGGCTCTACACTGCGCGGTATTGAAACGAGGTAAAACAAGTCATGCGTGTACTGGGTATTGAAACATCCTGCGATGAAACCGGCATCGCCATTTACGACGACGAAAAAGGGCTTCTGGCCAACCAGCTGTATAGTCAGGTGAAATTGCACGCTGACTACGGCGGCGTCGTACCTGAACTGGCCTCTCGTGACCACGTGCGTAAAACGGTGCCCCTGATTCAGGCGGCGCTGAAAGAGGCCGGATTAAGCTCAACCGATATTGACGCCGTAGCCTATACCGCCGGTCCGGGCCTGGTCGGCGCGCTGCTGGTCGGCGCAACGGTGGGGCGTTCGCTGGCCTTCGCGTGGGACGTTCCCGCCATTCCGGTTCACCACATGGAAGGGCATCTTCTGGCACCGATGCTGGAAGAGAATCCGCCCGAATTCCCGTTCGTGGCGCTGCTGGTCTCCGGTGGGCATACCCAGCTGATTAGCGTAACTGGTATTGGCAAGTACGAGCTGCTGGGCGAGTCGATCGATGACGCCGCCGGTGAAGCCTTCGATAAAACCGCCAAGCTGCTGGGCCTGGACTACCCTGGCGGCCCGATGCTCTCTAAAATGGCGTCGCAGGGAACGGAAGGGCGCTTTGTCTTCCCGCGCCCGATGACCGACCGTCCGGGGCTGGACTTCAGCTTCTCCGGGCTGAAAACCTTCGCGGCGAATACTATCCGCAATAACGACGACAGCGACCAGACCCGCGCCGATATCGCCCGCGCGTTCGAAGATGCGGTAGTGGATACGCTGATGATCAAGTGCAAGCGTGCGCTGGATCAGACCGGCTTCAAGCGTCTGGTGATGGCGGGCGGCGTCAGCGCCAACCGCACGCTGCGCGCGAAGCTTGCGGAGATGATGCAAAAGCGTCGCGGGGAAGTGTTCTACGCGCGTCCGGAATTCTGTACCGATAACGGGGCGATGATCGCCTACGCCGGTATGGTGCGCCTGAATGCGGGGGCAACGTCCGACCTGAGCGTGTCCGTGCGTCCGCGCTGGCCGCTGGCGGAACTGCCTGAGGCGTAACCCCCTCACCCTAACCCTCTCCCCACAGGGGAGAGGGAAATTTACGACTACACCCGCAGCATCCCTTTCTCTTCCAGAAACGCAATAATCGTCCCCAGACCGTCACCCGCCTTCAGGTTGGTAAACGTCCACGTGCGCTCGCCGCGCATGCGGTTAGTATCATGCTCCATCACCTCCAGCGACGCCCCCACGTATGGCGCAAGATCGGTTTTGTTGATCACCAGAAAATCGGATTTGGTGATCCCCGGTCCGCCCTTGCGCGGAATTTTTTCCCCTTCGGCCACGTCGATCACGTAAATGGTCAGGTCCGCCAGCTCCGGGCTGAAGGTCGCGCTCAGGTTGTCCCCGCCGCTTTCAACGAAGATCAGATCCAGATTACCGAACTTCTCGCTGAGTGCTTCTACCGCCGCGAGGTTCATTGAGGCATCTTCGCGGATGGCGGTATGCGGGCAGCCGCCCGTCTCCACGCCCACGATGCGCTCCGGCTCAAGCGCGCCCGCCTCGGTCAGGATGCGCTGATCCTCTTTGGTGTAGATATCATTGGTCACCACCGCCAGATGGTACGTGTCGCGCATCGCCTTGCAGAGCGCTTCCAGCAGCGCGGTTTTGCCCGATCCTACCGGACCGCCCACGCCCACGCGCAGGGGATGTTTGTAATCAGCCATGTTGACTCCTCAGGAACGGAATAGTCGTGAATATTGTGTTTCGTGGCGCGCGGAGGCGATGGCCGACAGTGGCGTAGCTGCCCCCAGTGCGTCGTCGCCACGTAAAAATGCCTGTTCAAATCCGGCGGCAAAATGGTCGCTCAGCTCGATAATCAGCTGCTGCGCCGCCTGCTGTCCGAAGGGGACGAGCTTGACGCCCGCCATCACCGCGCTCTCTATCCAGCTGTAGCCGAGGCTCAGCGCCAGCTCGCGCGCGCCAATGCCCCAGCGCACGCCGAGCCACGCCATGCCGCAGAGCTGGCTCTGCGCAAACAGCGGCAGCCACTCTGCCGGGCAGTTCGGCTCCCAGCTTTTAATCAGGCGCGTAAAGGCCGCACCACGGTTGCGCTCCTCTTCGCGCAGCTCGCGCGTTTCCCGGCAGGCGAGCAAATATGCCGTCCAGCGTTTTGCTGCCGCGACGTCCTGCTGTTCGCAGGCACGGTACAGGCGGATGAACAGCGGCAGGTCGACGCAGAAAAAGCTCTGCTTCATCTGCTGGATCTGCCAGCGCCTGAAGGCGTCGGTGCTCGTAACCCAGCCCGCCTCTACGGCCCACTCCAGCCCCTGCGACCAGGTAAACGATCCGACCGGCAGGCTACTGCTGGAGAGCTGCATCAGGCGCAGCCGCTGGCGGGCATGCTCCATCAGCTCATCAGCGCCAGCAGGGCGGAGACGATCAGCCCGCCGCCGAAGGTTTTACGCAGCCCGTCGTGACGGCGCAGCAGCAAGCCTGCGGCGAAACTGGCGCACAGCACCGTCGCGCTGGCCAGCATAAAACCGCTGGTGAACAGCCAGAAGCTGTGGCCAGACATCTCCACGCCGTGCGCCCAGCCGTGGAACATCGCCAGGGCAGGCACCGCCAGCAGCAGGCGGTTTTCGGTTTTAAACATCATCACGCCGCACACCGCCAGCGAGGCGATAATCAGCATCTCCATGCCGCTAAAGCCGCCGAGCAGGCTGCCCGCAACGGCGCCGACAAGCATCATGCCGAGGGTGGCAAACGGCAGCAGGAGCTTGCGGCCGCTCAGGGCAGATAGCATGCCAGCCCCGGTCAGCATCAGCAGGTGATCCAGCCCGGTCAGCGGGTGGAGAAAACCGGCCTGAAAGCTGTCGGCGCCGTGGCCGGGATGCGCGAGCGCGGGAACGGAAAAAGCCAGCAGTAACAGCGGTAAATACTTACGCATGATTGATCCTTAATGTGAATGGGCGTGAGAATGGCTATGGCTGTGGGTATCGCTGGCGTAAGCGCCCGCTTCCGGTTCAAACGGCAGGCTGGCGAAGGTTACCTCCAGCCCGAACTGGCGCAGCATATCGTCGAGAACGTGATCGTGGTGATAGCGCAGCTCGCCGGGCATGACCTGCAGCGGCACGTGGCGGTTGCCCAGGTGGTAGCAGGCGCGGGCGAGCAGGAACGGATCGGCGCAGCGCACCACGGAAACCGACTCCGGGGCGGCGATCACCTCAATCACCTCGCTGCCGTCTTCGTTACAGAGCAGGTCGCCCCCGCGCAGCAGCAGGCCGCGCGGCAGCATCAGTCCGGCTTCACGACCGTCGTTCAGCGATACGCGGGCGCGGCTTTTCACCCGCACGTCAATCGGCAGCGTGACGCTGGCGGTGATCGGGTGCGCGTGGTCCAGACGTTGTGTTAAGTAGATCATCTTCACTCCTTAAAACAGGAAATAGCGTTGCGCCATCGGCAGAACGTCAGCCGGTTCGCTGGTTATCAGTTCACCGTCGACGCGCACCTCGTAGGTTTGCGAATCGACGGTGATGTTCGGTTGCAGAGCGTTATGGATCATGTCGGCCTTTTTCACCGTCCGGCAGCCTTTTACCACCGCCGTGGCGCTCTGCAGGCTGAGCTGCTGCGGGATGCCGTTCGCGTGGGCCGCCTGAGAAACAAACGTCAGCCGCGTGGCGTGGCGTGCTGCGCCCAGCGCGCCAAACATCGGGCGGTAATGCACTGGCTGCGGCGTGGGGATCGAGGCGTTGATGTCGCCCATCGGCGCGCAGGCGATCATCCCGCCTTTGACGATGGTGGCCGGTTTTACGCCAAAGAAGGCGGGGGACCAGACCACCAGATCCGCCAGCTTGCCCGCCTCAATCGAGCCCACTTCATGGGCGATGCCGTGGGTCAGCGCCGGGTTAATGGTGTATTTGGCGACATAGCGCTTCACCCGGAAGTTGTCGTTATCGCCCGTCTCTTCCGGCAGCGCGCCGCGCTGGACCTTCATGCGATGCGCCACCTGCCAGGTGCGGATAATCACTTCCCCGACGCGGCCCATGGCCTGGGAGTCTGACGAGGTGAGCGAGAACGCGCCGATATCGTGCAGCACGTCTTCTGCAGCGATGGTCTCCCGGCGAATGCGGGATTCGGCAAACGCCACGTCCTCGGCGATATCCGGGTCGAGGTGATGGCAAACCATCAGCATGTCGAGGTGCTCGTCGATGGTGTTCACCGTGTAGGGCAAGGTCGGGTTGGTGGAAGAGGGCAGAATATTCGGGTGCGCGCAGGCGGTGATGATATCCGGCGCGTGGCCGCCGCCCGCGCCTTCGGTGTGGAAGGTGTGGATCGTGCGCCCGCCGATGGCCGCCAGCGTGTCTTCGACAAACCCGGACTCGTTCAGCGTGTCGCTGTGCAGCGCCACCTGAATATCCATCTCTTCGGCCACCTCCAGCGAGCAGTTAATCGCAGCGGGCGTCGCGCCCCAGTCTTCGTGGATCTTCAGCCCGATGGCGCCGGCGGCGATCTGCTCGCGCAGGGCGTTCGGGTTGGAGCCGTTACCTTTGCCGAGCAGGCCAATATTCACCGGCAGCGTATCGGCGGCCTGCAGCATGCGGGCGATATACCACGGCCCCGGCGTGCAGGTGGTGGCGTTGGTGCCCGCCGCCGGACCGGTGCCGCCGCCAATCATGGTGGTGATGCCGGAGACCAGCGCCTCTTCCGCCTGCTGAGGGCAGATCCAGTGGATGTGGGTGTCGATCCCGCCAGCGGTGACGATCTTCCCCTCGGCAGCAATCACTTCCGTCGCGGCGCCGATCGGGATCGTCACGCCGGGCTGAATGTCCGGGTTCCCGGCTTTGCCGACGGCGAAGATCCGCCCGTCCTTCACACCGATATCGGCCTTCACGATCCCCCAGTGATCGACGATCAGCGCGTTGGTGAGAACCAGGTCCACGCAGCCGTCAGCGGTCATCTGCCCCTGACCCATGCCGTCGCGGATCACCTTCCCGCCGCCGAACTTGACCTCTTCGCCGTAGACCGTGAGATCGTCTTCCACTTCGATCCACAGCTCGCTGTCCGCCAGCCGCACCTTATCCCCGGTAGTGGGGCCGAACATGTCGGCATACGCCTGACGTGAAATTTCAGCCATGTTTCACCTCGCCCATTACCTCGCCGCGAAAGCCAAAAATGCGCTGCGCGCCCGTCACCTGCACCAGCGTCACCTCTCGCTTCTGGCCTGGCTCGAAGCGCACGGCGGTGCCCGCCGGAATGTTCAGCCGGTAGCCCCTGGTGGCTTCGCGATCAAACTTCAGCGCGGGGTTGACCTCGTAAAAGTGGTAGTGCGATCCGACCTGGCTCGGCCTGTCGCCGTGGTTTTCCACAATCACGCTTTGAGTGTCTCGCCCGACGTTGATCGCAATAGTGCCGGGCTGGATCTGGAATTCACCTGGGATCATCACGTGCTCCTTACACGATCGGGTTGTGGACGGTGACGAGCTTGGAGCCGTCCGGGAAGGTGGCTTCCACCTGTATATCCGGGATCATCTCCGGCACGCCCTCCATCACCTGATCGCGCGTAAGGACGTGGCGGCCCGCCTCCATCAGCGAGGCGACGGTTTCGCCATCGCGCGCGCCTTCCATGATGAAGGCGCTGATCAGCGCGACCGATTCCGGGTAGTTGAGCTTTACCCCGCGCGCAAGGCGGCGTTCGGCAACCAGCGCGGCGGTAAACAGCAACAGCTTGTCTTTTTCTCTGGGGGTCAGTTCCATAACGTTTCTCTTATGTCTGCCAGATGCGCGGCGAACAGGCGGTTTTGGTAGTAAGAAGCGGGCGAAGCGACTGCCAGATGTCGCGCATCGCCCGCTGGCAAATCAGGTTGTCGTGGGAGAGAAAACGCACCGACAGCAGAGCGTCGGTGAGCGTTGCCCCCGCAAAATGGCCCAGAGGCGCGAGCAGCGCGCGCACCGTGTCGAGATGATCTTCCCGGGCCGGATAGAACAGCAGTGTGCCGATCCACGGGTGTCCGGCAACGGGCGTGAGATCGCCGTCGCCGAGGTGCTGGCGCTCTATCAGGCGCGGTTCGTCATCCACCCACACTTCAAGGCGGCTCTCCAGCGTGCCGTGGCTGAAGGTCTCACTGATTACCGGGCGGCCCAGGCAGTACAGCTCCCACGCCAGCAGCGTGCTGGAGGCCTTAAGGTGGAAGATGGAACGCAGCGCGGCGTTCGCGCCGGGAAAGATAATGGTGTCCTGCGGCAGCCACTCCAGCGTGGCGTTTTCATCAAGATAAAAGTGCTGGCTCAGACGCGCCTGCGGGCCGCTGCTGCGGTAGAACTTGCTGGCGCCGGGCATGGTGATAAGCGCGTGGCTTTTGGCATCGAGCCGAACGGAAATATCCAGCGTATCGCCGCCCACGACGCCGCCGGGCGGGTGCAGCAGATAGAGGTGGCAGGTTTTTCCTTCGGGATAAAACGGACGTTGTACGGTGAGCGGCCCGACGTGTCGAGCGGAACGCAGGAGGGTTTTCTCAGGGGCGTGACAAAACTGCAGGGCAAGCGACGCCTGCCAGCCTTTATACGTATTATCAGTGACCTGAGCTGCTAACATGCTGCTTCCATCTGCGCATCATCGGGGTCGTTTCAGTATGCCCTGGCGGAAATGAAGGCTGTCATATGAGTCGCTTATGGATAGAGGAAATTAAAAAGCACGGCCCGGGGCCGTGCTCTGTGTGAAGCGTGACGATCCTATTTCAGGTGGTCATGCAATGCTGCACCTGCCTGCTCAAGGGCGACTTTAACCGTTGGCTCCTGGCTCAGCGGGTTAAGCAGGCCGTAATCGTGGATCATGCCGTTATAGCGCGTGACGGTCACCGGGACGCCAGCCGCATCCAGTTTACGCCCGAATGCTTCACCTTCATCCCGCAGAACGTCCAGCTCAGCTGTCTGAATCAGCGTCTCCGGGAAGCCTTTCAACTGTGCAGTGCTGGCGCGAAGCGGAGAGGCAAGGATATTGTTACGATCGGCAGCGCTGGTGGTGTAGTTGTCCCAGAACCATTTCATCATGTTTTTTGACAGGAAGTAGCCATTTTCGAACTGGTGATAGGAAGCCGTATCAAAGCTGGCGTCCGTCACTGGCCAGAGCATCACGTTGTAGCGAATTTTTGGCCCATTAAACTGTTTGGCCTGCAATGCCACTGAAGCCACCATGTTGCCGCCCACGCTGTTACCAACCAGGCCCAGACGGCTGCCGTCCACGCCAATTTCCTGGCCGTGCTCGGCTACCCATTTTGTCGCTTCATAGGCCTGATTGATTGCCACCGGGAAATGGGCTTCAGGTGACGGTGTGTAATCAACGTAAACCGCTGCGGCGCCTGATGCGCGAACCAGATCGCGGATTAAACGTTCGTGGGTTGGAAAATCACCCAGCACCCAACCGCCACCGTGGAAGAACATAAATACCGGGAGCGTACCGGCAGCATGTTCAGGCTTCACAATTTTTAGGGCGATCGTCTGGCCATTGACCTGGATCGTTTTTTCAGTCACCTGAGCGGGCGGCAATTTTGCTCCTTGCTGTGCGCCGATCAGTACCTGGCGGGCCTCCTGCGGGGTCATCTGTTCCATCGGTTTCCCTTTGCCAGCATTCAGGACATCAAGAAATGCCTGTACGCCTGCGGTCGGGGCTGGAGTATTGGTGGTTTGAGCGGATGCCGCGGCTGACGCGAAGACGGAAGAAATCAGGATGGCGGTTAATGTTTTCATGATGGTACCCCTTTTAACGTATTTGATCGGATAGATAAATAGCGCACTACTTAGTTGTTGGTCTAATACTTGCGTGCAAGATACTTTTAGTCAAACATTATTTATAATTTTTTTTAGACAACAGATTCAGGGTTGATAGAAAAATGAAAGAAAACAAAACACTAGATGATTTATTGTGCTT
Organism: Enterobacter cloacae complex sp. P13B; assembly: GCF_014895915.1. NCBI lineage: Bacteria > Pseudomonadati > Pseudomonadota > Gammaproteobacteria > Enterobacterales > Enterobacteriaceae > Enterobacter > Enterobacter cloacae complex sp. P13B. Next base: position 55,022 of record NZ_JADBQN010000016.1, read on the forward strand.
CTCGCTGTACTCGGTCACCAATGCGTTCGTTCGCCAGTATCGCCCCCTGCTGCAGGAGATGGATCTGACCTATCCGCAATTTGTTGTTTTGATGGCGCTTTATGAGAAAGACAACATCCCGCTTCGCGATCTCAGCGATAAAACCTATTTTGATTCAGGCACATTGACCCCGCTGGTTCAGAAGCTTGAGGCAAAAGGTTTTCTCAACCGTATCGCGGTTGTGGGGGATGAAAGGATGAAAAATGTCGTATTGACCGATAAAGCGAACGAACTGAAAAAGCAGGTGATGGCGCTGCCGGATCAGATTCGCTGCAGCATGCGGATGAATGATGATGAGCTGGAAATGCTAAAAAAACTCTCCCGAACGCTGCTGGAAGATTTTTAAGCGCACTTCGGTGGGGCTGAACCCACCGAAGCGATGTGTCGTTACCGGTAGTCCTCCGCATCCACATCATACCCGGACGGCTCCCAGCGGATCGCCAGCAATGACGCCAGACCGATAAACGGCGCCAGCGCAATCACCCAGAACACGGCGGTGTCGAGAGACGCGACCAGCAGCGGGAACAGGAACAGCGACAGCGTGGAGCTGCTGCGCATCAGCGTCTGGTTGAGACCCACGCCCACGCCGCGCAGCGAGGTCGGGTAGCTCAGCGAGGCGAACGTCATGGTATGCGCGCCCGGGCCAAATCCCTGACCGAACAGGAAAAGCGCCAGCATCGCCACGGCAAGCACCCCTTCAGAGGCACCGTCCGGTCGACCAATCAGCGCCAGCCCCAGCAGCGCCACAAGCTGACAGGCGTAACCCGCCAGCGACATCCGCCACGCGCCGAAGCGCGGCACGTAGCGCACCGCTAGTAATCCGCCGATAAACGCAAACAGCAGGTTCAGCGCCAGCGAGATCACAATAGTGGTCAGCATAGACTGCACGAAGAAGCTTGAAATAATCACCGGCAGGCCAAAGGCCACGGCGTTATAGGCGAACGAGGAGACGACGGACAGCAGCGTGGCGAGCGTGGTACGCCGCAGATAGATGCCGCGGAACAGGTTCAGATAGTTCGACCATTTGGCTTTATTCACGACAGGCGCAGGCTGGCTGAGCGCATCCTGAGGGACGTGGGCGTTAATATTGTACGACTGCCGCAAAATGGACGCCGCCTCTTTCAGGTTGCCCTGATTCGCCGCCCAGACCGGCGATTCGCTCATATAGCGGCTGCGGATGGCGATGATCACCAGCGCGGGTACCGCGCCAAAGCCGAGAATCAAACGCCAGAGCCAGTCGCTGTGGCTTTCCGGGAGCACGGCGTAGAAAAAGAGAACCAGAAGGTAAGAGATGCTGATCGCCGCATACCAGGTAGGGCACCACATCGCGACGCTGGAGGCCTTATTGCCCGGCCCTTTCAGCCTGGCAAACTCGCTCAGGAACGCCATCGCCACGGGAAGGTCGATCCCCACGCCAAGGCCCATCACAAAGCGCGCGCCCGCCAGCACATATTCATTCGGGGCTAGCGCGCAGGCGATAGCGGCGACGACAAAGAATACCATGTCGGCCATAAAGACGCGGTAGCGCCCGATTTTATCCGTGAGGTAACCGCCGAGCAGCGCCCCGACAATGGCACCAAAGGTAATCGCCGAGGCCACCATGCCGGTACCGGCGGGCGTCAGGTTAAATTCGCGGGTAATGTCTTTAATGCCGAACGCCAGCGCGCCCAGATCGTAGGCATCGAGGAAAATCCCGCCCAGAGCGATACCTACCACGATCCGGGTGTTGGCCCGGCCCTGTGAGCCATCGTTAACGAGACGTGAAACGTCCGATGCACTGCGCACCCACTGAATGTCGCCATCAGGGGGAATTCCTGCCGTTGAAAGGGGAGTTGTGTCTGTGATTTCTGCCATTTTCTTTTTGTGTGGTTGTGTTGTGTCTCTAACAGTTACCACAGGCAGAAGGTGACAAAAATCACATTTGGTTATAAGGCATAACTAACCGCCTACTCGGGATCTTTTTTCTTTCGCTTGAGCTTCGTCCAGATCTTCGTTTCCTGGCGTCGCCACAAGCGCTGGATATTGTCGTGATGACGCAGCAGGATCAGGCAGGAGAGCATCGACACCGGGAAGGTGAATTGGGGTTTAAACCACCAGACGTAAAACGGGGCGATCAGCGCGCTGACGATGGCACCCAGCGACGAATAGCCGCTCAGCAGAATGGTCAGCAGCCAGGTCCCGGCCATGACGCCGGTTAAGTCCCATCCGATGGGCGCGATGGCACCAAAGGCGGTCGCCACCCCTTTGCCGCCTTTAAAGCCGAAGAATACGGGCCAGATATGGCCGACGCAGGCGGCGATGGCGATGAGCCCCAGCCAGAACGGCGTGACGCCCAGCGCATAGGCGCCCCAGACGGGTAGCATCCCCTTCAGAACATCAAAAATCAAAACCGCTACGGCTGCTCCCTTGCCGCCAATTCGAAGCACGTTGGTCGCTCCCGGATTCCCGGAACCACTTTCACGCGGGTCAGGTAACCCGGCAATGCGGCAGACCAGAATGGCGCTGGAGATTGAGCCGCAAAGATAGGCGAGGAGGATCATTCCAGGCGCGATTGCACTCATAACGCTGTTCCGTTTTGAAAATGTATCTGTATTCTCAGCATCTGTGGATAATACGCATAATTCGCCGGAAGTGGTATCCGGTTTAGCCAAAAAGCAGGCAGGTCGTGATGGATATTGTATTTATAGAGCAACTTTCGGTAATCACCACAATTGGTGTTTACGACTGGGAACAGACCATCGAGCAGAAACTGGTGTTCGATATCGAAATGGGATGGGATAACCGCAAATCGGCAAAAAGCGATGACGTGAATGACTGTCTGAGCTATGCCGACATCAGCGAAGCGGTGATCGGCCACGTGGAAGGACAGCGTTTTGCGCTGGTGGAACGGGTGGCGGAAGAGGTGGCGGATCTGCTGCTGACCAAATTCAATTCACCGTGGGTACGCATTAAGCTGAGCAAGCCGGGCGCGGTGGCGCGCGCCGCCAACGTGGGCGTGATCATTGAGCGTGGCACAAATCTGAAAGGAAAGATTTAACGTCATAATTGCTAAACCATTTTAGGTTATATCGGTCTTAAGGCTGTATCTTTCACGGTAGCCGTTAGGGGCGACCGTTTTTTTATATCTTTTTTTAGGGGTTTATAGATGAGCGATATGCACTCGCTGCTGGTGGCGGCAATTCTGGGTGTGGTCGAAGGATTGACGGAGTTTTTGCCGGTTTCCAGTACGGGCCATATGATTATCGTTGGCCATTTGCTGGGCTTCGAAGGCGATACCGCAAAGACGTTTGAGGTGGTAATTCAGCTGGGCTCGATTCTGGCGGTGGTGGTGATGTTCTGGCGTCGCCTGTTTGGCCTGATCGGCATCCACTTTGGCCGTCTGCCGCAGCGTGAAGGAGAGGGCAAAGGCCGCCTGACGCTGATTCACATCCTGCTCGGGATGATCCCGGCGGTGGTATTGGGGCTGGTATTCCACGACACCATTAAATCGCTGTTTAACCCGATTAACGTCATGTACGCGCTGGTGGTGGGCGGTTTCCTGCTGATTGCCGCGGAAGTGCTGAAGCCAAAAGTCCCGCGTGCGGAAGGCCTGGACGATATGACCTATCGTCAGGCGTTTATCATTGGCTGCTTCCAGTGTCTGGCGCTGTGGCCGGGCTTCTCCCGTTCAGGTGCGACCATTTCAGGCGGGATGCTGATGGGCGTGAGCCGCTACGCGGCGTCCGAGTTCTCGTTCCTGCTGGCGGTGCCGATGATGATGGGCGCCACCGCGCTGGACCTTTACAAAAGCATTGGCTTCCTGACCACAGGCGATATTCCGATGTTTGCCGTGGGCTTTATCACCGCCTTTATCGTGGCGCTGATTGCCATCAAAACCTTCCTGCAGCTGATTAAGCGTATCTCGTTTATTCCGTTCGCGATCTACCGCTTTATCGTCGCGGCTGCGGTGTACGTGGTCTTCTTCTGATAACCGATTGCCCTCACTCTTTCGGCTGAGGGCAACGCTTTTCCTTCCACGCGGTAACCGCGTCAATCCGCCGTTTGGTTAGCTCCTCGCGAATCTCCGGGCCTTTAAATCCTGCCTCAACCACGTCTTTCGTTGGCACCGCTTTTGCGACTTCCCACGCTTCGCGCAGCAAACGCCCCTGGGGATAATCGGACGCTTCAAACCCGGTGCGGCCGCGCACGTCCGCTTCGCTGGTGAGCGCAATCTGCTCCACGCGCTGCGGCTTGCGCCAGGCGTCGATATTATCGAACAGCTTCACGATGGTGGCGGGCTTCAGGATCGGGAAGGTATGGATCAGGTCGTGGAACTCGGCGACCAGCTTTGCCAGATCGCGGATGTCATTCGGCACGCGCAGACGCTGGCAGAGCCCGTCAACCAGCTTTACCCCCGCCGGACCGTGCCCGTGATGGCGCGGCCAGAACTCTTTCGGCGTTAAGCCTTTGCCGAGATCGTGGCACAAGGTGGAAAAACGTACGTCCACCTCAGGGCTGAGCATGGCGGCCATGCCCAGCGTCATCAGCGTGTGTACGCCGGTATCAATTTCGGGATGCCATTTCGCCGGTGCGGGCACGCCAAACAGCGCGTCGATTTCCGGGAACAGCACCTTCAGCGCGCCGCAGTCGCGCAGAACCTGGAAAAAGACCTGCGGGTTGCGGGTGGTGAGGGCATTTTCCGTCTCTTTCCAGACGCGCTCCGGCGTCAGGTGTTCCAGCTCGCCCGCCTCGGTCATGGCCGTCATCAACGCCATCGTCTCATCCGCAATACGGAAGCTCAGATGCGCGTAACGCGCGGCAAAACGCGCCACGCGCAGCACGCGGAGCGGATCTTCAGAAAATGCCGGGGAGACGTGACGCAAAAGACGATCGCGCAGGTCGTCCTGCCCGCCGTAGGCGTCGATGATATGGCCGTTTTCGTCCTGGGCCAGGGCGTTAATGGTGAGATCGCGGCGCAGCAGATCCTGCTCCAGCGTCACATCCGGCGCGGCGTAGCAGGTGAAGCCCGTATAACCGGAACCGGATTTCCGTTCGGTACGCGCCAGGGCGTACTCTTCCCGGCTTTTCGGATGCAGGAACACGGGAAAATCGCGGCCTACCTGCTGGTAGCCCGCGTCGAGCATCTCTTCCGGGGTGGCGCCCACCACCACCCAGTCTTTATCTTTGACCGGCAGACCTAATAACGCATCACGTACCGCACCACCGACCAGATAACTCTTCACGCCCAACTCTCCCGTTTTCTCTTTTCCAGAATGATACGTAAGTCTGGCAGAGAAGACGAATTAGTTCATCCAGCGATCTTTACGCTTACGGCTTGGGATCAGATGTGGCAGAACCAGACCCAGCACCAGACCAACGCCCAGCACGCCGCCGCCATACATAAACCACTGCATGATGATGGTGCGCTGTTTGTCATCAAGCTGCAGGTTCGCGGCGTTCACTTTTTTCTGCGCGACGATCAGCTCGTTTTTCAGCTTCTGGTTCTCTTCTTTCAGACCGTTGATCACGCCGTCGCTCTGCGCCACTTTCTGCTGCATTTCAGCGGTGCGCTGGTTCCAGGTCCCGTCGATGTTGTTCAGCTTGTCGGTCAGGGTCTTCACCTGATTTTCCAGATCCGGCACGCGGGTGCGCAGGCTTGGCACGGTGCTCAGCTCTTTCATTGGGATCCAGGAGGTACGGCCGGAACTGTCGCGAACCTGACCGTAATTGGTCTCCGCGTTGGTCTGCAACAGGGTGACTTCCTCGCCGGCATTCACCGTGCCCACGAGGCGATAATTATCTCCGGGGCCACTGCGCACCCAGGTGTTAAGTTCGTCAGAAACGTAACGCTTCTCTTCAGCGTGCACTGCGGTTGCGGCGCTAAAAGCGAGTAAAGTAAGTCCAATCAGGCGTAATTTAAGCATCATTAGTCGTTATTTTCATAAAAAGTGGAACGATAGTAGTGGCAACAGTGTCTCTACGCAAAGCATTCATCAGCAATCAGAATCATCTGTGTCACGACTCTACACATTTACGCCCGACAAATTGCTCATTGCATGGCAATTTGGCGCAAAATACTATGTACTGACAAATAAATGGCGAGGAAGTTCGCCCTCATTGACGCGTCTGTGACGCCCGCAAAAGTACAAGGCTATGGCTCAGGAAATCGAATTAAAATTTATCGTCGAAAAAGACAGCGTTGACGCGCTCCGTCAGCATCTGAATACGCTCTCCGGCGAGCACCATGAACCCGTACCGTTGCTCAACATCTACTACGAAACGCCGGACAACTGGCTGCGCAACCACGATATGGGGCTGCGCATCCGCGGCGCGAACGGACGCTACGAGATGACGATGAAAATCGCCGGCCGCGTGGTCGGCGGTTTGCATCAGCGCCCGGAATACAATATCGACATCAGTAAGCCAGAACTTGAGCTGGAACGTTTCCCGGCGGAAGTCTGGCCGGAAGGCGAACTGCCCACCACGCTGGCTGGGCAGGTGCAGCCGCTGTTCAGCACCGATTTCGCTCGCGAGAAATGGCTGGTGACGGAAGGCAAAAGCCGCATTGAAATCGCGCTGGATTTAGGCGAGGTGAAGGCGGGTGAGTTCCAGGAACCGATCTGCGAGCTGGAGCTGGAACTTCTGGAAGGGGATGCGAGCGACGTGCTGAAGCTGGCGCGCAAGCTGGTAAGCCAGCCGGGTTTACGTCAGGGCAGCTTGAGCAAAGCGGCGCGGGGCTACCACCTGGCTGCCGGAAATGCGCCACGCGTGCTGAGAGAGACTCCGATTTTGCGTGTCGTCCCGAAAGCCAGCATTGAGCAGGGCATGGAAGCGGCGCTGGAGCTGGCGCTCTCCCAATGGCAGTACCATGAAGAACTGTGGGCGCGTAACGTCAAAAATGCCAAAAAACAGGTGCTGGCCGCTATCGGACTGGTGCGTCATACCCTGACGCTGTTTGGCGGTATCGTACCGCGTAAAGCTAGCGCTCACTTACGCGATCTGCTGACCCAGACCGAAACGCTGCTGCTTTCCGACGTGTCGGCGCAAACCGCGCTTTATAGCCCGCAAAATGCCGCGGCAAAACTGGCGCTGACCGAGTTTCTGGTGACGCGCGGCTGGCGCGTCTTCCTCGATGCAAAAGCGCAGACCAAAATCGCGGACAACTTTAAACGCTTCGCGGATATCCATCTTTCCCGCCACGCCGCCGAGCTGAGAACCACCTTCGCGCATCCGCTGGGCGACCAGTATGCCGACCAGCTTCCCCGCCTGGCGCGTAATATCGACAGCATGTTGCTTCTGTCGGGAGCGTACGAGGGCGTGAAGGCGCAGGCCTGGCTGGAGAACTGGCAGGGGCTTAAGCATGCCATTGAGACCCGTCAGCAGATTGAGATCGAGCATTTCCGCAACGAAGCCATTTCGCAGGATCCATACTGGCTGCACAGCGGAAAACGTTAATTCTGGCAAGGAACCCCTGATATGCCGCTTTCTTCGCAGTTACAGCAGCACTGGCAAACCGTTTGCGAACGTCTGCCCGAGTCGTTACCCGCGTCATCGTTAAGCGAGCAGGCGAAAAGCGTGCTCACGTTCAGTGATTTTGTGCAGGAGAGCGTCAGCGCCAATCCTGACTGGCTGGCAGAGCTGGAAAGCGCGCCGCCGCAGGCTGACGAGTGGCGGCACTATGCTGGCTGGCTGCAAACCGCGCTGGCAGAGGTGGCGGATGAAGCCACGCTGATGCGCGTTCTGCGTCAGTTCCGCCGCCGGGTGATGGTGCGCATTGCCTGGGCGCAGGCGCTGGAGCTGGTGAGTGAAGAGAGCACCTTGCAGCAGTTGAGCGAGCTGGCGCAGACGCTGATTGTCGCCGCGCGGGACTGGCTCTACGCCGCCTGCTGTAAAGAGTGGGGCACGCCGTGCAGCGAAGAAGGGGTTCCGCAGCCGCTGTTGATTCTGGGGATGGGCAAGCTGGGCGGCTGCGAGCTGAACTTCTCCTCGGATATCGACCTGATCTTTGCCTGGCCGGAGAATGGCGCCACGCGAGGCGGTCGTCGCGAGCTGGATAACGCCCAGTTCTTTACCCGACTCGGGCAGCGTCTGATTAAGGCGCTGGACCAGCCTACGCAGGACGGCTTTGTTTACCGCGTGGACATGCGCCTGCGCCCGTTTGGCGACAGCGGCCCGCTGGTACTGAGCTTCGCCGCGCTGGAAGATTATTACCAAGAGCAGGGGCGCGACTGGGAGCGTTACGCGATGGTCAAAGCGCGGATCATGGGCGACAGCGACGACGCCTACGCCAACGAGTTGCGCGCCATGCTGCGCCCGTTCGTGTTCCGCCGTTACATCGACTTTAGCGTGATCCAGTCCCTGCGCAATATGAAAGGGATGATCGCCCGCGAGGTGCGCCGTCGCGGCCTGAAGGACAACATCAAGCTTGGCGCGGGCGGCATCCGCGAAATCGAATTTATCGTTCAGGTCTTCCAGCTGATCCGCGGCGGGCGCGAGCCGTCGCTGCAGTCCCGCTCGCTGCTGCCGACGCTGAGCGCCATTGAGCAACTGCATTTGCTGCCGGACGGCGACGCGCAAACCCTGCGCGAGGCCTATCTGTTCCTGCGCCGTCTGGAAAACCTGCTGCAAAGCATTAACGACGAACAGACCCAGACCCTGCCGGGGGATGACCTTAACCGGGCGCGCCTGGCCTGGGGCATGCGGGCGGAAGACTGGTCAACGTTGACCGAACGGCTGGATGCCCATATGGCAGGCGTTCGCCGCATCTTTAACGATCTTATTGGTGACGACGAAAGTGAATCGCCGGACGATGCGCTCTCCGAGCACTGGCGCGAGCTGTGGCAGGACGCGCTCCAGGAAGATGACACCACGCCGGTGCTGGCGCACTTAAGCGACGACGCCCGCCATCGCGTGGTGGCCTTGATTGCCGATTTTCGTCTCGAACTGAACAAGCGCGCCATTGGCCCGCGCGGTCGGCAGGTGCTGGATCATCTGATGCCGCATCTGCTGAGCGACGTCTGCTCCCGCGAGGATGCGCCGGTGCCGCTGTCGCGCATGATGCCGCTGCTGAGCGGGATTATCACGCGTACCACCTACCTGGAACTGCTGAGCGAGTTTCCCGGCGCGCTGAAGCACCTGATTTCCCTCTGCGCCGCCTCGCCGATGGTGGCCAACAAGCTGGCGCGATACCCACTGCTGCTGGACGAACTGCTCGACCCGAACACGCTCTATCAGCCGACGGCGATGGACGCCTACCGCGACGAGCTGCGCCAGTATCTGCTGCGCGTGCCGGAAGAGGACGAAGAGCAGCAGCTCGAGGCGCTGCGTCAGTTTAAGCAGGCGCAGATGCTGCGCGTGGCGGCAGCGGATATCGCCGGTACGCTGCCGGTAATGAAAGTGAGCGATCACTTAACCTGGCTGGCGGAGGCGATCATCGACGCGGTAGTCCACCAGGCGTGGGTGCAGATGGTGGCCCGCTACGGCCAGCCGAAGCATCTTGCTGACCGCGAGGGGCGAGGGTTTGCCGTGGTTGGTTACGGCAAGCTGGGCGGCTGGGAGCTGGGCTACAGCTCCGATCTGGATCTGATTTTCCTGCACGACTGCCCGGTTGACGTGATGACTGACGGCGAACGTGAGATTGACGGGCGGCAGTTCTACCTGCGCCTGGCCCAGCGCATCATGCACCTGTTCAGCACCCGCACTTCGTCGGGCATTCTGTACGAGGTGGACGCGCGTCTGCGCCCGTCCGGCGCGGCAGGCATGCTGGTCACCTCGACGGACGCTTTTGCTGACTATCAGAAGAACGAAGCCTGGACGTGGGAACATCAGGCGCTGTTGCGTGCCCGCGTGGTGTACGGCGATCCGCAGCTCAAAACGCAGTTCGATGCGATCCGCAAGTCAGTCATGACGACCCCGCGTGAGGGCAGCATCCTGCAAACTGAAGTGCGTGAAATGCGTGAGAAAATGCGCGCGCATTTGGGTAATAAACATCGCGATCGCTTTGATATCAAAGCCGATGAGGGCGGGATTACCGATATTGAGTTCATCACTCAGTACCTGGTGCTACTGCATGCCCACGACAAGCCGAAGTTAACCCGCTGGTCCGATAACGTGCGCATTCTGGAACTGCTTGCGCAAAACGACATCATGGACGAGCAGGAGGCGCAGGCCTTAACCCGCGCCTACACCACGCTGCGCGATGAGCTTCATCACCTGGCATTGCAGGAACAGCCGGGCCATGTGGCGCTGGACTGTTTTACCGCAGAGCGCGCCCAGGTGACGGCAAGCTGGCAGAAATGGCTGGTGGAGCCGTGCGTAACAAAACAAGTGTGATATTATCGCGCGCAAATTGTGAATCTTTCTGGAGTCAGGAATGAAAGTAACACTGCCAGAGTTTGAACGTGCTGGAGTAATGGTTGTCGGGGATGTGATGCTGGATCGCTACTGGTATGGGCCGACCAGCCGCATCTCTCCTGAAGCGCCGGTACCGGTGGTTAAGGTCGACACCATTGAAGAGCGTCCCGGCGGCGCGGCAAACGTGGCGATGAACATAGCCTCGCTGGGCGCGCACTCGCGTCTGGTGGGCCTGACCGGTATCGACGATGCGGCGCGTGCGCTGAGCAAGTCGCTGGCGGACGTGAACGTGAAGTGCGACTTCGTTTCTGTTCCGACACACCCAACCATCACCAAGCTGCGCGTGCTGTCGCGTAACCAGCAGCTGATCCGCCTCGATTTTGAAGAAGGGTTCGAAGGCGTTGATCCTGAGCCGCTGCACGAGCGCATTAACCAGGCGCTGGGCAACATCGGCGCGCTGGTGCTGTCTGACTACGCCAAAGGCGCGCTGGCGAGCGTGCAAACGATGATTCAACTGGCGCGTAAAGCCAGCGTACCGGTGCTGATCGACCCGAAAGGCACCGATTTTGAGCGCTATCGCGGCGCAACCCTGCTGACGCCAAACCTTTCTGAGTTCGAAGCGGTGGCGGGCAAGTGCAAAACGGAAGAAGAACTGGTTGAGCGCGGCATGAAGATCATTGCTGACTTCGAGCTGTCCGCGCTGCTGGTCACCCGCTCCGAGCAGGGGATGACGCTGCTGCAGCCGGGCAAGGCGCCGCTGCATATGCCAACCCAGGCGCAGGAAGTGTACGACGTGACCGGTGCCGGTGATACGGTGATCGGCGTGCTGGCGGCAACGCTGGCGGCGGGTAACTCCCTGGAAGAGGCGTGCTACTTCGCGAACGCCGCGGCGGGCGTGGTCGTCGGTAAATTGGGTACTTCAACCGTTTCGCCCATCGAGCTGGAAAACGCGGTGCGCGGGCGTGCGGATACCGGTTTTGGCGTGATGACCGAAGACGAGCTGAAGGTGGCCGTTGCCGCCGCGCGCAAACGTGGTGAAAAAGTGGTGATGACCAACGGCGTGTTTGACATCCTGCACGCGGGCCACGTGTCGTATCTGGCGAATGCGCGCAAGCTGGGCGATCGCCTCATTGTGGCAGTGAACAGCGATGCGTCGACCAAACGCCTAAAGGGCGAAACGCGCCCGGTGAACCCGCTCGAGCAACGTATGATTGTGCTGGGCGCGCTGGAAGCGGTGGATTGGGTGGTGTCGTTTGAAGAAGATACCCCGCAGCGCCTGATTGCCGGGATCCTGCCAGACCTGCTGGTGAAGGGCGGCGATTACAAGCCAGAGCAAATCGCAGGTAGCGAAGAGGTCTGGGCCAACGGCGGTGAGGTGATGGTGCTCAATTTTGAGGACGGGTGTTCAACCACCAACATCATCAAGAAGATCCAGAAAGACAATCAGTAAAAAAACGGGCCAGTTGGCCCGTTTTTTCACCCTCTACCTGTGGGAGAGGGCATCAGGCCGCACTTATTCCTGGTCGTCCACCGGTGGAATGGCCGGTGCCGGCTTCACTTCTTCCGGCGCATTGCGGTTTTCCAGCTCGGTCAAACGCTGTTCCAGCAGCGCCAGCTTCTCGCGGGTGCGCAGCAGAACCTGAGTCTGCACGTCAAACTCTTCGCGGCTGACTAAATCAAGGCGAACCAACTGCGCCTGCAGCGTCTGGCGGATTTTCTTCTCAACGTCATCACCAAATTCACGAATGCCCTTTGGCATGGACTCATGAACCTGACGCGCGATCTGCTCAATTTTTTTCGGGTCAATCATAATGGCTTCCCTTGATAAGTCGGTGTTGATGAACATTGTAGCGCGTCATGACCCAGGATAAAGCAGATTTGTTTGAAGCTTATGCATTGCCCAGGTTAATCAATAGCGTTATAGTTATCTCGCTTATTCTCAGGGCGGGGCGAAATTCCCCACCGGCGGTAAATCAGCTTAACGCTGAAAGCCCGCGAGCGCTTTGGGTGAATTCTCAAAGGTCAGCAGATCCGGTGTAATTCCGGGGCCGACGGTTAGAGTCCGGATGGGAGAGAGTAACGATCCAGTCGGGCATGGGCCCGCTCACGTTATCTTTTTGCCGCTTATACGGCGCTCCTAAGACTGCCCTGATTCTGGTAACCATAATGTTAATGAGGTTTTTTTACCATGAATCAGACGCTACTTTCCTCTTTTGGCACTTCAACTCAACGTGTTGAACATGCACTGGATGCACTGCGCGAAGGCCGCGGTGTGATGGTGCTTGACGATGAAAACCGTGAAAACGAAGGCGACATGATTTTTGCCGCCGAAAACATGACCGTTGAACAGATGGCGCTGACCATCCGTCACGGCAGCGGCATCGTATGCCTGTGTATTACCGAAGATCGTCGTAAGCAGCTTGAGCTGCCGATGATGGTTGAGAACAACACCAGCGCCTTTGGTACCGGCTTTACCGTGACCATTGAAGCGGCACATGGCGTGACTACCGGTGTATCGGCGGCTGACCGCCTGACCACCGTGCGTGCCGCCATTGCTGATGATGCGAAACCCTCCGATCTGCATCGTCCAGGCCACGTCTTCCCGCTGCGCGCGCAGGCGGGCGGCGTGCTGACCCGTGGCGGTCACACCGAAGCAACGATCGACCTGGTGACCCTGGCGGGCTTCAAGCCTGCGGGCGTGCTGTGTGAACTGACCAACGATGACGGCACCATGGCCCGCGCGCCAGAGTGCATCACCTTTGCGCGTCTGCACAACATGCCGGTTGTCACAATTGAAGATCTGGTTGAGTACCGCCAGGCGCACGAGCGCAAAGCCAGCTGAGACAGCTGATGTGAAAAAGCCGGGGAAACCCGGCTTTTTTGTTTTTTAGTGGTAGTTGATTTTAAACAGCACCACGGTTTCAAACGGTCCGGACTGGATCGCTTTTCCCTCATCCCAAGACAGCTCTGCCGTGTACTTTTGCTCATACTGCAACGTACTTCCGGTGAAGTCGGCATACTCCTGGTAGTGGTTGAAGGTAAACGGATCCGTACCGTTCAGAATACGCAGCTTTAGCCCATTCCCAATCAACAGCGCCGTATCGTCAGTGCTGAGTTTTTCGGTCGTGTAGAATGACGAGTCCATTTTGAATCCATCAGAGCACTGCGCGTCCTGCACCTTGGTGGTTTTGACCGTAAATTCGCGAACGCGCGTTTTCTGATTCACGATGTCGCGAGCGCTGAAGGTACCAAAATCGATCTCCTGGTTTTCAGGGTAAATGCTGAATGTTGCCCCGCAGTCCAGAACGGTAATGTTTTGCAAGCCGTTGATGTGATACTTCAGGTTTTTCGCGTCGGCCATCTGGTTGACCCCGCCTTTACCGTCAAACTGCACCACGATGTAATCCCCGAGCGAACTCACGTAGCCGTGAGGCGGAATCGCCTTAATTTTGACGAACAGGCGAAGTCGGGCAACAAAGGTGCGTGTCGTATGGATGTCATCCGGGTTACCGGAGCAGATCAGGTTTTCCCAGCCCATCTGCCGGATCTGGGCCGGGGTATAGATGAGGATGTTCTTGTTATCAAGACACTGGCGGGTGTCCACGCCATTCGGCTGGCCCGTGGCATCGTAATCCACCCCTTCGTAGGTTACGCCAAGCTCATAGTAAGGGTCCGTTGCGGCAGGATAAGGGTTAACCCAGGCGAATACGTCTTCCGGCTCAAAGCCGCCGGTGACGTTGTGATCGCAGGTAACCGGGATTTTAATGTCATCTGATTCCCAGATTTTCTGCCCCACCTGCGCGTTGCTGGGGATAGCAAAGGGCGAGATGGTTTTTGTCTCTTCAACCGGCCCGCCTGAAGCACCAAGATAGCAGTCCAGCGCCAGCGCTTCTCTTACGGGCAGAGCGGATATCAGCAGCAGGAACAGCAGATTAGCGAGCTTGCGCATCTTTATCGACCTTATGCTCGCTGAGCGTACATTTCGCCGTACCTGAACATTGCGCGTCGACCTTTTTCAGCGCACCGTAATCATCGATGTAGCCAATGCTGTAGTAGTTGCCGTGATAGTCACCGGTAGAGGTTGTCGCCGTCGCAAACGGGGCGATCATCAGGCTGTCAAAACCGGGCAGCATGGTTTTCGCATTTTTGCTCAGCCACGCCAGCGTGATGTAATAAGGTGTAGGGTTATGCACGGTGAGCCCTTTCGCGTTTGCGGTGACTTCCATACGCATTTCTGCCTGATCGCCTGCCTTTTTGGCGATCGCTTTGGGACGCCAGAACAGTTTGATCCTGCTCTGCATCGCGACCTGCATTACGCTGCGTTCCTCGCTCGCGCTGGAACTTTTCGGCGGCACCTCGCGCAGGTTGAAATAAAACAGTGATTCCCGGTCTTTCGGCAACCGGGCGGTCGCGGCTTGCTTCACAATCCGGACCTGAGACGAGGCGCCCGCTTCAAGACGTTGGATCGGCGGAAGCGCCATAAAATGGCTGTCCTCCTTGCGTCCGTTTTCATCTTCTATCCAGGAGAGCGCCAGATAAGGCAACGTTTTGCTCTGATTATCAATCTTGAGGCTGCTGGCCTTATCGCTTTCCGGAAACACAATGCGGGTGCGGTCCAGGTTAACGGCAGCGTGAGTGGTAAATGCGGTGCCGATTAACATCAGGCACAGGCTGGTAAAAGAGGTGAGTTTCATCATGGTTTCTTACTGACATGGCAGTATCAACTGCATACTGTTTTCAAGGTGTGAAGGCAGCGAGAAGCGACACTGCTGATTGTCACCCCACGTTACCCGGAATTGTTGTTCAGGCTCTACCGCACCCAGCCAGACGTGGCCTTCGTCGGCGACCATGCCGATTTGCTGGTCACTTTCCAGTAGATGAACAATCGCGCCCAGCGGCGGGGTGCCGGCTGGCGTACGTAGAATGCCGGCAATATCGTTGCCTGCGCGCGTCGCAATCTGGCGATAGCCAATCGCCCCCTCGGTCCAGGTGGTGGTCGTAATGCGGTTGTCCACATCGACGCCGTCAGGCAGGTTATCCAGATTGACCTGTACGCTGGCGGGAGAGTAACTGGAAACCGACGGTAAAACGCCGATACCAAAGCGGTTGGTTTCATCCCGTGACATGTTCAGCGGAATGTTGCCGACGCCGTCGGTACTGACCATCACGCGCGGTTCGTTTCCGTAGCTGCGACGGTGCAGCGCTGCGCCTTTGGCCGTTGAGGTAAACGAGCCATTCCAGCTGGCGCTCAGGGAGTTATATTCATCAGCTTTATAACTTCCGGAGATATTCAGATCGCCAAACGGTGAATAATGCTGATAGTTACCGCTCATCTGTGCGCCCGCGTCCGCGTGTTCACTCTCCGTCCCCGCGGAGACGCCCCAGGTATTATTGCGATCGGACGTGTCGTACCAGGAGACATTTTGGCTCAGGCTATCGCTGTTGTGCAGATCGTAGCTGAGACGATGATCCGGATCGATCGGTACGCTCAGGGAAAGATAAAACTGCGTATCGTCGTCTTCATCTTCGTAATGCGTTTTGCTCCAGGAGAGGGTGACGCCGAGGTTTTTCCAGCGTCCCAGATCAAAGTTATAGCCTGCGGTAATGCTTCCCGTCGTGGACGGGGCTTCATTCCACCAGGTCTGACGCAGTACGTTGACGTAGAGGTTGAGCGATAACGGGCTGATGTACTGGCTGGCCGTTACGCTCAACGTCTGCTTTTCTGTCTGACGATCGTTGTCGTCATAATCAAGGAAGCGGGCATAGCTCAGGAACTTCCGATCGGAGTAGCGGTAGCTGGCAAGCGTAAGCTGGCTGCCGGTGGTATCGAAACGCTTACTGTAGTTAAAACGATAGCTGTAACCCGTCTGGCTATCCTGGAAGGGGAGCTGGCTGGTGGCCTGCGTGACGTCAAAAGAGAGGGCACCCAGATGCGCCATATTTTGCCCGATCCCGGCGGCAACGGAACGGTAATGATCCCCGTCGGCAAGCGTCCCGCCATAGAGCGAGGTGTTTGACAGCATTCCCCATGAGAATTCACCGCTCATAAAACCGGTGTCTTCGACGTCATGAGAGGCGTCTTTACGCGCTTTACCCGCCGCCAGCTTGTAGCGAACCTGCCCTTTACGCGTTAAAAAAGGCACCGATTCCGCCGAGACCTGGAAGGTGCTGACGCGCCCGTCTTCCTCCGTCACTTTTACGTCCAGCGTCCCCTGAACGGACTGGTTAAGATCCTGAATAACAAAGGGGCCAGGCGGAACTTTGCTTTGATAAATTACGCGATCGGCCAGGCTGACGGTGACGGTCGCGTTGGTTTGCGCGATACCGGTAATTTGTGGCGCATAGCCACGCAGCGACCAGGGGAGCATGCGCTCATCGCTGATCAGGGAGGCGCCGGTATAGGTAAAAGCGTCAAAGATTGAGGACTGGAAGTCCGTTTCACCCAGCGTCAGCTTAGCACCAAGCGAAGGAAGAGGGCGGAACATGTAGACGCGCGAAAAGCGTCCGTCATGATCCGAACCTGCATCGGTATGCGTTTGGCTGTACTGATAATCACTGCGCAGGCGCCATGCGCCCATATTCGCGCCCGCCGTGCCATAGGTGTTGGCGTTGTTGGTGCTGCTGCCGTCGCTGGGCTGATAGTGGCTGGCGAACAGGTTGTAATCCAGAATCACGCCCGGTACGCCATTGTCCCACGTTGCGGGTGGCATCCAGTCGGCGGCGCGGTACTGCAACCATGCCTGGGGTACGGTGACCTTCAGCGTCTGGGTCGCTTGTTCAAAATTAAAGGTGATATCCGGTCTGGAGGAAAAGTCGACGCATCCCTCTTTTTCGGGTAAGGCGTCGCGGACTTCCTCTTTCAGGGCAAACGTATCCGCCAGTTCAGGAGGAATACACACCTGTACCGTGTTATTTACTTCTTTCCAGCTAAGCTGCCAGCCGTTAGCCAGCGGTGTGTCGTTAATTGATACGGTAACAAAATAGCTACCAGGGGTAACCGCTATTTCATTTTTAAAAAGGGAGAGGTCAACGCTGCTCCGCTGGTCTTTATCAATGGCATTGATATTAAACTCGGTGGCAGAGGCAATCTTCGTCATTAACAGGGACGCAATGATGATTTTAGATTGTAATTTATATGTCATCATCCTGTTACCAAAATAATATCACATACCGGCTGGCAAATAATGCCAGCCGGTTTTATCGTGATGCATTGCCTTATTTGTACATCAGCACATAGTTGGCAGTCGCTTCAACCTGACCCGCTGTGGCAGTTTTACCCTGAGCAACTTCCATTAATGCTTTGAAGTGCAGAGTCTGAGTGGTGGAACCCGCCAGCAGATCGACCGTTTGAGCCGAACCCAGGGTGATGTTGGCTTCGTTGTTGTCCAGCAGACGAACACCGACGTTCTGAGCACCGCTTGCATAGGTGTTGCTCATCAGGCTGGTGTCAGTAGCGTCAGTTGCTGCGCTGGTGAAGGTCACGTCAACTTTGGTTACTGGCGTATCCGTTTCGTCCGCCGGATCGTCAAGCTGGCAGTTCTCCAGATTGATATCAACCGGAACAGCGGTAGACTTTTTGTTGGCATTGATAACGGCAGTGGTGACTTCACCCAAGTCCACTTCTTTATCAACGCTGTCTGGTGCAATGCTGCACGGTGCATCAATGACCACACCTTTGAATTTGATTTTGCCGGAACCCTGGTCATCAGCAAAAGCAGAACCCGAAACGATGGCAGCCATCGCAACCGCTAACAATACTTTTTTACCCATATACATGAAAATATCCTTTTTCAATTGAATTCATAATCTGAATATTAATTTTCAGAATACTCGCAAAGTATAACGGGTTGAGGGGGGCTTTTACGATTAATGAGGCTTAAAGATATTTTTAGAGGAGGTTAATATATAATTTATTACTATCGTAACCGGTTAATATTTCATGCAGTAGCGGTTTTTTAAGCGCAATTTAATTGGGAAATATTGCGCTTAAAAATATCCATAAAAACTCTTGATTTTCCAATTGTAAATACAGAGCCGCAGACAGTGTAAAATGCAACGGCTGCGCTGGGGCGCATCAAAGAATTGCCCTCATCGATGAGGGCATCCGTGTCAGCCTATACCTGCCGTTTGCAGCAGCACCAGGCTTAACCCCATCACCGACATGCCGCATAGCACGCCGTAGCTGGGATTATTGTTAGGATCGATCTCTTTCGCCAGCGGCATCAGCTCATCTACGGAGAGCGCAACCATAATCCCGGCCACGGCAGCCATAATCGCCGCCATCACGACAGGGGAGACGAGGCTTCCAAGGATCAGCCACGCCAGCACGCCGCCGAGAATTTCGGCCATCCCGGAAATCCCCGCCCAGAAGACGGCAGTACGTTTTGAACCCGTTGCGGCATAAACCGGCCCGGCCACGGCAAGTCCTTCAGGAATATTGTGTAAGGCTACCGCCAGCGCGACACCAAATCCCATTTCCAGATTGCTGCTGGCCGTGACATACGTGGCGACACCTTCCGGGAAGTTGTGCAGGCTGATACCCAGCGTCAGCAGGATCGCCGTGCGCTTGATGTTGCCGGGGATTGGAGTAACGCTTTTTTGCATCAAATCCTGAGGGTGGGCATGGGGCAGCATACGGTCGAGCGCAAAATAGCCCAGCAGACCAACGATGAACATGCCGTAGCCCAGAACCGGAGACATTCCCTCGGTGTGAAGGGCTGCTGGCAGCATCTCCATCAGCGAGATAAGCAGCATGATCCCAGCGGCGAAGCCCAGCGAGAACGCCAGAAGACGATTAGACGGTTTTTGCCCGAGCACGCCGAGGAACGCACCGATAAAGGTCGCGGCACCCGCAAGCACGGTCAAAATTAAGGGTACTGACATGCACTCTCCTTAAGCGATATCTTACGTTCAAATTTCCTGATGATGATCTTCACGGTTATCTGCGTTTATCTTCACCTGAATGCGCGTAATGTAGAACCATCAAATTGACACCTTCTCTAAGGATACCACCATGTCTTCTTCTCGTATGCCTGCACTGTTTTTAGGCCACGGCAGCCCAATGAACGTTCTGGAAGACAACGTTTATACCCGCGCCTGGCGTCATCTGGGGGAGACATTGCCGCGTCCGAAGGCGATTGTGGTGGTGTCTGCGCACTGGTTTACCCGTGGTACCGGCGTGACGGCCATGGAAACGCCTAAAACCATTCATGATTTCGGCGGCTTCCCGCAGGCGCTGTATGATACGCATTATCCGGCTCCCGGCTCGCCTGCGCTGGCACAGCGGCTGGTAGAGTTGCTCGCACCTGTTCCAGTGGCGCTGGATAAAGAAGCCTGGGGCTTTGACCACGGCTCGTGGGGCGTGCTGATTAAGATGTACCCTGATGCAGATATTCCGATGGTGCAGTTAAGCATCGACAGCACTAAACCGGCGGCCTGGCATCTGGAAATGGGCCGCAAACTGGCGACCCTGCGTGATGAGGGCATCATGCTGGTGGCAAGCGGCAACGTGGTGCATAACCTGCGTACGGCGCGCTGGCACGGTGAGAACACGCCATACCCGTGGGCGAGCGCTTTTAACGCCTACGTCAAAGCGAACCTGACCTGGCAAGGCCCGGTTGAGAAGCATCCGTTAGTGAACTATCTGGATCACGAAGGCGGTTCGCTCTCTAACCCGACGCCGGAGCACTTCCTGCCGCTGCTGTATGTGTTAGGTGCATGGGACGGTCAGGAGCCGGTTACCATTCCGGTTGACGGCATTGAAATGGGCAGTTTGAGTATGCTGTCGGTGCAGGTGGGGTAAAAAACATGCCCGGTAAGCGTAGCGCCACCGGGCAAGTTTTATTCAATAAAAATATGCGGATAGAACCGTGACAGATCCTGCGTAATCAACGCGCGATCTTCGCGGATGCCGATCCCGGCAGGTTGATCGTTAATAAGCCAGCTGCCGATCAGCGTATAGCTGTCGCCAAATTTCGGCAGTTGATAAAACTCCTGGACGATCATCCCTTCTTCACCGTATGGACCTTCAACCGCTTCCAGCGTTTTACCGTTTTCGATAATGGAGACGTTCGCGCCTTCGCGGGAAAAGATAGGCTTAACGACGTATTTCTCCATCGGTGGGAACTCATCTTCGGCAAAGTAAGCTGGCAACAGGTTAGGGTGGTTCGGGAACATCTCCCACAGCATCGGCAGCAGGGCTTTATTGGAGATAATGCTCTTCCACGCCGGTTCCAGCCAGCGCACGCCCGCGTCTTCCAGCTTGGTGGAGAACATTTCACGCAGCATGTATTCCCACGGATAGAGCTTGAACAGGTTGCTGATCACCTGATCCTGCATATCCGTAAACTGACCTTTTTCCCCCAGGCCGATATCCTCGATATAGAGGAATTCAGTCGCCACTTCCGCTTCGGCCGCGCAGTCCTGCAGATACTGAACCGTGCCCCTGTCTTCTTCCGTGTCGCGACAGCAGGCAAGATGCAGCAGATTGAAGCCAAACTGCTCCCGCAGTTCGGCGAAACGCTCAATCAGCTTTTCCTGCAGGCTGTTGAACTGGTCGCTACCTTCCGGCAGGTTTCCGGCGTTCATCTGATCTTCCAGCCAAATCCACTGGAAGAATGCCGCTTCGTAAAGAGAGGTCGGCGTATCCGCGTTGTTTTCTAAAAGCTTCGGCTCACCTACGCCATCCCACGCCAGATCGAGGCGAGAGTAAAGCGAAGGCTGATTCGTTTTCCACGACTGACGGACGAAACTCCAGGTATGCTTCGGAATACGGAATTTAGTCATCAGCTCGTCGCTGTCGATGACTTTATCCACCACCTTCAGGCACATCTGGTGCAGCTCGGCCGTCACCTCTTCCAGTTTTTCCACCTGGTCGAGCGTCAGTTTGTAGTAAGCATCTTCACACCAGTACGGCTCGCCGTACATGGTGTGGAAGTTAAAACCGTATTCAGTAGCTTTTTCGCGCCAGTCCGGGCGCTCGGTAATACCGACTCGTTCCATGATCAGCCGCCCATTGAGCGAGTGGAAGTGCCTGTTGCACTACGCTGCATGCTGGTCTGTTTCGCCACAGACTCACCGAACCCACCGCGGGTGATGGTGCTGGTGGTCGCAGGCTTCGGCGCCATCGCGGTTTTCGGGACGGTCACGGTGCGGCCCGGGGTCGCTGCGCCATAGCCTTTGCCGCTGGCATCGGTATATTGACCATAAGCCGGGCTGGCCGGGTTTTTCGAGCTAAACAGCGGTTGCTGCTGATAGCCCGCACCGCCGCCCATCAGGCGGCCCATCATGTAACCTGCCATTAATGGCATCCAGAAGCTGCCGCTGGACTGCGCCTGCGCCTGATTTTCCGGCGCAGTACCTGCCTGAGCTGGCGTCTGCTGACACTGTCCTTCACCAAATTCCGCCACGCAGTCTTCGCGTGAGGCGTATTTCGGCGCGGTGCGTTCCGCTTCTTTCAGGGCGTTGGTGTAGGCGGTTTTACATTCTGCTGTCTGGCCGGTTGCGGCGGAGCAATCGTCCGCGTTTTGATACAGCGAAACCGTTTCGTCGTTTTTCTCACAGCCTGCCAGCATAAAGACCGCGGTTACTGCCAGCGCAACAGGGGTGAGATGGCGTGCGTTCCAGCTTTTGCGGAACGACGCGTGGTTAATCGTTTTTGTCCGTTTCATGTTTGTCTTCCAGGACCCAGTGGTAATAACGCTCAGGATAGTGGATGAGTGGTTGAAAATGAAGCGAAGAGGGGCGGAATCAGGGGGATCTTTACGTTGGCTTACGTTCGGGTGTGATTCAGCTGCGCCCTCTCCCGGTGAGAGAGGGCGTGATAACACTCTTAGTTACGGAACGGGTTAGAACCGCTGCTTGCTGGTGCCGTGCTACGCGCGGCCGCTGGCTGTGCGGCAGGGGCGCTGCCGTTAGCGTTGAAGTTATCAACGGCGGCAACCTGCTCCGGGTTTTCCGGCGCAACGCTGTCCGGAGAGGTAGAGACCGGTTTGCCCAGCGCGCTGTTCAGCATCTGCAGGTCTTGCTCGTTCAGCGTACCCAGAGCCTGCTTAATGTTCAGCTGGTTGATCAGGTACTGATAACGCGCGCTGGAGAGCTGCTGTTTCGCGTTGTACAGCGTGGTGGTCGCGTCCAGCACGTCAACGATGGTGCGGGTACCAACGGAGTAACCCGCTTCCATCGCGTCCAGGGAGCTCTGTGCAGACACCACGGCCTGTTTATAGGCGTTGATGCTACTGATAGACGCGTTCACGTTGTTGAAGGACGAACGCACGGTCTGCACCACGTTGCGGTGCGCGCTTTCCAGCTGCTCGCTCGCGCCAACAAAGTTGTACTGCGCCTGTTTCACCTGAGAGTTTACCTGACCGCCCTGGTACAGCGGCAGGGAGAAGCTCAGGCCCACTTTGTTCTGACCCATATTGCTGTCGTCATACTGGGCAGAATTGGTTTTAGAGCCGCTGTAGGTCGTGTCAGAAACGCCGGTGGACGCGCTCAGGCTCAGGGTTGGCAGATGGCCGTCCTGCGCCTGACGAATTTGCTCGCGGGCTAGGTCCTGGCTCAGACGCGCCTGCAGCAACGTCAGGTTGCGGTTTTCCGCCTCTTTCAGCAGGGCGTTAACGGCCTGCGGCTTATCCGTTTTGAAGCTGTCGACGTTCAGGGAAGCCAGCTCAGGATAGTAATTCCCGGTCACCTGGCGCAGGGATTCCAGCGCGTTGTCGAGGTTATTACGCGCGGTTACTTCGTTGGCCAGCACGGTGTCGTACTGTGAACGGGCGTTCTGCACGTCGGTGATCGCCACCAGACCCACATTGAAGCGCTGGGTGGTTTGATCTAACTGGCGGTAGATCGCCTGTTTCTGCGCTTCGGTGTAGGAGAGCGCGTCAATGGCGCTCAGCACGTTGAAGTACGCGGTGGCAGTATTCAGGATCAGCGTTTGCTGGTCGGTCTGATAGGTCACATCCTGGATGCCCGCGCTCTTTTCCTGCAGGGTCAGGGCGCGCCATTTGGACATATCAAACAGCGTCTGTGTTAATTGCAGTGAGGCGCTGGTAGCATTGGAGTTAACGCCGTTAGCGTCGCGGAAACCGTTGCTGTAGGTATAATCTGCACCTAAACCTAACTGCGGCAGCAGTGGGCTACGCGCTTCGTTAATCTTTTCAAACGCAGCATCACGATCGGCCGCTGATTTACGTAAATCAGGGTTGCCCAGACGTGCCTGCTGGTAGACCTGTAACAGGTTTTCCGCCTGGCTCATTGCACTGAAGCCCGTCAGGCTCAGGCCGATAAGGATGGGGAGCAATTTCTTCATTTGCATTCCTTGTTGTGAAGCAGTATTAGCGCTGATCTAATTAAAAAATAATTGCCGATTCTAACAGAATCATCCACACCAAAAGGTTGGCGTTACGTGCCATCTGGCGGTAATTTGCACCAATCTACCATATAGCCTTACAAACGGCAGCCAAACAGCCTTGAAATTCATAATTTCATCACCATTGCTACCAGGACTCGACTCATGCAAAAACCAGAAAAGTTGCCCGTGACATTCGCCAAAAACGATGTAGAAATTATTGCACGAGAAACGCTTTATAGCGGTTTTTTTTCGATGGATCTTTACCGTTTCAGGCATCGCCTGTTCAACGGTGAAATGAGCGGCGAAATCAGACGTGAAATTTTTGAGCGCGGGCATGCGGCTGTCTTGCTACCCTTTGACCCAGTGCGTGACGAAGTCGTGCTGGTGGAGCAGATCCGCATTGCCGCGTATGACACCAGTGAAAGCCCGTGGTTGCTGGAGATGGTGGCAGGGATGATCGAAGAGGGCGAGTCGGTTGAAGACGTCGCCCGTCGCGAGGCGCTGGAAGAGGCCGGGCTGGTGGTAGGCCGCACAAAACCGGTGTTGAGCTATCTGGCGAGTCCGGGTGGCACCAGCGAACGCTTATCCATTTTGGTGGGCGAAGTGGACGCCACGACCGCAGAAGGTATTCACGGTCTGGCTGATGAAAACGAAGATATTCGGGTTCATGTGGTGAGCCGGGAACAGGCTTATCAGTGGGTAGAAGAGGGGAAAATCGACAACGCAGCGTCTGTCATCGCCCTGCAATGGCTGCAGCTGCATTATCAGACATTACGAAACGAGTGGAAAAAATGAAGCGCTATACGCCTGACTTCCCAGAAATGATGCGCCTGTGCGAAACCAATTTCGCACAGCTGCGCCGCCTGCTGCCGAGAAACGACGCACCCGGCGAAACGGTAAGCTATCAGGTGAGCAACGCGCAGTATCGGTTAACGATAACAGAATCAACGCGCTACACTACGCTGGTGGAAATAGAACAAACAGCGCCCAGCATCAGCTACTGGAGCCTGCCGTCGATGACGGTGCGTCTCTATCATGACGCGATGGTCGCTGAAGTGTGTTCAAGTCAGCAGATCTTTCGCTTCAAGGCGCGGTATGATTATCCGAATAAAAAGTTGCATCAACGCGACGAAAAGCATCAAATTAACCAGTTTTTAGCCGACTGGCTAAGATATTGTTTAGCACATGGAGCAATGGCGATTCCGGTTTGTTAGCGTCATAAACCTACCTAAGGACACCATTTGGAAAGCCTGTTGAACCTGACTGTTGCTGGTGGGGCGCCAGTCAGGATATTACAAATCACCGATACCCACCTTTTTGCCGAAAAGCATGAAACTTTGCTGGGGGTTAATACCTGGGAGAGTTATCAGGCGGTACTGAGCGCCATTCACGCTGAACATCGCGACTGCGACCTGATTGTCGCAACGGGCGATCTGGCGCAGGACCAGTCCTCCGCGGCCTACCAGCATTTTGCTGAAGGCATCGCGAGCTTTAGCGTGCCTTGCGTCTGGCTGCCCGGAAACCACGATTTCCAGCCCGCAATGTACAGCTCCCTTCAGGATGCGGGGATTTCTCCGGCGAAGTGCGTATTTGCGGGTGAACAGTGGCAGATCCTGCTGCTGGACAGCCAGGTATTTGGCGTCCCGCACGGTGAATTAAGCGAGTTTCAACTCGACTGGCTGGAGACCAAACTGGCTGCCGAACCTGAACGTCATACGCTGCTGTTGCTCCATCATCATCCGCTGCCGGCGGGCTGCAGCTGGCTGGATCAGCACAGCCTGCGTAACTCCGCGGCGCTGGATAGCGTGCTGGCGAAATACCCGCGCGTGAAACACCTGCTGTGCGGACACATCCATCAGGAACAGGATCTCGACTGGAACGGACGCCGCATGCTGGCGACGCCGTCAACCTGTGTGCAGTTTAAGCCGCACTGCGCCAACTTTACGCTGGATACCATCGCGCCAGGCTGGCGCTGGCTGGAACTGCATGCCGACGGCACGCTGACCACGGAAGTCTGCCGTCTGGCAGGCGCAGAGTTCCGCCCGGATACCGCTTCAGAAGGCTACTGATGTCTACGCTCCTTTATCTGCACGGATTCAACAGCTCGCCGCGCTCCGCAAAAGCGACGCAGTTTCGCCAGTGGCTGAGCGAGCATCACCCCCACGTTGAGATGATTATCCCGCAGCTGCCGCCGTACCCGGCGGAGGCGGCGGAAATGCTCGAATCGATCGTGCTTGAACACGGCGGTGAATCCTTTGGCGTAGTCGGCTCATCGCTGGGCGGGTACTATGCCACCTGGCTCTCACAATGCTTTATGCTGCCCGCCGTTGTGGTTAATCCGGCGGTACGGCCATTTGAGCTGCTGAGGGACTTTCTTGGCGAAAACGAGAACCCCTACACCGGGCAGCAATATGTGCTAGAGTCACGCCATATTTACGATCTCAAAGTTATGCAGGTCGACCCGCTTGAAGCGCCGGATCTCATCTGGCTGCTGCAGCAGACGGGTGATGAAGTGCTGGATTACCGCCAGGCAGTGGCGTATTACGCCTCCTGCCGCCAGACTATAGAAGAGGGCGGAAACCATGCTTTCACGGGCTTTGAGGATCATTTCACCCAGATTGTCGATTTTCTTGGACTGCACAGCCACTGACAATCAATGCGAATTGCTAGTTTAAATCATGACGCAAACCTATAACGCTGATGCCATTGAGGTACTCACCGGGCTTGAGCCGGTTCGCCGCCGCCCGGGGATGTATACCGATACGACGCGCCCGAACCATCTGGGCCAGGAAGTTATTGATAACAGTGTGGACGAAGCGCTGGCGGGCCATGCCAAACGCGTTGACGTCATCCTGCACGCCGATCAGTCGCTGGAGGTCATCGACGACGGTCGCGGCATGCCGGTGGACATCCACCCGGAAGAGGGCGTGCCTGCCGTTGAGCTGATTCTCTGCCGTCTGCACGCGGGCGGTAAGTTCTCCAACAAGAACTATCAGTTCTCCGGTGGTCTGCACGGCGTGGGGATTTCCGTGGTGAACGCCCTGTCCAAACGCGTGGAAGTGAACGTCCGTCGCGACGGTCAGGTGTACAACATCGCGTTTGAAAACGGTGAGAAGGTGCAGGATCTGCAGGTTGTCGGCACGTGCGCTAAACGCAACACCGGCACGAGCGTCCACTTCTGGCCTGACGAAAGCTTCTTCGACAGCCCGCGCTTTTCCGTTTCTCGCCTGACGCACCTGCTGAAAGCCAAAGCGGTACTGTGCCCGGGCGTGGAAATTACCTTTAAAGATCACGTCAACAACACCGAGCAGACCTGGTGCTACGCCGATGGCCTGAACGACTACCTGTGCGAAGCGGTAAACGGCCTGCCAACGCTGCCGGAAAAACCGTTTGTCGGTAACTTTAGCGGTGATACCGAAGCGGTGGACTGGGCGTTGCTGTGGCTGCCGGAAGGCGGCGAGCTGCTGACCGAAAGCTACGTCAACCTGATCCCAACCATGCTCGGCGGTACCCACGTCAACGGCCTGCGTCAGGGACTGCTGGACGCGATGCGTGAGTTCTGCGAATACCGCAACATTCTGCCGCGCGGCGTGAAGCTCTCGGCGGAAGATATCTGGGACCGCTGCGCCTACGTGCTCTCCGTGAAGATGCAGGATCCGCAGTTTGCCGGTCAGACTAAAGAACGTCTGTCATCGCGCCAGTGCGCGGCGTTCGTCTCCGGCGTGGTGAAAGATGCGTTTACCCTGTGGCTGAACCAGAACGTTCAGGCGGCTGAGATGCTGGCTGAAATGGCGATCTCCAGCGCCCAGCGTCGTCTGCGTGCCGCGAAGAAAGTGGTGCGTAAAAAGCTGACCAGCGGCCCTGCGCTGCCGGGCAAGCTGGCGGACTGCACCGCGCAGGATCTCAACCGCACCGAGCTGTTCCTCGTGGAAGGGGATTCGGCGGGTGGGTCGGCCAAACAGGCGCGCGATCGTGAATATCAGGCGATCATGCCACTCAAGGGTAAGATCCTGAACACCTGGGAAGTCTCTTCAGACGAAGTGCTGGCCTCGCAGGAAGTGCACGACATCTCCGTTGCGATCGGCATCGATCCGGACAGCGAGGATCTGAGCCAGCTGCGCTACGGCAAGATCTGCATTCTCGCGGATGCGGACTCCGATGGTCTGCACATCGCCACGCTGCTGTGCGCGCTGTTTGTGAAGCACTTCCGCACGCTGGTGAAAAACGGTCACGTCCACGTGGCGCTGCCGCCGCTCTACCGTATCGACCTCGGCAAAGAGGTGTACTACGCGCTGACGGAAGAAGAGAAGGCGGGCGTGCTGGAGCAGCTTAAGCGTAAGAAGGGCAAACCAAATGTGCAGCGCTTTAAAGGGCTGGGCGAAATGAACCCGATGCAGCTGCGCGAAACGACGCTGGATCCGAACACGCGCCGCCTGGTGCAGCTGACGATCAGCGACGAAGACGAACAGCAAACCAACGCCGTGATGGATATGCTCCTCGCCAAGAAACGTTCGGAAGACCGACGTAACTGGCTGCAGGAGAAAGGGGATATGGCGGATATTGAGGCCTGATGCCCTCACCCTAACCCTCTCCCACAGGGAGAGGGAATGGATCGTAGGCCCGGTAAGCATTAGCGCCACCGGGCTTTTTTACATCAAAACTCCATCTTCACCGTAAACTGCACTTCGCGCGGGTCGCCAATCTGGTTGCCCAGGTTGTTGGTCGCAATCGACGACGTGTAGTAGGTCTTATCAAACAGGTTCTTCACGTTCACCTGCAGCGTCACCGGATACTGCAGCTTCATCTTATACGCCGCAAACGCATCAGCCACGAAATAGCCCGGCAGATAATAATCCGCACCGTTGGTCGCCGAGCGGCGGCTTACGCCGTGCCCACCGCCGCCGAGCGTCAGGGTATTCCCGGCAAACGCATTGTGAATGTCGTACGTCAGGAAGAGTGAGCCGGTGTGGCGCGGCACGTTCGGCAGCGGTTTACCCGCGTAATCCGGGTCTTCAAGCACCTTCGCGTCGGTATAGCCGTAGCTGGCGATAATATTGGTGTTCTCGGTCAGTGACCCGGCAAGATCCACCTCCACGCCCTGAGAGCGCACGCGGCCCGCGGTTTTGGCGATGGTTTCGCCCCCAATGCTTTCGGTGTACAGCACGTTGCGCTTGTGAATATCAAACAGCGCGATATTGGCGGTAATGCCGTCGAATAGATCGAACTTTGCCCCTACTTCGTACGCGTTTGAGGTTTCCGGCGGCAGGTCGCCAATGTAGCTCGCAATGGACGACTGCGGCATAAACGTCTGCGAATAGTTGGCAAACAGCGAGACTGCTGGCGTCAGTTTGTAAACCAGCCCCAGCTTCGGCGTCCACTGCTCGTCGCGGCTGTCGGTATTGACGTTAAACGGACGACCTTTGCCCGCGTACTGGGTGTAATACTGGTAGCGCAGCCCGGCGACGGCGATCCATTTATCCGTCAGGTACAGGGCATCCTGGGCGTAGGCCGAGTAGCTCTCCTGCTTGAGCGTCTGGTCGCTGTCAGCGGCGGAGACGGTTGTACACTCGTCGAGTTTGCCATAAACCGGATTATAGATATTGAAACCTTTGACGTTCTTACAGCGCATCATGTCCGTGCGCAGCAGATCGTAATTTTCATACGACACGCCGGTGAGGATCTCATTATAAAAGCCCGCGATATCCACGTTGCCCTGCAGATCCGCACGGGTGCTGTGCATGCGCTGGGTCGAGCCCTGGGTTGCATCCACCCGGCGGGTCAGGGTGCCGGTTTTTGAATCGTAGGCCATGACGCGGGCCTGGTTGTCACTGTATTTATCCTGGCTGTAGCTGTAGTCGAACTTCGCGGTCCACTGGCTGTTGAGGCGGTATTCCGCGTTAAGCTGAGCGAGATCGGACTGCCCGTCGGTCACGTTAAACGGCTCGTCAAAGCGGGTTTTGCGATCGACGTCGACGGCCTTTTTAGTGTTGAGATCGAAGATCGTTCCGCGATCGAACGGCGTCTTATAGTCGCGATGCGAATAGAGCACGGTCACGGTGGCATCATCGCCGAACCAGGTCAGCGACGGGGCGATAAAGGTGCTGCGTTCGTTGCCGAAGTTGCGCCAGTAATCCTCGTCCTGATACTCGCCCGTGAGGCGATACGCCAGGCGCGTGCCCTCAATCGGACCGGTGACATCGACCTGTCCGGTGCCGCCGCCAAAGCTGGAAGAGGTGGCAGAAATCGAGCCACCGAAGATTTTCTCCGGGCGCTTCGTGACGACGTTAATCAGGCCGCCCGGATCGAGAATGCCGTACAGCGTTGAGGCCGGGCCTTTCAGCACCTCCACGCGTTCGGTTGCGGCGTTAAAGCTGCGCGGCAGCACGGTGCGCAGGCCGTTGGTCATGATCGAGCCGTCGCGGTTTGCGCCAAACCCGCGGCGTACGAAGGCATCCTGCGTACCGCCCAGGGTGTTGGTCTGCACCACGTTGCTGACGTTATAGAGCGCTTCATCCAGCGTGGTGGCGTGCTGATCCGCCAGCACCTTATCGCTGACGGTATTCACCACCTGCGGGATATCCAGCATCGGCATGTTGGTCAACGTGGCGGTGGAGGTATTCAGCGGCTGGTAGCCGTTGGTGGCCTCCGCCGTAGCATTTGGATCGGCGGTGACGGTAAGCGTTTCGCCGTCTTTAGCCGTGGTGTCTGCTGCCTGCGACAGCGGCGCCATAAACAGCAGTGAAAAGAGCGCGCGCCCTTTTATCCCAGAGAGTGAAGGTGTGAACGTAGCCATTACAACTGTTATCCCAAAATATCCGTGAAGCACCTTCACGGAAGAACCTGTGAGTCATTGCCCTTTATGGTCTGCCCGTTAGCCAGAACTGGCATCGAACATGTAATTGAGAATCATTCAATCATGCGGAAATGTAGTAGTAAATGAAAAAAGCTAAAAATCGGCTACATCTCTGAAACGTAACGGAAAAGCACAGGGGTAATCAATTAATCAATTGAAAATTAAGTCTTTATTGTTTCACCGGCCAGTGTAATAGCACACCGTTACCCCTGGTTTTTTCAGGGTGTTTCTTCACTTGACTACTACATGGCGCGGCCTCAAACTCTCAAAAGAGAATGATTTTTATTTATATTTGTTTCCCTTTTTTATTACGTTGGCATGCACGTGGCTCACAACACGACAAAACCGGGTCTGGTTCTGGAGAATCTTTCTGCCGGTTATCAGAAAAAAATCATCGTTGATGATATTTCCCTTGCGATCCCCCAGCAGAAAATCACCGTTCTGGTGGGGGCGAACGGCTGCGGAAAATCCACGCTGCTGAGTACCATCGCGCGTTTGCTTCAGCCGCTTGGTGGCGCGGCGGTTCTCGACGGCAAGGCGATCCACGCGCAGCCGACGAAAGCCGTCGCCCGCCAGCTTGGCATCCTGCCGCAGTCTCCGCTGCTGCCGGAAGGGTTAACCGTCTTTGAGCTGGTCTCGCGCGGGCGTTTTCCCTGGCAGAACGTTATGCGCCAGTGGAGCGACGAGGACGAGCAGGCGGTGGAGGAGGCCCTGCGCCTGACCGGCACGGCCGAGTTTGCCCACATGCCCGTCGAAAGCCTGTCCGGCGGCCAGCGTCAGCGCTGCTGGATCGCCATGGCGCTGGCGCAGCAAACGCCCTATATCCTGCTGGATGAACCCACCACGTTCCTCGATCTCCGCTACCAGGTGGAGATCCTCGAACTGCTGCATACGCTGACGCGCGAGCACGGACGTACCGTGGTGGTGGTGCTGCACGATCTCAACTTCGCCGTGAGCTACGGCGATTCGCTGGTCTTTTTACGCCAGGGAAAAGTCGAGGGCGTACTGCATGAAGGGGACGCCTGCACGCCGGAGCTGATTAAAGCGGTGTTTGATGTCGACGTGCATATGTCCATCAATCCGCTGACCGGTAAACCGTTCTTTATGCCGTTTCGCCAGGTCGCAAAATAGCCATGATGCGCACCTCTCTGGCTTTCCTGATGTTCGCCCTGCTGCTGGCAACGGGTGCGATTGCCCATCTGGGGATCGGCGCCCGCTTTATCGCTCCGCAAACGGTGGTGGAGGCCATCCTCCACTTCGATCCGCGCAATTTCGACCATAACATCATCATCAAGCTCAGACTGCTGCGCCTCTGCGCCGCGATGGTGGCGGGGGCCGCGCTCGGCGTGGCGGGCGTGCTGCTGCAATCCACGATCCGCAACCCGCTCGGCGAACCGCATATTCTGGGGCTCAACGCCGGGGCGGCGCTCGCGGTGGTGCTGACGAGCGCGCTGGGGATGACGCTGCCGTTTGGGCGCCCGCTGATTGCCGCCGCCGGAGCCGCGGCGCTGTTTCTGCTGGTGCTCACGTTCTCCTCGTCCGGACGCACCGGGCTTACGCCGATGAAGGTCACGCTGTGCGGCGTGGCGATGTCGGCGTTTGCCTCGTCGATTACCGCCACGGTGCTCATCCTCGATGAACAGACGCTGCTCGCCATGCGCACCTGGCTGGCGGGGGATTTAGCGGGGGTCAGCGGTGAAACGATTGCCGCTGCCCTGTGGGTGGCTGGCGTGGGCTTTGCGCTGGCGCTCTGGCTGTCGCCCTCGCTCAACATGCTGGCGCTGGGCGACAGAATGGCGCAGGGGCTTGGCGTATCGCTGCTGAAAACGCGACTGCTTGCCCTGATGGCTATCGCGCTGCTCTGCGGTGCGGCAGTCTCCCTCGCCGGGCCGATCGGTTTTATCGGGCTCGTGGTGCCTCAGCTCGTTCGCCGTCTGGTGTCGGTCGATCTGCGCGTGATGGTGCCGCTGTCCGCCCTGTGCGGGGCGCTGGTTCTGCTGCTGGCGGATATCGCTGCCCGCACGCTGTTTTCGCCCTGGGAGCTGGCAACCGGCATCATGACCGCGCTGGTTGGCGCCCCGGTCTTTATCTTCATGGCCTCGAGGATGTTTAAATGAACCGCGCCGGACTGCGTGCGCTACGCGTTGGCGCCTTCTCGGCGCTGGTCCGCCCAAAGGCGCTGGTATGTCTGGTCATCCTGACGCTGGCCGCCTGCCTGCTGACGGGGTTAGGCCTGACGCACGGCTCTCTGCCCATCCCCACTTCCGCCATCGGGCGCGCGCTGTTTTATCCAGAAACCCTGACGTCAGAGACGCGCTACATCGTGATGGATATCCGCCTGCCGCGCCTGCTGATGGCGGCGCTGTGCGGTGGGATGCTCGGCATGGCGGGGGCGGCAATGCAGTCCATTACCCGCAATGGCCTGGCCGATCCGGGGCTTATCGGGGTGAAAGAGGGCTGTAGCGCGGCGGTACTGCTGCTGATATTTCAGTTCCCGGCGCTGGGCCTGGCCTGGCGGCCGCTGGTTGGCATGGCCGGGGGGCTGCTCACCGCGCTGCTGGTGGTGGCCCTGGCGCGCGATATCTCACGTCCGCGATTCATCCTGATCGGCATCGGCGTGTCGTGGGTCTTTGCCGCCGCAATGGGCGTCTTTATGACCACGGCGGACGTGCGCGACGTGCAGACGGCGATGCTGTGGCTGGCGGGCAGCATCCACGCGGCAAACTGGACGCTGGTCTGCATTGCCGCTGCCTGGGCGCTTCCGGCGTTTGCGCTGCTGCTGTTTACCGCCCGCGCTGCGGACGTGGCGCTGCTTGGTAACCACACCGCAGCGGGCCTTGGCGTGCGCACAAACCGGCTGGCGCTTCTAAGGGTTCTCGCCCCGGTAGTGCTGACGGCGGCCTGCGTCTCCTGCGTGGGCAGCATTGGTTTTGTCGGGCTGATTGCGCCGCACATGGCGCGCCTGCTGCTCCGCGGCGGGCAAACGGCGCTCCTGACGGGTAGCGCCGTGCTGGGGGCGCTGCTGGTGCTACTGGCGGATAACGTCGGGCGGCTGGCATTCCTCCCTCTGCAGCTACCGGCGGGAATTGTGATTTCACTGATTGGCGGACCGTTTTTCCTGCTGCTGCTCTGGCAGCGTCGGGACAGATTTTAGGGGATTAACATGCGCATACTGTTTTCATTGCTGTTGCTGGTGGGGTTTGCGGCGAGCGCGACCGAGCCGACGCAGACGTTTACTGACGATCTGAACCGTAAGGTGGTGGTGCCGGTGCATCCGAAACGGATCGTCTCGCTACACGACCTGGACATTACTATTCCGCTGATTGAGCTTGGCGTACCGCCGGTGGCGAGCCATGGCCGCACCCGGCCGGACGGCAGCCATTTTCTGCGCTCCAGCGGCATGTTGACCGGCGTCGATTTCGATAATTCCGACATCAAGTTTATCGGCACTGCGGATATCGACATTGAAGCCATCGCCGCCGCAAAGCCTGACCTGATCATTACCGAGCCGACGCGAAATACCCCGGTGGAACAGCTGGAGAAAATTGCCCCGACGGTGAGTATCGATCATCTCGACGGCGGCGCACCGGAGATCTACCGCAAGCTGGCGCAGCTGACGGGCACGCAGGCGCGGCTCAAGGTTCTGGAGCGGCGCTATCAGGAGCAAATTAAGGCGCTGAAAGCGACTATTGATACCCGCAAAGTGAGCGTGTCGGTGATTCAGGCCAATCAGGGGAAAATCAACGCCATGCACAGCTATCACTCGCTGGGCCGCGTGCTGCGTGATGCCGGGTTTACCTTCCCGCCGCTGATTGAGTCCATCCCGGAAGGGGGACGCATTGACGTCAGCGCCGAGCGGCTGCCGGAGCTGGATGCGGATTTCGTTTTCGCCACCTGGCGCGGGGATACGGGCGGCAAACCGCAGGATGAGCTGGCGGCGATGGATGCGGTGATGCCGGGCTGGTGTCAGTTCCTGAATGCCTGTCGGACCGGACATTATGTTCTGATCTCGCGTGAAGAGGCCATCTCGAACTCGTTCGCCTCGTTAGGGCTGATGGCCGCGCAGGTCCAGTCGCAGATTGCCGGACGTCCGCTGCCGGAGGCGTCACGATGAGCCGTAAAGTTGATCTCTTCGGCGACCGCCTCCGCTCCCGGTCGCACCAGCTCACGCCGCGCCTGCTGCAGGTGGCGCGCTATATCAATGAAAATCGTGAAGCGGTGATGGAGCAGACGGCAATGGAGATCGCGACGCTGCTGAAAACGTCGGACGCTACCGTCGTTCGCGCCATCCAGGCGCTGGGTTTCGCCGGGCTGCGCGATCTCAAGCAGACGCTGGAGCAGTGGTTTGGCCCGGTCGTGACCTCCAGCGAAAAGATCTCCACCACGGTGAATACGCTGACCAGCGACGTCAATGCGAGCATTGATTTCGTGCTGGAGGGGCATCAGCACACCTGTGAGGTGTTGTCTGAACCCCACAACCGCTTCGCGATGGCGCAGGCGGTCTCGCTGCTGGCGCAGGCGAGGCAGGTTGCCATATTTGGGATTGGCGCATCCGGGATTTTGGCCGACTACACCGCCAGGCTGTTCAGCCGGATGGGGCTACCCGCCACGCCGCTTAACCGCACCGGAATAGGGCTGGCCGAGCAGCTGATAGGTCTCCAGCGCGGGGATGTGCTGATCATGATGGCGCAAAAATCCGCGCATCGGGAAGGACAGACCACGCTGCGCGAAGCGAAACGGCTGGGGATCCCCACCATTTTGCTCACCAATGCCACCGACTCCCGATTCAGCAAAGAGGCCAGCGTGGTGATCCACGTTCCGCGCGGCGGCGAGAAGGGCAAAATCCCGCTCCACGGCACGGTGCTGCTGTGCCTGGAGATGATTGTTTTATCCGTCGCCTCCACCGAGCCGCAGCGCACCATCAAGTCGATGAAGCGCATCAACGAGCTTCACCGTGGGCTAAAGCCGGGCAAGAAAAGCAGTTGATTGTCTCCCTCTTCCCGCGGGAGAGGGGCGGGTGAGGGTGTCATACCGCACGATGGTTCTTCCGGTACTGCAGCGGCGTCTCACCAATCCCCTTCTTAAACGCGCTGATAAACCAGGTCACGTCAGAAAATCCCACCCGCGCGGCAATCTCCCGCACGCTCGCGTCACTGTGCAGCAGGCATTCGCACGCCTTACGCAGGCGGAGCGTGTTCAGGTAGTGGTGGATTTTCTCCCCCGTCTCCGCATGAAATTTTCGCGACACGTAGCTGCGCGATCTGCCCAGTTCCGCTGCCAGTGCGTCGAGGCGGAATTTCTCCTGATAATGCTCGTCCAGCCAGAACATCACCTGGCTGGCGATCCCCGAGCTGCTGCCCGGTGCGCCGGTACGATCGTCAGGCAACATAGCAAACAGGCTAATCAGCAGCCCGGCGATGCTTTCGCTGCTCATCGGCGGCGGATAACAGCTGAACAGATGATCGACATGGCTATGGCAGTGTGCCAGGTCAACCACCCACGCCTCTGAGCCGCGACGCGAGAGTTTTTCCAGCCGCTGCTGCGTGTGCGGAAAATCACGCAGACACTTCAGCACCGCATGGTGGTCGAGGTGAATAATCGTGCGCCGGTAAATCGCTTCCGCCTGTTCGTCCACCCTGACTTTATGCAGGGTGAACGGCGGAAAGAAAAACAGGCGTCCGGGGCGCATGGTGTAGTGACGGTTATCGACAATCGCGACGCCAAACCCTTCTTCCACATAGAGAATTTCAAGACACTGATGCCAGTGGTGGTAACGCACCGTGTTAGCAAACAGGCGGCTGAACGACGCTACGGTGTCGTTTAAGGTAATGAGCTCAAGACGATCGTTTATGGGCGCGTCATGCATAGTGCAATAAAACTCAACTTTTCCCCGTCAGAAGAGATTTATAAACCACCTTTTTAAATTTTATCAACCGCAGGTTTATCGAACGTTCTCACC
Source organism: Enterobacter cloacae complex sp. P13B (assembly GCF_014895915.1). Lineage (NCBI taxonomy): Bacteria > Pseudomonadati > Pseudomonadota > Gammaproteobacteria > Enterobacterales > Enterobacteriaceae > Enterobacter > Enterobacter cloacae complex sp. P13B. Next base: position 91,556 of record NZ_JADBQN010000016.1, read on the forward strand.
TGTGACGTGGCTAACATTTCTCCACCTTAAGCATTCACTATGCTTGGCCGCAGTTGATGACGAGGGTGGAACTATGCGGGCGGAAAGCGAAGAAAAATCAAATCTGTTGTCTTCACGCCAGGACGTCGTGGCGTCTCTGAATACCTTACTTGGCGCGCTGGATAAGCAGTTTCCGGTAAATCATTCGCGGTTCTCGCTGGGTGATACCTGCGCGCACTACGCGACGGATATCGCGCAGATGGAGGGGCTCTCCCGCGCGCTATGGGGGCTGTTTCCGCTGTTGGCTTCGGGCGATGCTTCGCCGTTTAGCGAGAAGTACATGCAGGCCATCAGGATCGGCACCGATCCGCAAAGCCCGGGCTACTGGGGCGAAACCGATCCGTACGATCAGCGTCTGGTCGAGATGGCATCCTACGGTCTGGGGCTTTCCCTGCTGGGGAATAAACTCACCGATTGCTTCAGCGAGCGCGAGGTGATGAACCTGCACGCGTGGCTGAATCAGATTGCCGACGCGCAGATGCCCGACAGCAACTGGAACTACTTTGCCATTATGGTCCAGCTGGGCTTCAAACGCGCCGGGCTGCCGTACGACCAGGCCGCCATCGACCATCGGTTTGCGCTGATGGAGGCCTATTACCTGGGTGACGGCTGGTATTCCGACGGCGCGGGTTGCCCGAAAGATTACTACATCTCCATGGCGTTCCACTTCTACGGCCTGATTTACGCCACTTTAAGCGGCGATGAGGCGAGGGCAGAAGTGCTGCGCGAGCGCTCGCGTCTGTTTGCGGAGGACTTTATCTACTGGTCCGCCGCGGACGGCGCGTCGGTACCGTTTGGCCGCAGCCTGACCTACCGCTTTGCGATGGTCGCCTTCTGGAGCGCGGTTGCCTTCTCTGAACTTGACGTGTTCACGCCGGGTATTGTGAAAGGCATTATTCTGCGCCATCTCCGCTGGTGGCAGCAGCGGACAATTACCGACCGGGACGGCATTCTGACCCTCGGTTTTGCCTGTCCGAACCTCGCCATGTGTGAGGACTATAACTCTCCCGGCTCGCCCTACTGGGCGCTAAAAAGCTACCTGATTCTGGCGCTGCCGGAGACGCATCCGTTCTGGCAGGCAGAAGAACTGCCGCTGCCCACGCTGGCGGAGAAGCACGTCATATCGCACGCGCAGCAGATCCTGATGCATTCGACGAACTCTCAGCACGTCACCATGCTCACCGCCGGTCAGCTGGAGCTGAACAACTACGTCAACACCGAAGCGAAATACACCAAATTTGCCTACTCCAGCCGCTTTGGCTTCACCATTGAGCGCGGGCGCTTTGACCTGAAGCATGCGGCCTGTGATTCCATGCTGCTGCTGGCGGACGGGGATAACTATTTCCGCGGACGTCGCGAGTGCGACGCGGTGCGGGTGGATGAAAACTTTATCTATTCACGCTGGTCGCCGTGGCACGACGTGCACATCGAGACCTGGCAAATCCCCTTCGGCGAGTGGCATTTGCGCCTGCACCGCATCAACAGCGCGCGCACGCTGCAAACGGCGGAGGGCGGTTTCGCCGTGATGAAAACGGAGCACCAAATCCGCGCGCGCGGCAGCTATCTGGCGGCAGAGAACGGCAGCAGTGCGATTGTCGATCTGTCGCCTTTCATTGAACGCACCCCGGACAGCATCGTCACGCCGCCGAACAGCAGCATCATGTTCCCGGAGTGCGCCTCCATTCCGCTGTTAAAAACCGATCTCCAACCGGGAGAGCGCTGGCTCTGCTGCGCCGTCATTGCCAGTGAAAAACAGAACGTTGCGGCCGCGCCGCAGCTGGATATGAACCATAACCGGGTCGTAATCCGCGACCCTGGAGGCGAACGTCTGCTGTCGTTCACGTTATAAAAATTCTGACCCTACACCTCGGCGAGGATGGTATGAAAAATACATCGACAACCAACAGAACCGAATATTACAAAATCAGCAGCTTTATTTTTCTCTATTTCTTTACCTGGTCCGCGAGTATTGGCCTACTGGCGATCTGGCTGGGTCAAAAAGCGAATCTCAGCGGGACGGTAATTGGAACCGTGTTCGCGGTGAACGGAATATTTTCCGTTATTCTCAAACCCATCTACGGCTATATTCTCGATAAAATCGGCATGAGCAAATACCTGCTCTATTTTGTGGTCGCCATGTCGGCCCTGATGGCGCCGTTTTTTATTTACGTCTATCAGCCGCTGTTAATGTCCAGCACCTTGCTGGGGATTATTATCGGCGCGCTCTATTTAAGCTTTGCCTGGTATGCGGGCGTGGCGGCGTGTGAATCTTATTCCGACCGCTTCAGCCGCTTAAACGGCATGGAGTTCGGGCAAATTCGTATGTGGGGCTCGCTCGGCTGGGCGGTGGCATCGTCCTTCTCCGGCCTGCTGTTCAACCTCTCACCGACCTATAACTTCATTATGGGCAGCGTGACGTCGATCGTGATGCTGGTTGTCCTGCTCAGCCTGAAAGTGAACACTAACTCCGTTCATGCCGATGCGGTACTGACCAAAGAGAAAATCGCCCCGGCAGATGTGTACGCCCTGCTGCGTAACCGTAAATTCTGGGCTTTTTGCCTGTACGTGGCGGGCGTGGCGTGGATGATGTTTATCGCCGAGCAGCAGTTCTCGCGCTATTTCGTTACCTTCTTTGACGATATTCATGAGGGCAACGCGGTATTTGGCTATCTCGGTACCGTGCAGTCGGGCATAGAATTCGTCATGTATATGGTTGTCCCGCTGTTCGTTAACTTTATTGGCGCCAGGCGCGGGCTATTAATTGTCGGGCTGATCGTCGGGGCGCGTTTGATTATTTCCGGGATGTGCGACTCGCATCTGTTAATTTCCGTGCTCAAGCCGCTATACGGTATAGAAATTTGCCTGCTGCTGGTGTCGGTCTTTAAATATATTGCGGAGCATTTCGACAAGCGCGTGAACGCCACCATGTATTTACTGGGCTATCAGGCGATGCTGTACGTGGGGAACGTGGTGGTTTCCTCGCCTGCCGGATATATGTATGACCGCATCGGCTTTGAACAGACCTATATCATCATGGGGGCGACGGCGCTGATCTTTACCTTTATTTCTGCCTTTACGTTATCCGCCTGCCAGAGTAAATGGCGCGGCCCCCGCCCGCTGAACGTAGCAGAACCTTCATCACGCTGACCACAAGGAACCGAAATATGTTAAGTCGTATCAGAGAGGAACGCCTGTCTACCATTCCTGCTCCCGTAGACTCGCGCCTGTTTAGCGATGAACTGATTTCTGCGCGTAGCCACGTCCTCGAGTTGATTAGCCGTCATTTAACGGCATTCGGAGAGCAGTTCCCGGCGGAAACCTGCCGGAACGGTTATTACCCGCTGACCGACAACGTAGAGTGGACAACCAGCTTCTGGACCGGCCAGCTGTGGCTGGCGTGGGAGATGAGCGGCGAGGAGAAATTCCGCTCGATGGCGGAAAAACACGTGCGCTCCTTCGGCCTGCGCATCGCCGGGCGCAGCGACACCAACACTCACGATCTGGGCTTCCTGTACACGCTCTCCTGTGTGGCGGCCTGGAGACTTACCGGCAGCCGCGAGGCGCGCGGTTTCTCCCTGCTGGCGGCTGAAGCCCTGCTGGAGCGCTTTCATGAGAAGGCGAAAATCATTCAGGCGTGGGGCGATCTTTCAGACCCGGAGCAGGCCGGACGGATGATCATCGACTGCAACATGAACCTGCCGCTGCTCTACTGGGCGACGGAGCAGACGGGGGATCCGCGCTTTGCTGACGCCGCAAAAGCGCACGTCATGCAGGCGGCAAACTATCTCATCCGCGACGATGCCTCCACGTTCCACACCTATTATATGGACGTGGTAACCGGCGCGCCGCGCTACGGCAATACCCAGCAGGGCTATGCCGATGACTCCTGCTGGTCGCGCGGGCAGGCGTGGGGGATTTACGGCTTCCTGCTGAGCTATATCTATACCGGCGACGAGACGATGATCGCCCTGTCGAAGCGGCTGGCGAACTACTTCCTCAACCGCCTCCCGGAAGACTACGTCTGCCACTGGGATCTGGCGCTGGTGGGGACCGACGCGCTGCGCGATTCGTCCTCGGCGGCGATTGCGGTGTGCGGGCTGCTGGAACTGGTGAAGCACCTGCCCGTGACGGATCCGGACCGGGAGCGTTATCTGGAGTGGGCCAAAGGCATTATGTCGTCACTGACGAAGCACTACCTGAGGGGCAAAGAGGAGAAGGGTACCGGGCTGCTGAAGCACTCGGTCTATCACCTGGCGAGCAACAAAGGGGTGGACGAGTGTGCGAGCTGGGGGGATTACTTCTATGTTGAGGCGCTGGTGCGCTTTACGCAGAGCTGGAAACTGTACTGGTAAAAACGGTCGGGGGGCGACCCCCGACTCGCGGATCACGCTTTAGGAATACGCAGCGTCTGGCCGGGGTAGATTTTATCCGGGCTGGAGAGCATCGGGCGGTTAGCCTCAAAAATCTTATTGTACTGGTTGGCATCGCCGTACACGGTTTTGGAGATAGCGCTCAGGGTGTCGCCGGATTTTACCGTGTAGTAGGTGGCTTCATCTTTGGCATCGGTCGTGGTGATGTTGTTCTCCACCTCGCTGACGCCCGCGATGTTGCCGACGGCGACCTGGATTTTTTCTTTCTGCTCCTGGGTCAGCCCGTCACCCGTCACGCTGGCCTTGCCGTCGGTAACGTTAACCTGAACTTTGTCTGAACCGGGAATGTTGAGTTTCTTGAGGTGCTCGGTGATTTTGTCGCTCTGACCTTTGTGGTCGGTCAGGTTATCCCATAGCTTTTCGCCTGCTTCTTTCACGAAGTTAAAAAGACCCATTCCATCCTCCTGTTAATCATGAAGTCAGAATAAGCATAGCAGGTCAGAGAGAATTCCCTCCCCGGAAGGAGAGGGAAGGCAGGTTTTAAACCCCTTGCTCCAGAATACGGATGTGGGTCTCCAGCACGTCACCCTTCACCGCATCGCTCCACGCTTTCATGTGCGCGGTCTGCAGGTGCGCTTCAAGGTGCGCGACGGTTTCCCACTGCTCAACCATGATAATGGAGTCTGGCGCAGTGGCCTGGAAGCTTGCGTCGGTAGCGGCGTCCACCATCGGCGCGTAGCCGTGGCAGCCTTCTTCTTTCAGTACGGTTGGGATGATTTTCGCGAACTGATCCAGCACCGCCTGGCGGTGATGTTGACCTGGACGAGTACGGATTTCTGCGATTACTGTAAGCATGGTTACTACTCCTTTAATTCCAGGCTACCAGTTAAGCAAAAATTTTCGCGAGATGCTTGCGATATTCTGCGATATAGCTCGGGACGTCAGGCATTTTAATCACGTCGTTGACGATAAAGGTCGGCAGCGGATCCATCCCCAGGAACTGGTTCGCCTTGTGGAACGGCAGATACGCGCCGTCTACGCCCACGCCTTCGAAGAACTGATCTTTTTCGGTGAAGGCCTCCAGAGGGGCGTTCCAGGTCAGGGAGAGCATATATTTTTTGCCCTGAATCAGACCGCCGGAGCCGTATTTTTTAGAGGCGTCTGAGCGGGTGCGTCCGTCGCTGGCATACAGCGAACCGTGACCTTCGGTGAAGACGTCGTCCATGTATTTTTTCACGGTCCACGGCGCGCCCATCCACCAGCCCGGCATCTGCCAGATAACCACATCGGCCCACAGGAAGTTCTGCACTTCGGCCTTCACGTCATAGTTGCTGTCCGCGCGCACGACCTTAACATCATGCCCGGCGTCGCGCAGGAAACCGTCCGCGACCTCGGTCAGGGTGTCATTCAGCTGGCCTTTAGAGTGCGCGAACTCTTTCGCGCCGTTGATAATCAGAATATTGCTCATTATTTGTCCTCGGTGATGAGAGTATGCCGGGTATTCTACGCGCGAGGACGGAGCGGAAAAATAAGCAAAATGTGCAAAGTCTTTTGCGCTAAATGCAATAATCCCTTACCAGTTAACCTTCACTTCAAAGCCGCCTTCTGGCGCATTGCCCAGCGAGACGCGCATGCCGTGCAGCGCGGCAATGCGTTTCACAATGGATAGCCCCAGCCCGCTGCCCGTGGCGTCCTGACCCGGTGGACGATAAAAGCGCTCGCCGAGACGCGCCAGCGCATCGGGCGAAATGCCCGGGCCATTGTCGCGCACGGTAACGCTACGGGTGTTCAGCGTCACGTCTACCACGCTGCCGCGCGGGCTGTAGCGGGTGGCGTTATCCAGCAGGTTACGCGCCAGCAGGCTCAGAAGCAGCTGCTGACCCGTGCGGGTCACCTCCGGCGCGTTGATGTGCAGGCGTATATCAATACCCGCCTGCTGTGCAGAAGGATAAATATCCATTACCGCAGACTGCAGCAGGTCGGCCATCGCTATCTGTTCTACGCCGTCCAGGCTGTCCAGCGAGTCCAGGCGCGACAGGGTGAGGAGCTGATCCACCAGCCGGGAGGCGCGGTCGATACCCGCGTGCAGCTGCGCCAGCGCTTTTTCCTGCGCCTGCGGATCGTCCTGAGAAAGCTGCGCCACGTCGGTTTGCACCTTCAGCGCCGCCAGCGGGCTGCGCAGCTCGTGGGCGGCGTCGGAGGTAAAGCGGCGCTCGCGGGTCATCATCTCCTGGGTACGGGTAAAAAGATGGTTCAGCGAGTCGAGCAGGGGGCGCACTTCCGCCGGCACGCCCTGAGTGGGCAGGGCGTCGGTGGCGTCCGGCGAGCGGGAACGCAGGGTCTGGGCCAGCTTTTTAAGGGGCTTCAGCTCCCGGCTCAGCAGGACAATAAGCAACAGCAGCATCACCGGCAGCGCCACCAGCCACGGCGTCAGCTGCGAGCTGACCACGTCCAGCGCCATATCCTGCCGGTACTCCCACTCCTGGCCGACAACGACACGGTATTTTCCGTCTGGCGACGTCAGCCATAAAAAGCGCCATTCATCGTTGTCATCCTGAAGCCGTCCGTCATCAAAGCCGTCACGACGATAGTGATACGGGATATCGCGCCCGTTTTCGCCGTCGTTAAGGATCATCGTGCCGTCTGAAGCGTAAATAGCGAAGGCCAGCGCGTCATCGTCCAGATGCCCGTGTTTGGCCTTTTTCGGCACCTCGCGCATGCGCTCCGGCGCGCGGATCTCGTCCAGATCCATAGTCAGCAGCCGTTTGGCAAACAGCATCTGCTGGGTGTCGAACAGCTTATCGAGCTTGTGGGTGGTCTGCTGCCACGCCACCAGGCTGGCGGCAAACCAGGCCGTCAGAGACAGCGCTAAAAAGAGGAGCGTCAGGCGCAGCTTCAGGCTCAGCTTCATGCGTCACCCAGGGTGTAGCCGATGCCGTGCACGGTGCGGATAAACTCGCTCCCGAGCTTGCGGCGTAAATGATGGACATGGACTTCGACGGCGTTGCTGGAGACGTCATCGTCCCAGGTATAAAGCTTTTCCTCGATCAGCTTGCGCGGCAGCACCCGGCCCGCGTTGCGCATCAGCAGCTCCAGCAGGGCGAACTCTTTCGGTTTAAGCGTCAGCGTTTCGCCCTCCAGCGTGGCGACGAGGCTTGCCGGATCGAGCGTCACCTTGCCGTGACGCAGCTCGCTGCGGGTCTGACCGTGGCTGCGGCGCACCAGCGCTTCCAGACGGGCGGCCACTTCTATCAGCGCGAACGGCTTACAGAGATAATCGTCCGCACCGAGGCGCAGCCCTTCAACGCGCTGGTTCAGCGCATCCCGCGCGGTCAGGATCAGTACCGGCTCGCTGCGCCCGCTTTCGCGCCAGGCGCGCAGGATCTCCAGACCGTCAATTCCCGGTAGGGTCAGGTCAAGCACCACGGCATCATAGGGCGCAGAGGCAAGCGCGGCCTGCCCGGTTTTCCCGTCGGTAAACCAGTCCACGCTAAAGCCCAGTTTGCTTAAGCCTGCTTTGATGCCATCGCCGATTAACCTGTCGTCTTCTACCAGTAAAATGCGCATGTTCCCTCCTTGATGCCGTCAGTAAACCCTCTGCAAGCGCCTGCTGTACAGTAAAAATAAATAAATTTTCCCCTTAAGAAGTTGTTAAGGTTTACCCTGTTTAATGGACTGCGAAACGACATTAAAGGGAGAGATGAAGATGAAAAAATTCGCTGCAATTGCTGCCATCATGATGATGACCACCGCGCCGGTCTTTGCTGCACAGGGCGGTTTTACTGGCCCATCTGCGACACAGACCCAGACGCAAACCCAGCAGGGCGGTTTTGTCGATAACAACGCCAACCTCACCACCGCGGCTAAAGTGAAAGATCTGAAGGACGATGCCTGGGTGAAGCTGCGCGGGAACATTACCGAGCGCCTGTCCGATGACCGCTACACCTTCCGCGACGAGTCCGGCACGGTGGTGGTTGAGATTGACCACAAGCGCTGGAACGGCGTGACCGTCACCCCGCAGGATAAAGTAGAGCTGCAGGGTAAAGTCGACAAAGACTGGAACGAGTTTGAAATCGACGTGAAGCAGGTTATCAAGCTGAACAAATAACCCGAAAAGGGCCGCTTATGCGGCCCTTTTTCTTTGTGACTCAATTCGTCAGATGAGGTAGTATCTGCGGCAATATTGCCTGAAACCCTTCGGTTTCTGAGTTGAGGAATCACACGTAATGAGCGATATGGCAGAGCGCCTCGCGCTACATGAATTCACGGAAAACGCCTACCTGAACTACTCCATGTACGTCATCATGGACAGGGCGTTGCCGTTTATCGGGGATGGCCTGAAGCCCGTTCAGCGCCGCATCGTCTATGCGATGTCCGAACTGGGGCTGAACGCCACCGCCAAGTTCAAGAAATCCGCCCGTACCGTCGGTGACGTACTGGGTAAATACCATCCGCACGGCGACAGCGCCTGCTATGAAGCGATGGTGCTGATGGCCCAGCCGTTCTCTTACCGATATCCGCTGGTGGACGGGCAGGGGAACTGGGGTGCGCCGGACGATCCGAAATCCTTCGCAGCGATGCGTTATACCGAATCCCGCCTGTCCAAATACGCCGAAGTGCTGCTGGGCGAGCTGGGTCAGGGAACCGTTGACTGGGTGCCAAACTTCGACGGTACGCTGCAGGAGCCGAAGATGCTGCCTGCGCGTCTGCCGAACATCCTGCTGAACGGCACCACCGGTATCGCCGTGGGCATGGCGACGGACATTCCGCCGCACAACCTGCGTGAAGTGGCGAAAGCCGCCATCACCCTGATCGAGCAGCCAAAAACCTCGCTGGAGGAGCTGCTGGATATCGTGCAGGGGCCGGATTACCCGACCGAAGCCGAGATCATCACCTCGCGTGCAGAAATCCGCAAAATCTACCAGAACGGTCGCGGTTCCGTGCGCATGCGCGCGGTGTGGAATAAAGAGGACGGCGCCGTGGTGATCACCGCGCTGCCGCACCAGGTGTCCGGTGCGAAGGTGCTGGAGCAGATCGCCGCCCAGATGCGCAATAAAAAGCTGCCGATGGTGGACGATCTGCGCGACGAATCCGACCACGAGAACCCGACTCGTCTGGTGATCGTGCCGCGCTCTAACCGCGTGGACATGGAGCAGGTGATGAACCACCTGTTCGCCACTACCGATCTGGAAAAAAGCTACCGCATCAACCTGAATATGATTGGCCTCGACGGTCGTCCGGCGGTGAAAAACCTGCTGGAGATCCTCAGCGAGTGGCTGACGTTCCGCCGCGATACGGTGCGCCGTCGTCTGAACCATCGTCTGGAGAAAGTGCTTAAGCGCCTGCATATCCTCGAAGGTTTGCTGGTGGCGTTCCTCAATATCGATGAAGTGATTGAGATCATCCGTACCGAGGACGAGCCGAAGCCTGCGCTGATGTCGCGCTTCGGCATCAGCGAAACCCAGGCCGAAGCGATCCTCGAACTGAAGCTGCGCCATCTCGCTAAGCTGGAAGAGATGAAGATCCGCGGCGAGCAAAGCGAGCTGGAAAAAGAGCGCGATCAGCTGCAGGCGATCCTCGCCTCCGAACGCAAGATGAACACCCTGCTGAAGAAAGAGCTGCAGGCGGATGCCGATGCCTTCGGCGACGACCGTCGTTCTCCGCTGCACGAGCGCGAAGAAGCGAAGGCGATGAACGAGCACGACATGCAGCCGTCCGAGCCGGTGACCATTGTACTGTCGCAGAGCGGCTGGGTGCGCAGCGCCAAAGGCCACGATATCGACGCGCCGGGTCTGAGCTATAAAGCGGGCGATAGCTTTAAAGCGGCGGTGAAAGGCAAGAGCAACCAGCCGGTGGCGTTTATCGACTCCACGGGCCGCAGCTACGCTATCGACCCGATCACGCTACCTTCCGCGCGCGGCCAGGGCGAACCGCTCACCGGTAAGCTGACGCTGCCGCCGGGCGCAACGGTTGACCACATGCTGATGGAGGCCGACGACCAGAAGCTGCTGATGGCGTCCGATGCGGGCTACGGCTTTATCTGTACCTTTAACGACCTCGTGTCGCGTAACCGTGCCGGTAAAGCGCTGATCAGCCTGCCGGACAATGCCCGCGTGATGACGCCGCTGGTGATTGAGAACGAGAGCGACATGCTGCTGGCGATCACCTCTGCCGGACGCATGCTGATGTTCCCGGTCAGCGACCTGCCGGAGCTGTCGAAAGGTAAGGGCAACAAGATCATCAACATCCCGTCGGCGGAAGCCGCGAAAGGTGAAGATGGCCTGGCGCACCTCTTCCTGCTGCCGCCGCAGAGCACGCTGACCATCCACGTCGGCAAGCGTAAAATCAAGCTTCGCCCGGAAGAGCTGCAGAAAGTGGTGGGCGAGCGCGGTCGCCGCGGTTCGCTGATGCGCGGCCTGCAGCGTATCGACCGCGTGGAGATTGATTCGCCTGCGCGCAGCAGCGCGGGCGACAGCGAAGAGTAATGTCATGACACCCCCCTCTGTCCGGAGGGGGTATTTCAATAAAATTTCCCGTAAAATCGTTGTTAATTCGTGCGTTGCGATTAACAATACGCGCTCGTAATAAAGTCCTTACCTGGCCACAGGTGAAGTATAATTGTCAGCTGTCAGGGCTTCAGAGGTCGCTATGCTATACATTGTTCGTCTCATTCTTACCGTTATTTACTGCATTCTGGTCTGTATTTTCGGCTCTATTTACTGCCTGTTCAGCCCGCGTAATCCGAAGCATGTTGCCACCTTTGGCCATATGTTCGGTCGCCTTGCGCCGCTGTTTGGTCTGAAGGTTGAAAAACGCCTGCCTGAAGGAGCGGAGAACTTCGGTAACGCCATCTATATCGCCAACCATCAGAACAACTACGATATGGTGACGGCCTCCAATATTGTTCTGCCTCCGACCGTGACGGTGGGGAAAAAAAGCCTGCTGTGGATCCCGTTTTTTGGCCAGCTGTACTGGCTGACCGGTAACCTGCTGATCGACCGTAACAACCGTGCAAAAGCGCACGGCACGATTGCAGAAGTGGTGAATCATTTTAAAAAGCGCCGGATCTCAATCTGGATGTTCCCGGAAGGGACGCGTAGCCGCGGGCGCGGCCTGCTGCCGTTTAAAACCGGCGCGTTTCATGCCGCAATTGCGGCAGGTGTTCCAATTATTCCCGTGTGCGTTTCCAATACTTCTAATAAGATTAATCTTAACCGCCTGAATAATGGTCTGGTGATTGTCGAAATGCTGCCACCCGTCGATACCAGCAAATACGGTAAAGACCAGGTGCGCGAACTGGCAGCACACTGCCGCGAGCTAATGGCTCAGCATATTGCGCTGCTGGATAAAGAAGTCGCAGAAAGAGAAGCCGCCGGTAAAGTTTAATTCGGCGTTAAAGGGAAAAAGAATTCCCGCGTTGTTAGTCGTTTCAGATGGAGCTTATATGTCACTCAGTCGGCGTCAGTTTATTCAGGCTTCGGGGATTGCCCTTTGTGCGGGTGCGATGCCGCTGACAGCCAGCGCCGCCGGGCAGCAGCAGCCGCTGCCCATTCCGCCGTTGATTGAATCCCGTCGCGGGCAGCCGCTTTTCCTTACGCTTCAGCGCAGCCACTGGTCCTTTACCCAGGGCACGCGCGCGCCGGTGTGGGGCATTAACGGGCGCTACCTCGGGCCGACCATCCGGGTGTGGAACGGCGATGACGTTAAGCTCATTTACAGCAACCGTACGGCGGAAAATGTCGCCATGACCATCAGCGGCTTACAGGTTCCTGGCCCTTTGATTGGCGGCGCGGCGCGAATGATGTCCCCCAACGCCGACTGGGCGCCCGTCCTGCCGATTCGCCAGAGCGCGGCAACCCTGTGGTATCACGCCAATACCCCTAACCGTACGGCGCAGCAGGTCTATAACGGTCTGGCCGGCATGTGGCTGGTGGAAGATGAGGTCAGTAAATCTCTGCCGATCCCGAACCACTACGGCGTGGACGATTTCCCGGTCATTATTCAGGACAAACGTCTGGATAACTTCGGTACGCCGGAGTACAGCGAGCCGGGCAGCGGTGGCTTTGTCGGCGATACCTTGCTGGTTAACGGCGCGCAGAGCCCGTACGTGGAAGTGTCCCGCGGCTGGGTGCGCCTGCGCCTGCTCAACGCCTCTAACTCGCGTCGCTATCAGCTGCAGATGAGCGATGGCCGCCCGCTGCACGTGATCTCCGGTGACCAGGGCTTTTTACCCGCGCCGGTCTCCGTTAAACAGCTGGCGCTGGCGCCGGGTGAACGTCGTGAAATTCTGGTGGATATGACCAACGGGGACGAAGTCTCCGTCACCTGTGGTGAAGCCGCGAGCATCGTTGACCGTATTCGCGGGTTCTTTGAGCCGTCGAGCATTCTGGTCTCCACGCTGGTGCTTACTCTGCGTCCAACCGGCCTGCTGCCGCTGGTCACCGATAGCCTGCCGATGCGCCTGCTGCCGCAGGAGATCATGAGCGGCTCGCCGGTGCGCAGCCGTGATATCAGCCTGGGCGACGATCCGGGCATTAACGGCGCGCTGTGGGATGTAAATCGCATTGATATCACCGCTCAGCAGGGAACGTGGGAGCGCTGGACGGTCCGGTCAGACATGCCGCAGTCGTTCCATATTGAAGGTGTGTCATTCCTGATCCGCAACGTTAATGGCGCGATGCCGTTCCCGGAAGATCGCGGCTGGAAAGATACCGTGTGGGTGGACGGCCAGGTTGAACTGCTCGTCTACTACGGTCAGCCTTCGTGGCCGCACTTCCCGTTCCTGTTCCACAGCCAGACGCTGGAGATGATGGACAGGGGTTCCGTGGGGCAGATGCTGGTGAATCCGGCGCCGTAACGTGCTTTTCTCCCTCTCCCTGTGGGAGAGGGTTGGGGTGAGGGCAACAGCCCGCATAATACCCCTTCATTTCCCACAATGTTCCAGCGTATAATCCCCGCCCTTTTGTCTATTTTTTCTTCGGAAGCACTATGAGCGCAATTTCCCTGATCCAGCCGGATCGTGACCTCTTCTCCTGGCCCCAGTACTGGGCGGCCTGCTTTGGACCGGCGCCGTTCCTGCCGATGTCCCGGGAAGAGATGGACCAACTGGGCTGGGACAGCTGCGACATCATTCTGGTCACGGGCGATGCCTACGTTGACCACCCGAGCTTCGGCATGGCCATCTGTGGCCGTATGCTCGAAGCGCAGGGCTTCCGCGTGGGGATCATCTCCCAGCCTGACTGGAACAGCAAAGACGACTTCATGCGTCTGGGAAAACCAAACCTGTTCTTCGGCGTGACCGCCGGCAACATGGACTCGATGATCAACCGCTATACCGCCGACCGTAAGCTGCGCCATGACGATGCCTACACGCCGGATAACGTGGCGGGCAAACGTCCGGACCGCGCGACCCTGGTTTATACCCAGCGCTGCAAAGAAGCCTGGAAAGACGTGCCGGTGATCCTCGGCGGCATCGAGGCGAGCCTGCGCCGCACCGCGCACTACGACTACTGGTCAGATACCGTGCGCCGCTCGGTGCTGGTGGACTCCAAGGCCGACATGCTGATTTACGGTAACGGCGAGCGTCCGCTGGTGGAAGTGGCGCACCGTCTGTCGCAGGGCGAGCCGGTGAGCAGCATCCGCGACGTGCGCAATACTGCGATCATGGTGAAAGAGGCGCTGCCGGGCTGGAGCGGAGTGGATTCACGCATTATTGATATGCCGGGCAAAATCGACCCGATCCCGCACCCGTACGGTGAAGATCTGCCGTGTGCCGATAACAAGCCGGTTGAGCCGAAGAAAGCGGAAGCGAAGGCTATCGTTGTGCAGCCGCCGCGCCCGAAGCCGTGGGAAAAGACCTACGTGCTGCTTCCGTCCTACGAGAAGGTGAAAGCCGACAAGGTGCTCTACGCGCACGCGTCCCGTATTCTGCACCATGAAACCAACCCGGGCTGCGCCCGCGCGCTAATGCAGAAGCACGGCGAGCGCTTCATCTGGATCAACCCGCCGGCGATCCCGCTCTCCACCGAAGAGATGGATAGCGTCTTTGCGCTGCCGTACAAGCGCGTGCCACACCCGGCGTACGGCAACGCCCGTATCCCGGCGTATGAGATGATCCGCTTCTCGATCAACATCATGCGCGGCTGCTTCGGCGGCTGCTCCTTCTGCTCCATTACCGAACACGAAGGCCGTATTATCCAGAGCCGCTCTGAGGATTCGATCATCAATGAGATCGAAGCCATTCGCGACACGGTGCCGGGCTTTACCGGCGTGATCTCCGATCTCGGCGGCCCAACCGCGAACATGTATATGCTGCGCTGCAAGTCGCCGCGCGCGGAGCAGACCTGCCGTCGTCTCTCCTGCGTCTACCCGAGCATTTGCGAGCACATGGATACTAACCACGAGCCGACGATCAACCTCTACCGCCGCGCGCGCGACCTGAAGGGCATCAAAAAGATCCTCATCGCCTCCGGGGTGCGTTACGACATCGCCGTGGAAGATCCGCGCTATATCAAAGAGCTGGCGACGCACCACGTCGGCGGTTATCTGAAGATTGCGCCGGAGCACACCGAAGAAGGCCCGCTGTCGAAGATGATGAAGCCGGGCATGGGCAGCTACGATCGCTTTAAGCAGCTGTTCGACACCTACTCGAAGCAGGCGGGCAAAGAGCAGTATCTGATCCCGTACTTCATCTCCGCGCACCCTGGCACGCGCGATGAAGACATGGTGAACCTGGCGCTGTGGCTGAAGCAGCGTCGCTTCCGTCTGGATCAGGTGCAGAACTTCTATCCTTCACCACTCGCCAACTCGACGACCATGTATTACACCGGCAAAAACCCGCTGAGTAAGATTGGCTACAAGAGTGAAGAGGTGGTGGTGCCGAAAGGGGATAAACAGCGTCGTCTGCATAAGGCGCTGCTGCGTTACCACGACCCGAAAAACTGGCCGCTGATCCGCCAGGCGCTGGAAGAGATGGGTAAAAAACACCTCATTGGCTCGCGCCGCGACTGCCTGGTTCCGGCTCCTACGCTGGATGAGATGCGCGAAGCGCGTCGCCAGAACCGCAATACGCGCCCGGCGCTGACCAAACATACGCCGATTGTGCATCAGCGTTCGAACGGTAATTCCAGTGTGAAGAAACCTGTGAAGCGTAAAGCGTAAAAGAAAACCCCGGCTTGCCGGGGTTTTTTGTAGGTCGGGTAAGGCGAAGCCGCCACCCGGCGTTTTAACGCGATTAACCGCCAAACTGATCCGGGTCCGGCCCAAGCCGCTTACCTTTATCCAGCTTCGCAATTTCACCCAGCTCGTCTTTGTCCAGTCGGAAATCCCAGACGTCGAAGTTCTCGGCAATGCGCGACGGCGTGACCGATTTCGGGATCACCACCAGGCCGTTGTCCAGATGCCAGCGAATGACGATCTGCGCCGGGGTTTTGCCGTATTTATCCGCCAGGTCGCGGATAATTTTCTGGTCGAACACGCCTTCACCGCCCTGCGCCAGCGGGCTCCAGGACTCGGTCTGGATCTTGTGGGTGGCGTTCCAGGCGTGAAGCTGGCGCTGCTGCAGCAGCGGGTGCAGCTCGATCTGGTTAATCACCGGAGCGACGCCCGTTTCGTCAATCAGGCGCTGCAGGTGATGCACCTGGAAGTTACAGACGCCGATGCTTTTCACCAGCCCCTCTTTCTGCAGTTCAATCATCCCTTTCCAGGCGTCAACGTAATGGTCGATGGCCGGAACCGGCCAGTGCATCAGGTACAGATCGACGAAATCAAGCTGGAGTTTCTCCAGGCTCTCCTGCAATGCTTCGCGGGGGCGCTTTTGATCGTCGTTCCACAGTTTAGTGGTGATGAACAGCTCATCGCGGGGGACGCCGGCGCTGGCCAGCGCGGTCCCCACGCCGTCCTCGTTTTTGTACGCGGCGGCGGTATCAATCGACCGATAGCCGACTTCGAGTGCTTTATGAATGGCGGAGACGACCTCGTCGTTACCGGCTTTCCATACACCTAGCCCCAGCTGGGGCATCACGTTGCCGTCCTGCAGCTTGATTACGGTTTGGTTTGCCATTTTTCCTCCTTCAGGTGCGCATCGCCGGAGGGGGACTCCGGCGATGGGGTGTGCATTAAGTCTGGACGAAATGTCAAAAAACGAAAGTCAGGATGCCAAAAACGCTTAGCGTGCCGCTTCGTAGATCCGACGGCTGACGTCCAGCGTAATGTCGCCGTGCTCGCCCAGTTGGGTCATGCCGTGCTCTTCAAGTTTTGCCAGCAGGGCAGGGATGGAGCTGCCATCCAGACCGTAGCCGGACAGACGCGTTGGCACGCCCAGGCTTTCAAAGAAGTTACGGGTCGCTGCAATGGCGGCATCAATACGCGCATCGTCAGAACCCTCGGTGATGTTCCACACGCGCTCGGCGTACTGCAGCAGCTTGGCACGCTTGGTATCCCGTTTTTCGTTCCACAGCGCAGGCAGCACAACGGCCAGCGTCTGGGCGTGGTCCAGGCCGTGCATCGCCGTCAGCTCGTGGCCCAGCATATGGGTTGCCCAGTCCTGAGGCACGCCAGCGCCGATCAGGCCGTTCAGCGCCTGCGTCGCGGCCCACATGACGTTGGCACGCACGTCGTAGTTTTCCGGCTCTTTCAGCGCTTTCGGGCCGTCTTCAATCAGCGTCAGCAGAATGCCTTCCGCGAAGCGATCCTGAATTTTGGCATTAACAGGGTAGGTCACGTACTGCTCGACGGTGTGTACAAAGGCATCGACCACGCCGTTCGCCACCTGACGCGCGGGCAGGGTGTAGGTGTAAACCGGATCCAGAATGGCAAAGACAGGCTGAACGTGTTCGTTCATAAAGGCCTGCTTGTCGCCGGTGGTTTTGCGGGAGATCACCGCGCCCTTGTTGGATTCAGAACCCGTCGCTGGCAGGGTCAGCACGGAGCCCATCGGGATCGCGCTTTTAATGTCGCTGCCGCGGGTTTCCAGGATGTGCCACGGATCGATGCCATCAGCGTAGTGCGCTGCCGCCGCGATGAATTTAGTGCCGTCCAGCACGGAGCCGCCGCCGACCGCCAGCAGGAAGGTGATGTTTTCTTCGCGGGCGATTTTCACCGCGTTCATCAGCGTTTCGTAAGACGGGTTTGGCTCAATGCCGCCGAACTCACGCACGTCCAGTCCGTCCAGAGCGCTGTAAACTTGATCCAGCACGCCGGTTTTTTTCACGCTGCCGCCACCGTAAGTGATCAGCACGCGGGCGTCAGCAGGGATCTGCGCGCGCAGGTCGGCGATAGCGTCTTTACCAAACAGAATGCGGGTTGGGGTGTGAAGATTAAAGTTGTTCATTGCTCGTTCCCTTTAGTGGGTGAAAAACCGTGGTGGCGCTGACGGCTACCTGATGCTGCTCATTGTGGCCGTCCGGGGCCAGGCTCTCAATGCACATTCCTGCCGATGTCTTGCCCATTTCTACAGAACGCTGGAGAAACTTCGTAAAAATGCGCAGACTGTGAGGGTCGGAAACCGTACCCGGAGTAACGTAAAATGAACCGTGAAGCGATCTGCCTTCAGCTTACCTCGCAGATTAAACGCATGATAGATAAGCAAAATAATGTTTACGATCTGCTGCCGGATATTCGCCTGCTCTACGGCACGCAGCCCGGGACGCGCACGCCGGTGATGTACCAGCCGGGCATCGTTTTTCTCTTTTCGGGCCATAAGATTGGCTATATCAATGAGCGGGTGTTCCGCTACGACACCAATGAATATCTGCTCCTGACGGTACCTTTACCCTTCGAATGTGAAACCTTCGCGACAGAGGCGGTCCCGCTGGCGGGTATTCGCGTCAACGTCGATATTCTTCAGCTGCAGGAGCTGCTGATGGAGATTGGCGAAGACGAGCTTTTCCAGCCGTCGATGGCCTCCAGCGGGATTAACTCGGCGACGCTGTCGGAAGAGATCCTCTGCGCCATTGAGCGCCTGCTGGACGTCATGGAAAGGCCGCTGGACGCGCGTATCCTCGGCAAGCAGATTATCCGCGAAATTCTTTATCACGTGCTGCTGGGGCCGGGCGGCGGGGCGTTACTTGCGCTGGTGAGCCGACAGACCCACTTCAGCCTGATCAGCCGCGTGCTCAAGCGTATTGAAAGCCAGTACACGGAGAACCTCAGCGTTGACCAGCTGGCGGCGGAAGCGAACATGAGCGTTTCGGCGTTTCACCACAACTTTAAGTCGGTGACCAGCACCTCGCCGCTGCAGTACCTCAAAACCTACCGTTTGCATAAGGCACGGATGTTGATGATCCACGACGGCATGAAGGCCAGCGCGGCGGCCATGCGCGTCGGCTACGAAAGTGCGTCGCAGTTCAGTCGGGAGTTTAAGCGCTATTTCGGCGTCACGCCGGGAGAAGATGCGTCACGTATAAGAACGATGCAGGGCGCCTGAGGGGAAACGTAGGCCGGGAAAGCGGTAGCGCCACCCGGCTTTTGTTTATGCACTGCAATACTTTTTCTTAATCACCACCGCAATGGTACCCACCAGCCCAGCAACCAGCAGGAATATCGGCAGGATCATCAGGAAGGTCATCACCTGATCTTCATGGTGCTTCACAAAGGGGATCATGTTCAGCGCGTAGCCGAGGGTGGTTACCACGCCAACCCACAGCAGGGCGCTCAGCCAGTTGAAGAACTGGAAGCGGCGGTTAGACAGCCCGGAAATACCCGCCATGGTGGGCAGAAGGGTGCGCACAAACGCCAGGAAACGCCCGGCGAGCAGCGCCAGCAGGCCGTGGCGGTCAAACATGCAGGTCGCACGCTGGTGGTATTTATGCGGCAACTGCGCCAGCCAGCCCTTCACCACGCGCGTGTTCCCCAGCCAGCGGCCCTGCAGATAGCTCAGCCAGCAGCCCAGGCTCGCGGCGGAGGTAAGGATAACCATCGTTGGCGTAAAGTCCATGACGCCTTTGCCGATCAACGCCCCGGCAAGCAAAAGCAAACTGTCACCGGGTAAAAACGAGGCTGGCAGTAATCCATTTTCCAGAAACAGCGTCGCGAACATCACGAAATAGACGACGCCTACAACGTGGGGATCCGCCAGGGCGGCAAAATCATGTTGCCAGAGCGCCGCGATAATATCTTGAATAACAGCCATGGACTTTCCTGTGGAACAGCAGAGATAACGCTATTGTACTCCCAATTTCACCTGTCGGGATTGATCGCAGGCGCAACTCATGCAGACTTTTCTGCTTGCAGTGTTCACAAATGCGTCCGGGGAGTACATTTTCAGCCCGCACTCTACACGATACGTTCAAAGCCTGCAGATAAATCCGCAATTAAATCGTCCACATTTTCTAAACCGATATGCAATCTAATGAGGGTGCCGCTGAAGTCCACTTCACCACCGGGGCGCAGGGCCGCGATCTGCTCCGGCTGATTCGGCAGGATCAGAGATTCAAAACCGCCCCAGGAGTAGGCCATGCTGAAGAGGGTAAAATTATCCAGATAGCTGGCCAGCTCGTCATGACTCAGCCGTTTTTTAAGCACAAACGAGAACAGCCCGCTGCTGCCCGTAAAGTCACGTTGCCAGAACTCATGGCCTTTACAACCCGGCAGCGCCGGATGGTTCACGCGCTCAACCTGCGGATGCTGCGCCAGCCATTCAGCGATTTTCAGGCTACTTTCATGATGCTGACGCAGGCGCACGCCGAGCGTACGAATGCCCCGGCTGGTCATGTATGCCGTGTCTGCATCCACCATCTGGCCCATCAGGTAGGCATTTTCCCGCAGCTGGTCCCAGCAGCGCGCGTTGGAAACCGCGGTGCCAATCATCCCGTCAGAGTGTCCAATCAGGTATTTCGTTGCCGCCTGAATCGAGATATCAATATCGAATTCCAGCGCCTTAAACAGCACGCCTGCCGCCCAGGTGTTGTCGATCATGATAATCGCCTCTGGCGCTTTGCTGCGCACCGCCTTCACGATAGCCGGAACGTCGTGCACTTCCATGGTGATGGAGCCGGGAGATTCCAGGAACACAATGCGCGTGTTTGGCTGGATAAGTTCAGCAATGCCTTCACCAATCAGCGGGTCAAACCAGCTGGTGGTCACGCCGAGCTTGCTGAGAATTTTGGTGCAGAAATCCTGGCTGGGTTCATAGGCGGTGTTGGTCATCAGGATATGGTCGCCCTGTTCCACAAACGCCAGAATGGTGTTGGCAACCGCCGCCGCACCGCACGGGAACAGTGCGCAGCCCGCGCCCCCCTCCAGCTCGCACATCGCTTCCTGCAGCGAAAAATGGGTTAGCGTGCCGCGGCGACCGTAGAACAGCCCACCTTTCGCGCGGTTACGCGTGGCGATTTTTTTCTCCTCAACGGTATCAAACACCAGCGAGGAGGCGCGTTGAATCACGCTGTTGACCGATCCCTGAGTGTATTTCTTGCTGCGTCCCGCCTGCACCAGCGTGGTATCAAGATGCTTCTTCGTCATGTTCGGTAACCCTGTTTTTATACGTCTGGACGTCCAGACTACCACGATTGTAAAAAACTGCACCCGCATGCTTATCGAATAAGCAGAAAATAGTAGCAAAAAAGCGCATAAGAAATTTTTACTGCGTAAGCGCAAGGAAACTGAGCGAAAATTACGGCACCATGTAAATACTAATGAGAACGACTATCAATTCGACGGCTTTTTGATATTATTACGTTCAGATTTTGTGATTTGCGTCCTGGAGATACAGAGTGGGTAATAATTTGATGCAGACGGATCTCTCCGTTTGGGGCATGTATCATCATGCTGACATCGTGGTTAAGATTGTGATGATCGGCCTGATTCTGGCGTCCGTTGTCACCTGGGCTATCTTCTTCAGCAAAAGCGCCGAGCTGCTTTCGCAGAAGCGTCGCCTCAAGCGGGAACAGCAGCAGCTGGCAGAAGCCCGCTCTCTGGATCAGGCTTCTGAGATGACCTCATCCTTCCACCCGAAAAGCCTGACCACCCTGTTAGTGAATGAAGCTCAGAACGAGCTGGAACTCTCCGCCGGCAGTGAAGATAACGAAGGTATTAAAGAGCGTACCGGTTTCCGTCTGGAGCGTCGCGTGGCGGCCGTTGGCCGACACATGGGACGCGGCAATGGGTATCTGGCGACCATCGGCGCGATTTCACCGTTCATCGGTCTTTTCGGTACGGTCTGGGGCATCATGAACAGCTTTATCGGCATTGCTCAGACCCAAACCACCAACCTGGCGGTAGTGGCCCCGGGTATCGCGGAAGCGCTGCTGGCGACGGCAATCGGTCTGGTTGCGGCAATTCCGGCGGTGGTTATCTACAACATTTTCGCGCGTATGATCGGCAACTACAAAGCCACGCTCGGCGACGTTGCCGCTCAGGTTCTGCTGCTGCAAAGCCGCGATCTCGACCTGAATGCCAGCGCCGTGAAGCCGGTGCATGCGGCGTCTAAACTGCGCGTAGGTTGATTGTATGGCAATGCGTCTAAACGAAAATCTGGACGATAACGGCGAAATGCACGAAATCAACGTGACGCCGTTTATCGACGTCATGCTGGTGCTGCTGATTATCTTCATGGTGGCAGCCCCCCTGGCGACGGTGGACGTGAAGGTGAATCTTCCTGCCTCCTCCAGCCAGCCGCAGCCGCGTCCGGAAAAGCCAATTTATTTGTCGGTGAAAGCGGATAAATCCATGTTCCTGGGGAACGACCCTGTGACGGATGCCTCCGTTATTCCGGCGCTGGACCAGCTGACCGGCGGCAAGAAAGACACCACCGTCTTCTTCCGGGCGGACAAAACCGTCGACTACGAAACCATGATGAAGGTAATGGACACGCTGCATCAGGCGGGTTATCTGAAGATTGGGCTGGTCGGGGAAGAGAAAGCGGCCTCGAAGTGATAAAGAAGCTGGCGAAAGCCGGCTTTTTTTATGCCTGTTGGTTTATGCGTTTTTGTTGTCCGTCGGTGCGGTAGAGGGGGGGGTGGTCAGCGCGTCCTCATCGAGCGCAACGCAGGTGACGTTTGACGTACGGTACTCACCGGCTGACAGTTTGCGCGTCAGGCGCAGGGTGGCGATTTCTCTGGCAAGCAGATACTGGTAGTTGGCCTCAAGACGTCCCAGCAGTTTCTCTTTCAGTTCTGGAAGCTGTTCGATGATGGCGTTCATCACGGCGCCGTAAATTTCTTCTTTGACCTGTAACGGATAAATCTCGCGGCGATTCTGCCATTTCAGACGCACCAGCGTTGCCGGGATCGATACCAGGTCTTGTGTAATACGCGTCATCTCGGCATTTTTTGCATTTCTTAGCGCCTCAATATTTTGCTTTAAGATAAATTCATCACTTTTTTTATCATCTAAAGTCAAATAAACGTTATTGTCTTTAACTTTAACTTCTTTCACGTTAATCTTCCCCCAGGGTATAAAAAATAGGGTTGTTTGTTTCTCGCGTAATTAGATTAAGCCAAATTTCATTGCCGGCCTCATTTATTTCTTTCGTTTTTTCAGCCATTATTTTACTTAGTTTTTGGGCATCTATTTCGCCTTCTGCCTGCAGGTCATTCAGCAGGTGGACGAAGGCTTCAATTTTTATAGCGCGAAATAAGCGGTCTTTTATATGGCGATCGTGCTCTTCCAGCAGCATATTACGGGATTTGCCAGTGTGAGAAACGCCAATTAATATATCAGGCTCGAAATCAGAGAGCTTTCTTTTCCCCTGAGTGAAACTGGCCTTTTTTTCTTCTTCCGTCGGTTGCTGTTCCACAGGCGTAATGTGGTACTTAGCCGGGACGAGATAGTCGGGCAGCATTTTTAATTTCCTTTAATTTCAACAGGGTGGGGTTGGTAAAGGCGTGAGATTCGTTGACAATATCATGAGGCAATTTTAAAATCAAAAAAAATGGAGCCAACCCATGAACAGCATCTTTTTTACGGTCATCACATTACTATTACTGACCGCTGGTGTGCTTTTATTGATGCAGGAGTTCAATAAAACGAAAGTGTCGAAAGACACCAGTGAACCGCCACAACCTGAACTGATGACAAAAGAGGAAGGAGAAGATCATTTCTCTGTTTTGATGAACTCCGTTACGCCTGTCTGGTACTGGCGGGTGAATCATGAATATATCGACTTCTTACACGCGACAATTAAGCGCATGAAAATGTCGGAAATTAATGACACGCCCGGTCTGTTTGAGGCGCAGCGTCGCTGTAGCGATCTGAATTCAGCGGTTTATAAATATTACGACAACATCAAAAAGCGCTGTCTTAACGGTGAGAAGGTCTCGTATTCAGACCTGGACGTATTAAACCTTCGCCAGTGTTTTCGCGAGTTTAGCCTGGAAGCCTACCCGGAGCTGGTGGTGCTGGTCTGGCCGGAGTATGCGCGTCCTGAGGTTAACCCGGACGACGTCTGAGTGGCGTACTGGTTAGTTCTTGCAAACAGTCAGCGCCGTTGAGATATACTGAGCGCTGGTTTCGTTTGCAGACAGGATTTTATGGAACGCTTCTTTGAAAACGCAATGTATGCCTCTCGCTGGCTGCTCGCACCCGTCTATTTCGGTCTTTCCCTGGCGCTGGTCGCCCTGACGATCAAGTTCTTCCAGGAGATTTTCCACGTATTGCCTAACATTTTCTCCGTGGCGGAAGCTGATTTAATTCTGGTTCTGCTGTCGCTGGTGGATATGACGCTGGTGGGCGGCTTACTGGTGATGGTGATGTTCTCCGGTTATGAGAACTTCGTCTCTCAGCTTGATATCGCCGAGCATAAAGAAAAGCTCAGCTGGCTGGGGAAAATGGACGCCTCGTCGCTGAAGAATAAAGTTGCGGCATCTATAGTGGCAATCTCCTCTATCCACCTGTTACGCGTGTTTATGGACGCGAAAAACGTCCCGGATAATAAGCTGATGTGGTATGTGATTATCCACCTGACGTTTGTGCTGTCGGCGTTTGTGATGGGGTATCTGGATAAGATCAGTAAGAAATAAGGTACACATTTCTCCCCTCACCCTAACCCTTCCGCCGGGAGAGGCTTAGGGTGAGGGGAGAAAGCAACGAACCACACTATTTATCCGACGACGCCTGCCACAAATTCAGTTCCCCGTCCGCCACGTGCTGGTCAATCTGCGTCAGTTCATCTTCCGTAAAGCGCAGATTACCCAGCGCCTGAACGTTCTCCTCCAGCTGTTCCGGGCGGCTCGCGCCAATCAGCACTGACGTCACGCGAGCATCTTTCAGCAGCCAGCTCAACGCCATCTGCGCCATCGTCTGCCCGCGCGCCTGCGCCATCTCATTAAGCAGACGAAGACTGTTCAGGTTAGCTTCCGTCAGCATTTTCTGCGTCAGGCCGCGCACTTTGTTCCCCTCGCGCTGCATGCGAGAACCTTCCGGAATACCGTTCAGGTATTTTCCGGTCAGCAGACCCTGCGCCAGCGGGGTAAAGGCAATACACCCCGTGCCGTTTGCTTCCAGCGTATCCAGCAAGCCGGTCTTATCGACCCAGCGGTTAAGCAGGTTATAGGACGGCTGGTGGATCAGCAGCGGGATCTTCCACTCGTGCAGCAGCGCGGCCATTTTTTGTGTGCGCTCGGTAGAGTAGGAGGAAATGCCCACGTACAGCGCTTTCCCACTCTGAACAGCATGAGCCAGCGCGGAGGCCGTCTCTTCCATTGGCGTATTTTCATCCACGCGGTGGGAATAGAAAATATCCACGTATTCGACGCCCATACGTTTCAGGCTCTGGTCGAGGCTGGCGAGCAGATACTTGCGTGAGCCGCCTGAACCGTACGGGCCTGGCCACATGTCGTAACCGGCTTTAGTGGAGATAATCAGCTCGTCGCGATACCGGGCAAAGTCCTCACGCAGCAGGCGGCCAAAGTTCTCTTCCGCGCTTCCCGCAGGCGGGCCGTAGTTGTTGGCAAGATCGAAATGGGTAATCCCGAGGTCGAAGGCTTTACGCAGCAGCGCGCGCTGGGAATCAAGGGGCTGAACGTGGCCGAAGCTATGCCACAGGCCCAGCGACAGCGCGGGCAGGCGCAGGCCGCTCTTGCCACAGTAGCGGTACTGCATATTCTCGTAGCGGGTAGCGTCAGGGTACCAGGACATGATGTCTCCTTTTCTTATAGATGATTTTTTTGAAACGTCGTTTTCATTCTGAACTTATCACATCATGTCGTGCGAAGATAAGGGTTAACGGTGGCTGTGCGACCTGTGAAGCCACGCTAACTAAAAATAATCACAAAAGGTTATAATTTCCCTGCACCCTGCCGATAACGAGAGTAGCACTCGCCTCTGGGCGAATTCACCCTCACGGCAAGGAAGACTTATGAATATGCTCCGTAATTTCACGATCCGTTTCGTCATGCTGACGATCCTCGGGATTTTTTGTTTAATGTGGGCGGGCGTCGGGCTGTACAGCACCTGGTCCCTGTCACGGGTATCAGACGGCAATGAAGTCGATCGCCAGCTGGTCAAACAGATGATGGTGCTCAGCCAGGGCAACGATCAGTATTTCCGCTTTGTCACTCGTCTGAGCCGCGCCATGGAGGTCAAAGCCGCTGGCGGCACGCCGGATTTGTCCTCTGCCCAACAGGCGCTGGACAACATGGGTAAGAAACTGGCCGAAATGAAGGCGATCTCGCCTGGCCCAATGGATGAGCAGGTCTCTGCGCAGGTGATCGGTGCCTGGCAGGCGCTGCTTGAACAGGGCGTGACGCCGCAAATGGAGCAGGCGAAGCAGGCGACCCTGGACGGCTACCGCCAGCAGGCCAACAACGTTACGCCGCCGCTGAGCCGTGCGTTCGGTGCCGCTGCCGAGAAGTTCAATAATGCCGCCGCGAAGACGCTCGACAGCACCCGCATGGTGGTCGACGGCCTGACCAGCATGACCCGCACGGTTATTATCGTCGCCACCATTATCGGCCTGCTGATCCTACTCTTTACCGACCGCTACCTGGTGGCGATGCTGGTCAAACCGCTGGAGCGTATTCGCCAGCAGTTTCGCCAGATTGCCCAGGGCGATCTCAGCCAGCCCATTGCGCCTTTCGGCCGCAACTGCGTGGGACAGCTGGTGCCGCTGCTGAGCGCCATGCAGGACAGCCTGCGTGAAGCGGTCAGCACCATTCGCTCCGGCAGTGAGAATATCTGGCGCGGCGCGACGGAGATCTCCAGCGGCAACAACGATCTCTCTTCCCGTACCGAAGAGCAGGCTGCCGCGCTGGAAGAGACAGCGGCCAGCATGGAACAGCTGACCGCTACCGTGAAGCTGAACGCCGAAAGCGCGCGTCAGGCCAGCCAGCTTGCCGATGTGGCCTCAACCACCGCCAGCCGCGGCGGCTCGCTGGTGGAAGAGGTGGTCACCACCATGAGCGGTATTTCGGAAAGCTCGAAGAAAATTGCTGAAATCACCAACGTCATCAACAGCATTGCCTTCCAGACCAATATTCTGGCGCTCAATGCGGCCGTAGAAGCGGCGCGCGCGGGCGAGCAGGGGCGTGGATTCGCCGTAGTGGCGGGTGAAGTCCGCAACCTGGCAAGCCGAAGCGCCAATGCGGCAAAAGAAATTGAGGGTCTGATTACCGATTCCGTGACCCGCGTCGAGCAGGGTGCGCAGCTGGTGAGCGACACCGGCACCACCATGGATGCGATTTTGCGCGACGTGACGGAGGTGACGACCATTATGAAGCAAATCGCGTCGGCTTCTGAGGAGCAAAGTAAGGGCATTTCGCAGGTCGGGATTCCCATTACGCAGATGGACGGCGTCACCCAGCAGAACGCCTCGCTGGTCGAAGAGGTTTCCGCGGCTGCCGCGGCGCTGGAACGCCAGACCGAAGAGCTTCAGCGTTCGGTGCAGAAGTTCCGCCTGACGGCATAACACAACAGGCCGCCTGATGCGGCCTTACTTCTTTCGTTTCCCGATGCTGTTAGTGCGTCGCTTCACCAATCAGCGCGCCCGTGCCGGCACCCACGGCCGCGCCTTTCAGCACGCTATTGCCCGTCACCGCAGCCGCGCCCGCGCCAACGACGGCACCCACGGCACCGCCCTTACGTGCGTCTTTGCCTTTTTCGCCGTTTTTGAACATTGCACCCGTGCCTGCGCCAACCACGGCACCGCCCACGGTTGATTTCAGATCTTTGCCCGTGGCTGCGCCAATAGCAGCACCTGCTACCGCGCCGGCGGCGGTTTTGTCGATGGCCATTCCCGAGGTGGAAAAAATGAGGGCGCTGATAACCAGCGTTGTTTTAATAAGTTTCATAACAGATCCTTTGTGACTGCTGTCAGTTGATACGGCGTTTCTCATTCTGAGGTGAGAAAAACGTCCAGATAGTGCCAGCAATAGCCACTCAACCTTTAGGCTAATCATGCCCTGGGCAAGGATCGCGGCTGCCGGGCGGGGAGCCGCCCGGCGGAACGTTACGCCTGACGCTTGTCTTCCGTATTGGTATCGAAGTCGCTCGCCGCGTGGCGTTCGTGGAGCTGCTCGTTCAGCTCGCCGCTGGTGCGGTTAACGATGCGACCGCGCTTAACCGCATGGCGGTTCGCCACGTCCTTCGCCCAGCGCTGGACGTTAGTGTACTTCTCCGCGTCCAGGAACTCGGCGGCGTTGTACACGCTGCCCAGCGCCACGCAGCCGAACCATGGCCAAATCGCCATATCCGCGATGGTGTACTCCTCACCTGCCACGTAGCGACCGCGCGCCAGCTGTTTATCCAGCACGTCGAACAGGCGCTTAGCTTCCATGGTGAAGCGGTCAATCGCGTACTCGATTTTTACCGGCGCATAGTTGTAGAA
The DNA here is from genome assembly GCF_014895915.1 of Enterobacter cloacae complex sp. P13B. Classification (NCBI taxonomy): domain Bacteria; kingdom Pseudomonadati; phylum Pseudomonadota; class Gammaproteobacteria; order Enterobacterales; family Enterobacteriaceae; genus Enterobacter; species Enterobacter cloacae complex sp. P13B. The sequence goes on from NZ_JADBQN010000016.1 coordinate 119,726, forward strand.
GTGGCCAAAGCCGCCGCCGAGGAACGGTGCCGCGCCCTGGAGCCAAAACAGCCAGTTCAGCGTCTCGGTGCGTCCCGCCGGATCTTTCGGCAGGAAGTGGCCGAATTTCTCCGCCAGATAGAGCAGGATATTGCCGGATTCAAATACGCGCGTTGGCGGGTTCGTGGAGTGGTCACGCAGCGCCGGTATTTTCGAGTTCGGGTTCACGTCTACAAACCCGCTGGAGAACTGGTCGCCCTCGCCGATGCGGATCAACCACGCATCGTATTCCGCGCCCGTCACGCCCAGCGCCAGCAGCTCTTCGAGCATGATCGTCACCTTCTGGCCGTTCGGTGTGCCCAGCGAGTAGAGCTGCAGCGGGTGAGAGCCTACGGGCAAATCCTTCTCATGCGTTGCGCCGGAAATTGGACGGTTGATGTTGGCGAACGCGCCGCCGCCGTTCTTTTTCCATTCCCATACTTTTGGTGGCTGATACGTGTTGTCTGACATGTTGGCCTGCCTTTTTAGTGATGTGTTGAGGCAGTGTAGCAGGAGATTTGTGAAGCGTTTAACGTTGTGAGCGCAAGCAATTAACCGCTATTCCTTCTGCTGCTTATATATATCAAATCCGGCATAAGCTTAATCGAAAATCGCATTTTCATAATTAATGCGTAAACCGCTAAAGCTGAATATGATGCTTCAACATAAATAAAAGATGCAGTAATAAACACTTTATAAGGCAAGGAGTTAGTGAGATGCGCAAGCTTCTGTTATCGGCAGTGGTCGTTTCGCTCGCGTTAGGCCTGGCGGGCTGTGATGATGCGAAAAATAAAGAGACAAATTCGGCCGCGGCGGCAAAAAGCGACGCGCCAAAAGAGGGCGGTTCGCTCATTATCGGGATTACCTCCGGCGACCCGTTAGCCGTTAATCCGCTCTACGCCAGCGACCGCACAACGTTAACCATCATGCAGGCGCTTTATGCCCCGCTGTACAGCTTTAATAACGGCAACATTGAGTGGGGCCTGGCGGAAAGCCTGACGCCTTCTGCCGACAACCTGAGCTATACCCTGACGCTAAAACCCAACCTAAAATGGCAGGACGGCCAGCCGCTGACGGCGGACGACGTGGTTTTCACCTTCAATAAGCTGCTGGATGCCAAACAGCACAGCTTCTTCCGCAGCATGTTTACCTACGGCGGCAAGCCTGTTGAAGTGAGCAAGGTTGATGAGCGCACCGTTAAGTTCACCTTACCGCAGGTCAGCGCGGCCTTTACCGGCACCCTGGTGCAGATCTACCCGATCCCGCAGCACGTGTTCGCCGGTGAAGGCGACCTGGAAAAGAGCACCAAAAACGATGCGCCGGTCGGTTCCGGGCCGTTCAAATTTAAAGAGTATCGCGCCGGTCAGTATTACGCCCTTACGCGCTTCGACGATTACTGGAACGGCAAACCGAAGCTCGATTCCGTCACCTACCGTTTCGCCAAAGACAGCAACGCCGCCAACCTGGCGCTGCAAAACGGTGAAATCAACCTCAAGATGGTTGACCCGCAGGATGTGAACCGCCTGAAAAATACCGGGAAATTTGACTTCGTGGTCTATCCGGAAGGCCGTCTGGCCTATATGACGTTCAACCAGAACGTGGCGGTGATGAAGAGCAAAGCGCTGCGTCAGGCCATCGCGTACGCCATCAACAAAGACGAGCTAACCCAGACCGCGTTTACCTCGCTGGACTACGCTAAACCGGCAACCTCGTTCCTGACGCCAGATACGCTTTACAAGACGGATGACATTGAACAGTACAAATTCGATCTGCAAAAAGCCAAAGACCTGCTGAAGACGTCCGGCGCGCCGGATAATCTCAAGCTACGCCTGGCGTATGTGAACACCAACAAAACCCAGGAGAGCATGGCGCTCTACATTCAGCAGGCGCTGAAGGGCATTGGGGTGAACGTGGAGCTGATGCCGCTGGACTCCAATGCCATGTCTCAGCGCAGTCTTGATATGAACAACACCGCGTGGGAACTGAACCTGGGCGGCTACATTATGGGAGCAGAGCCGGACGGTTACAAATCGCTATTCATGAGCAACGAAGCCTATAACTACGCGCACTACAAAAATCCGCAGTTTGATGCCCTGTGGGATAAAGGTGCCGTGGAAACCGACGCCGCGAAACGTGCCGATATCTACAAGCAAATTCAGCAGACCGTGGCGAACGAGATGACCTACTACCCGATCGCCTACACCAATGCGACCGTCGCCGTGGATAAACGCTTCGGCGGCACGAAGGAAGCGGAGCCGAAGCCGGTTTATCTGTTCCAGGATCTGTCAAAAATTTATCAAAAATAGGCTGTTGCCCCGGTCGTAAGATCGGGGCCTTTTAAGGGCACGTCGTGAACACACTCCTCACGCGTCGGCTGCTGCAGCTGCTGCCGATGCTTTTCTTTATTTCGCTGGTGGCGTTTTTGCTGGTCAAGCTCGCGCCCGGCGACCCCGTGGCCGCGTACATCACGCCGCGTATGGCGCCGGAAGATATTGAGCGAATTCGCCAGAGCCTGGGGCTGGATAAGCCGCTGGTCACGCAGTACGTCTTGTGGCTGAAAAGCGTCCTGCAGGGCGATCTCGGCTATTCGTTGATTTACCACCGCCCGGTGCTGGAGATGATCGGCGAACGCATTCCGGCCACGCTGGGGCTGATGGGGGCGTCGCTGCTGATGGCTATCGTGCTGGCGATCCCGCTGGGGCTGCTGGCGGGGGCATTTAAGCACCGCTGGCTGGATCACCTGTTGAACCTGTTTGCCTATATCGGCATCTCGGTACCGATTTTCTGGTTCGGCATTTTGCTCATCACCGTTTTTGCCGTGCAGCTTAACTGGTTCCCCAGCATGGGGATGCGCACCATCGGCATGGAAGATAATGCGCTGGATCTGCTGCGCCACGGCGTGCTGCCGTGTATTGCTCTCACGTTTTATAATCTTTCCAGCTACGTACGCTACATCCGCTCCAACACCATCTCGCAGCTCTCGGCCGACTACGTGCAGACCCAGCTGGCCTACGGCGCCACGCGTTCCAGTATTCTGTTCCGCCACGTGCTGAAAAACGTGCTGCTGCCGGTGATCACCCTGTTCGGATTGTCGTTCGGTGAGCTGATTGTGGGGGCCTATGTGACGGAAAGCGTCTTCTCCTGGCCGGGGATGGGGCTGCTCGGGATCCAGTCGATCGCCTCGCTGGACTACCCGCTGATTATGGCGATCATCATGCTCTCGTCGATAATGCTGATCGTCGGTAACCTGATCGCCGACGTGCTTTATCGCTTCGCCGATCCCCGCATTCGTACGCTGAGGTAACCGGATGAGCAGACGCTGGCAGCAGGTTCGTCACCAGCTGCGCCGCAACCGTCCGGCGCAGTTCTCCCTGTTTGTGCTTTTTATTTTCGTTGTCGCCGCGCTCTGTGCGGGGTTAAGTCCGTACGATCCAGATCGGATGGCGCTCGGCGCGCGCACGTTGCCGCCGGATGCCGCGCACTGGTTCGGCACCGACGAATACGGGCGCGACTACTTTACCCGCGCGCTGTACGGCGGCCAGATCTCCCTGATGGTCGGTTTTCTTGCCATGCTCTTTTCCACGCTTATCGGCACGGTGGTAGGAACGGTGAGCGGCTATTTTGGCGGCTGGCTGGATAACCTGATGATGCGCGCCGTGGATATCCTGATGGCCATTCCGGCCTTCTTCCTGCTGCTGGTGGTGAATGCTTACCTCAAGCCGGGCGTGGATAACATCATTCTGATTATCAGCCTGCTGACGTGGATGAACATGTCGCGTCTGGTGCGTGCTGAAACCCTATCGGTGAAAGAGCGCGAGTACGTGCTTTATGCCCGCGCGTCGGGAGCGCATCCGCTGCGTATTATCGTGCGCCACATCATTCCCGGCGTGCTGCCGACCATTATCGTGGCGGCCACGCTGAATATCGCCTCGGCCATTCTGATGGAGTCAACGCTCAGCTTCTTAGGGCTGGGCGTGCAGGCACCGGCGGCATCATGGGGAAGCATGCTTAACAACGCCCAGTCTTATATTGGCGAAGCGTCGTGGCTGGCGATGTTCCCCGGCATTCTGATCCTGCTGACGGTGTTCAGCTTTAACGTGCTGGGCGATGTGTTCCGTACCGCCTTTGAGCCGGGAGCAAATCGCGATGAGTAACTTATTAGCGCTTGAGAACCTGCAAACCACGTTCCGCACCCGCGAGGGCGAGGTTCACGCGGTGCGTGGCGTGAGCTTTCAGGTTCAGCCGGGGGAACTCGTCGGTATCGTCGGCGAGTCGGGCTGCGGGAAAAGCGTCACCTGTAAGTCGATTATCCAGCTTCTGGGGAGCAACGGACGGATAACCGGCGGCAGCATTCGCTTCCAGAATGAGGACCTGGCGCAGAAAACGCCCGCGCAGATGCGTGCCATTCGCGGCAACGAGATCGCGATGATTTTTCAGGATCCGATGACCGCCCTGAACCCGGTGCTCACTATCGGCAAGCAGATGTCTGAGATCCTGGTGCGAAATAAAAAACTGTCGAAAAAAGCGGCCAAAGCGGCAGCAATAGCCATGCTGGATCAGGTGGGCATTGCTGAAGCGGAACGCCGATACGACCAGTATCCCCACGAGTTCAGCGGCGGGATGCGCCAGCGGGTGATGATCGCTATTGCGCTCTCCTGTAATCCGAAGCTTCTTATTGCCGATGAGCCGACCACCGCGCTGGACGTGACCATTCAGGCGCAGATCCTGCGCCTGCTGAAAAGTCTGCAACAGCAGACCCGGACCGCGATTTTGCTGATCACCCACGATCTCGGCGTGGTGGCGCAGGTCTGCAGCCGCGTGGTGGTGATGTACGGCGGCCTGGTGATGGAGGAGGGGAGCGTGGAGGACATTTTTTATCGCCCTGCGCATCCTTACACCCAGGGTCTGCTGGCCTCGCTGCCGCGCCCGGATGAGGTGAATCAACGTTTATCGCCCATTGAAGGTTCGCCGCCTGGCCTGCTTAACCCGCCGCCGGGCTGTCCATTTGCGGAACGCTGCCCGAAGCGCATGCCCCAGTGTGAACGGCAACCCGCATTTTACACCGCCGGAGAGGGCCATCGCGCCGCCTGCTGGCTATGGGCCGAGGAGATTCAGGCATGAGTGAACAACAGGCGCCATTAGTGAGCGTGCGCGATCTGCGCAAGCACTATCCGCTCAACGGCGGTTTGCTGCGTAAAGGCGTGGCCGTGAAGGCGGTTGATGGCGTGAGCTTTGATATCCAGCCCGGCGAGACGTTTGGCCTGGTGGGTGAGTCCGGCTGCGGAAAATCCACCCTCGGGCGCGCCATACTGCGCCTTTTCGATATTACCTCTGGCGAGATCCACTTTGCCGGACAGGCAATCGCCCACGCCCGCGAAAGAGAGCTCAAGCCGCTGCGTAAGCGGATGCAGGCAATTTTTCAGGATCCTTACTCCTCGCTCAACCCCGGTATGACGGTGCGACAGCTGGTGGCCGAACCGATGCAGATCCACGGCTACAGCCGCGAAGAACAGCGAGAACGTACGGAAACGCTGCTCTACAAAGTGGGGCTGAAGCACGAACACCTTGAACGGTTCCCGCATGAGTTCAGCGGCGGGCAGCGTCAGCGCATCAGTATTGCCCGCGCGTTGTCCGTGCATCCTGAATTTGTGCTGTGTGATGAGCCGCTCTCGGCGCTGGACGTATCGGTGCAGGCGCAGGTGGTGAATATTTTGCAGGACCTGCAGCAGGAGTTGGGGCTAACCTATCTGTTTATCGCCCACGATCTCTCCATGGTGCGCCATATCTCCAGCCGCATTGGGGTGATGTATCTCGGCAAACTGGTAGAGGTGGCCCCGGCGAATGAACTGTATCAGCGCCCGGCACACCCTTACACCCGCGCGCTGCTGGTGGCGGTTCCCCAGCCCGATCCGCGCATCCGCAATCTCGAAGACGCCACCCTGCGCGGCGACATTCCAGGCCCCACGTCCGCGCTGCCAGGCTGTAAGTTCTGCAGCCGCTGCCCGCACGCCATGCCGGTTTGCCAGACGCAGGAGCCTGCGATGCAGGAGATTGCGCCAGGGCATTTCGCGGCATGCTGGTTGTTTTAAATGTTATTCACGCGTCGCGCAGGTGTATGATAAACGCTCCTCTGTCAGGTTAATTACAACGTGCAGACGACGACAACCCATAAAAAATTGCCGCCTGCCTGTTTTAGGTTGGATACATGCGTAAAGGAAAGTTAAGCAGTGATGCGCCATTCGGGACATTGTTAGGTTATGCGCCGGGTGGCGTGGCGATTTACTCATCGAATTACGGCAGTCTGGATCCGCGAAAATACCCGGAAGACGCGGATTTCCGCAGCTATATCGGCAATGAATACATGGGCCACAAGTGGCAGTGCGTTGAGTTTGCCCGCCGTTTCCTGTTCCTCAACTATGGCTTCGTGTTTACCGACGTCGGCATGGCGTGGGAAATCTTCTCCCTGCGCTTTTTACGCCAGGTGGTGAACGATAACATTCTGCCCCTTCAGGCTTTTGCCAACGGCTCGAAGCGCGCACCGCGCGCCGGGGCACTGCTGATCTGGCAAAAAGGCGGCGAGTTTCACGAGACCGGCCACGTGGCGGTGATCACCCAGCTTCTGGGCGATAAGGTGCGTATTGCGGAGCAGAACGTGATTCACTCGCCGCTGCCGCTCGGACAGCAGTGGACGCGCGAGCTGCGCATGACCGTGGAGAACGGCTGCTATACCCTTCATGACACCTTCAGCGATACCGAAATTCTCGGCTGGATGATCCAGACGGACGACACGGAGCACAGCATTACCCAGCCTGAACCGGACGGTGAACTGCTGAAAATCCGCGGCGCGCGGCTGAAAAACAAACGTCAGTTCGACGGAAAATGGCTGAACAAAAATGACGCGCTGCAGCAGGCATATATCCGCGCCAACGGCCATGTGATCAACAAAGATCCCTGCCAGTACTTCACCATCACCGAAAGCGCCGAGCAGGAGCTGATCAAGGCCACCAACGAACTGCACCTGATGTACCTGCACGCGACGGACAAGGTGCTGAAAGACGACAATCTGCTGGCGCTGTTCGACATCCCGAAAATCCTCTGGCCGCGCCTGCGCCTTTCCTGGCAGTGGCGCCGCCACCATATGATCACCGGTCGTATGGATTTCTGCATGGATGAGCGCGGGATTAAGGTCTACGAGTACAATGCCGACTCCGCGTCTTGTCACACAGAAGGCGGGTTGATCCTCGAAGAGTGGGTCAAAAACGGCTATCGCGGCAGCGGGCACAACCCGGCGGAAGGGCTGCTGGAAGAGCTGACCGGCGCATGGAAGCACAGCCACGCGCGGCCGTTCGTTCACATCATGCAGGACAACGATGTCGAAGAGGACTATCACGCGCTCTTTATCCAGCGCTCGCTGATGCAGGCCGGGTTTGAAACCAAAATTCTGCACGGGCTTGGCGCCCTGAGCTGGGATGCTGCCGGGCAGCTTATTGACGACGAAGGTCGCCACGTCAACTGCGTGTGGAAAACCTGGGCGTGGGAGACGGCGATAGAGCAGATCCGCGAGGTGAGCGAAACCGAATACGCCGCCGTGCCGATCCGCACCGGGCATCCTGAGGGCGAAGTGCGCCTGATTGATGTTCTGCTGCGCCCGGAAGTGCTGGTCTTTGAACCGCTGTGGACCGTTATTCCCGGCAACAAGGCGATTCTTCCGGTACTGTGGCAGCTGTTCCCGAACCACCGTTACCTGCTCGACACCGATTTTGAGGTGAACGACCTGCTGAAGCAGACCGGATACGCCGTCAAGCCGATTGCCGGACGCTGCGGCAGCAATATCGATCTCATCAGCGCCCAGGACGAGCTGCTGGATAAATCCAGCGGCAAGTTTGTTGACCGCAAAAATATCTACCAGCAGCTGTGGTGCCTGCCAAACGTGGACGGCAAGTACATTCAGGTCTGTACCTTTACCGTGGGCGGAAACTACGGCGGGACCTGCCTGCGCGGCGATGACTCGCTGGTGGTGAAAAAAGAGAGCGATATCGAGCCGCTGATTGTACTCAAGGATAAGTAACGAGCATCTGCGCTAAAAAAGCCCCCGCAGGGTATTCTCTGTGGGGGCTTTTTGTTACTGCGCTTCCTCGTCCTGCTGCGCGCTGGTTTTCAATTCGATGATGCGTCCAATCTGGTCATGATAAACCGTCAGCAGGTTGTGCTGGCTCATCTCCGAGATGAGCTGCGGTGAGACGTTAAAGCTGCGGGCAAGTTCGTCATGATGCAACAAGCCCGGCTGACGTCGTCTTACGTTCGCGCGGCGGCGGTTGTACTGATACCACAAAATCAGCAGCCAGCCGTTGAGCGCGGCGAACAGCAAATAGATCAACACCGTATTAAAGGAGGCAATAATCACGCTCCACCGGTGGTCGCTCTCCTCGGTTAACTGCATCCACAGCCTGGCATACAGGAAGAACAGAAACCCGCCCCACGCCACCACGGTTAACGCGGCATCAAAAAGTCGTGGCAGCAACCGATGTTCAGTCAAAATTAAGGTATTTTCGTTCATTGAAGGCTTCCTTTTCCCCTGTCCGGACTGATCCAGCGCGCGCGGGCGCGCTGACGTTTAAGCATGACTTTTGGAAATGCGACGAGGGTGGTGAACAGACCAATCATCCAGTAGACCATCGGGAACCAAATCACCCAGAAAAGCGAGCTGGCCACCTTGCGCTCATAGCGCCGCTCGATGTACAAGCTGACCAGGAACTGCAGCAGGCACATCACGCCCAGCAGCAGCCCGGTAAACGCCGGGGGAAACAGGGTTTCAACGGTCAGCCTGGCGGGAATGGGCGCGACGTGGCTGATGATGTACAGCAGCACCGTTATCGCATACGCGAAGGCCCACAGCGTTGACAGCGCGTACTCCAGAAACAGGGGCCACATGCGGTGATGCTCCCAGCGCACCATCTTGCGTAGGTTCACCAGAAATACCTCCGCGCCGCCCTGTGCCCAGCGCAGACGCTGCTTCCACAGGCCCTTCAGCGTCTCCGGCATCAGGATCCAGCACAGCGCCCGCGGCTCGAAAAAGATATCCCAGTGGCGCAGCTGGAGCTTCCAGCTGATGTCGATGTCTTCGGTGATCATGTCCGGGCTCCAGTACCCGACGTCCGCCAGCGCCTGTCGGCGAAAGGCGGCGATGACGCCGGAGACGGTAAAGACCCGGCCATAGATCCGCTGCGTCCGCTTGATGAGCCCAATGATGGACGAAAACTCGCCAACCTGAATGCGGCCAATCAGCGTGGAGCGCGTGCGAATGCGCGGGTTCCCGGTAACCGCCCCGACGTGGGGATACTGAATCAGCGGCGCGACCAGATAGGCCGCGGTGTCGCGGTCGAGCAGGGCGTCGCCGTCAATGCAGACCAGCAGATCGCCCCGGGCCGCCGCCGCCCCGGCTTTGAGCGCCACGGCTTTTCCCTGGTTCTCCGCGAGGTTAATCACCCGCAGGCGCGGCTGCTCCAGCGCCAGCTGCTGCAGCACCTGCGCGGTGTTATCAGACGAGCCGTCGTTGATGGCGATCACTTCAATATTCTCGTATCGCTGAGCCAGCGCGGCGCTGATGGTCTCTCTGGCGTTTCTTTCCTCATTGAAGCAGGGGATCAGAATTGAGATGAGCGGCTCGCCGGCGAGCGTCGGGGCGGGCGTGTCTTTATCCCACGACCATCGGCGTTCAAGCTGAAACCAGAAATAGAGGCCGCCGGTGACCCAGAGCACGGACATAAACAGCGGCCAGAAGAAGACAAAATCCAGAATCAGCTCGCCGGTAAAGAGGGCGGCCACCCCTAACGGCAGCCCGAATACCAGACACAAAATTGAAAAGGCGATTATGCGATCAGTCATTGTCAGGGTACCAGTAGGAAGAAAAGACGGGCCTGATGCGCGAGATATCAGGCTGGTTATTGATGAAATCGTCAGGGTAGTAGCCGTAGTTTTTGATGCCGTTCAGCTGGAGGGCGCGCATCCACGCCGCAAGCTGACTGTCGGAGACGGCGCGCTGAGGCTTCTGCTCCCAGTCTCTGGCCTGCAGCTCGAAAATGGTTTTATCCAGCGCGCCGGGCCGCGCGGCGACGGCCTTGATCAAACGCGTCAGCCAGGCATTGCTCTCGTTCGCCGGAACGGACTCCATCAGCGGCATTGCCATGGGCACCGTCCAGTCATAGGCCGCCAGAAAATCATCGAGATTCTGCGCAAACCACGCTTCGCTTTCGGGCTGCAGAATGGGAAGGACGAACATATTGCGCGCGGTTTTTATCTGCGGGCCGCGGATGTGCTTCACCGCCTGGCTCAGAGCGCGGGTAAATCCGATAAGCCTCCGGCTTTTCTGGCGCGTCGTGTCCTGCCCGGCAGCGTCAACGTCCGTCAGTACCGCATCGTCATGGAACAGGATCCCGTTGAAGCTGGCATGGCGGGCCAGATCTTCATAGATTTCCGTCACCTGCAGGCGAACCTGCGGGTCCCACGGTGAAAGCCTGATGTAGGGCTCATTGGCCTCGCGCAGCTGGCCGGTTCGATCGTCCCGGCGCTGCACGCGCGGCAGGGCAGGATCGAGATCGAACGAGAGCACCGGCATCCACGCGTAGACCTTCACCCCCGCGCGGGTTTGCAGCTGCCAGGATACGAAGTTAAAGAGATCGGCCCGGACCGGAAGCCGGCGGTTGGGGAAATAGAGCGCCCTGATCCTGCCGTCGCCCTGCGGGTCGGCAAACGCCTGCAGGAAGACGTGGCTGATTTTCATGTCGTAGACCCGCTGGATCAGCCTGTTGATGTTTTGGGTCTGCTGAGCCGGATCGGGATCGTAAACGTAGTCGAGATCGACGTGCATCACGCGCACGGGATCGTGCTCCTGAACCCGGCTGACCGAACTGGCAAACGCTTTGAGCGAGGGGTTGCCGGCGATCAGCAAACGGGGAATGCTACCGAGATTGCGCACGTCACCCAGCCCGTCCTCCAGGGTAAAGGCCAGCCGGTAGCCCTGCTGCCTGGCGATGGCGAGCGACGTACCGCTGGCGGCACCGTAAGGCCAAACCCAGGCGCGCGGCGCTTTGCCCGTCACCTGCGCGATTTTCTCCGTCACCTTGCGGACGTCATCGCCGATCCGCTGGCTGAACTGCTGGTCAGTTTCATAGCGCCCCGTCGCTTTATCATAAAAGCGGTTGGCGATGGCCGGTTCCCGGCTGCCCTGCGGGTTGGCGACGATGCCGTAATGCGAGGCCCAGGTATGCGATCCGATCTCAACCAGCGGAGACCGGCTGAGCTCGCGCACCATGTCCCAGGTCGCGAAGCGATCCCGGGGCGTCATCAGGCCGCCAAAGTTCACCTTCTGGTTTGCTGGCGTATCCACCCAGCTGCCCACCGGCGCCCAGAGCGCAGGCACGTTCCAGGCCTTAAGCAGCGGCCAGACGCGGGTGTAGAAGCTGCTGTAGCCGTCGTCAAAGCTGAGCAGAACGGCTTTCGGCGGCAGCGATTTTTTGCCGTCATGCGCGTCCAGAATGTCCTGCACGCTGATGGCGTGATAGCCGTTGTGCAGAAGCCAGCTAATCTGCTCGTTTAGCGCGCTGGTGCGCACGGAGAGGTAGCGCTGATCGGCGGCATCGTCTTCGACGTCGTGGTAGGCCAGCACCAGAAACTGGTTCTGCGGCCAGGGTTTGCTCGCCTCCGGCTGCGGCCGCTCGCTGGGCGCAACGAACGTGATCGCCTGCGCCCAGACGCTCGCGCTGAGGCAGAGCCAGCCGATGAGGATCAGGCTCACGGAAAAACGTGTGTTCAGCATATTCATCCTTAGAAGCGTAAAGTCGCGTCAAGCGTGACGGAGAGGTTGCTCTCGCGTTTGCCGTCGTAAGGGCGTTTATCCCAGTTCAGCATCACGCCGGTATCAATGACGTTATTCCACTGGACGCGTTGCCCGTAGCCCAGCAGGGCGATGGCGCCAACGGACTGGTTTTTCTGCCAGTAGCTGCCGCCTCCCGCCACCAACTGCTGGCTCCAGAGGGTGTCGTAATGGCGGTACATCTCATGGTCCACGGACAGGGCGGCCGTCACGGACAGATCCCGCGCCGGGTTGTAATAGAGCGTGTCCCGCAGGCTGTTTTTACTGGCGGCGATCCCCGGTTCAAGATCCAGCGTCAGGGTCGGGGTCTGCCAGAGACGCTCCTTACCCGTAAGGGTGTATTCCTGTCGGCGATTATGGTCTGATAAGCGGCTGACGGCGGCGCTGAACTGGTACTCACGGCGCTCGTTTTGATACCAGCGGATCCCGCCTTCACCCCGGTTGGCGCTAATCCCGTTGCGTAATGCCCGTAGCGGCGCGGTGCGGGATAAGCGTTCAAGGCTGCCGCTGACCTGCCAGTTATCATTGAAAAAGTACGTGGCTGAGAGGCGAGCACCTGGCTTGTTTTCACCGTGATAGCGGTTGCTGGATACCTCGGCTTCGAGCTGAAGGTCGCGAGGACGCCACTCGACGCCGCCCAGGAGGTGACGGCTGGTGCCTTTGCCTTCATCGAAATTACCTTGCGCATAGCGGGTACCCGCAAACAGCCGCCAGCTATCCGCTACCGGTGGACCATAGAGCGTGGCATCCCCGTTCAGGTCGTGCGTCCCGCTGATGGGGTTATCGGAGTGCAAGCCCTTGCTCGCGTTAAGGCGCAGCTCGGACATGTGATGCACCGTTCTGAGCCTGTCCAGACGCCTGGCGCTGCGAGCAACGGGTGCGCGGGCAAGCACGTCGTCGGCCAGTAAATCCATCTGGCGCCACTCCTGCAAATCCATGGCGACGTAAGCCTGCTGCTGTTCCAGCTCCAGATTAGATGGCTCCAGCGCCTCCGCCCTTTTTAACGTTTGCTCGGCCGCGCGCGGCTGGCCCCGCGCCTGAAGCAGGGTGGCATAGTCAATCTGCAGCCCCTGATTGCCCGGCGCCATTGTGGCCAGACGGTGCGCCAGCTTATCCGCATCCGGCAGGGCGTTGGTTGAGAGCAAATAGTTAAATTTGAGCGACTGCCCGGTAAGCCACCGATCGTTGGGCTGCGGAGTGGGCGAGCCGAAATCGTAGCGGATCCACGGAACGCTGCGGGTCTGGCGCTCTACGTACTGGCGAGCGGCCTGATACTGCCCCGTGTCCAGCCAGGCGTAGAAAAGCGCATGCTCCTCGTCCTGCGGATCGGCGGCGTATTGCGGATAGCGTTGCAGCAGCGAGAAGGCGGCAGTGGCGTTTTTCTCCTGCAGATACGCGGAGATCGCCCAGCCGATGGCCCAGCCCGGCACCGAATGCTGCGCCTCCGTCAGCGCCTGATATTCACGGATGACCTGCGGGTAATCGCCATGCGCGTACAGCGCACCCAGCCTGTCGATACGGGCGAGGATGATGTCTTCCGCTGCCTGCGGTTCGTGTTGCCAGCGTGAGAGCAGGGCGTCGTAACGATTCAGTGCCGTTTGCGCCAGCTGCAGGCGCTCCTTTTCCGTTCTGCCAGGCACGTCGGCAAGGCGAACCCATTCTGCGGCGGCATTAAGCTCCAGACGGCGGCGCTGCGCGGGGGTCAGCGTTACCCTTTGTGACAGCATCAGCGCGGGAGTACTCACCCGGTTATCCGTTAGCGCGTCAATCAACTCGCTAAGGAGCGCGTTATTCTCCGGCGCGAGGGTCAGCGCGCGCGTGTCCGCTAAAAGCCGATCCCAGCTTTTTCCCTGGCGTAACCAGACGTACGAGAGCGTCTGAAGATGCGCCGGAGAGGGATCCTCCATCACCAGCTGGCGGGCTTCCTGAAGAGCGAGCGTATCCATGCGGGCATCGGCCAGAGTTTTGATATAGCCGATACGATAATCGTCATTATGTGGCGCAAGGCTAAGCGCCTCTTTCCACAGTGATAAGGCAGGCTGCCACGCTTTTTGATCTCTTCTGGCCTGCGCGACAGCCGCAACGCCGCGAGCGGGCAGCGGCATATAAATGCCATAGCGCTGCCAGAGCTGAATCACCTCGTCATTACGACCTGCCCACGCAGCCACCTGTAACCAGTCCGCCACTTGCTCGGGCGTCAGAGCATGCTGTTGCTGATACCGCTGAAGATAATTGAGAAACGGCGTGTAATTACCGTTACGTGCCTGTTGAATCTGTTGCTCATAAACGGATTCCGTTGCCTGAACGAGAACAGGAAACAGAAATAGCAGAAACAATAATCCTGGGGCGCGATAAAAGAATAACGTATTGAAGCGAAGCGATCTTTCCATATCTATTTGCCATTTGTTTATCATGAATCCATTGCATAACACGGCCGCCTTTTAACTCTGCGTTAAAGGCCATAAATGAGAACATTAAATCTGAATGCAGTAACGTTATGGGGTACTTACTTTAAGGTAATTATGGAACCTCCTCTTTGGGAACTGGGTGGAAGGTAATGTACACCTGATATGTTGCCGGATAAATATGGGGAAAAGCAGAGGGGTAGTTTTGGGATAATTCTGGAATGAGATGTCTTTTGTGATTATTTTGAATTGGGTGTGTATTTGTAACTATTTGATATTTATGTGTTTTATTTATGTCTTTTTGAGTTAGTTTATATTCCTGGCGAGGTTTTATTGTAGCAATTAAAGTACTTTCTGGTGCATGTTTGGGAAGTTTCATGACAAAAAGTCTTAATGTTCAGTGAAGTGACTTTTCTGCGATTGTTTTTTATTTATAATTAACGCCAGCCATTGAATGAAAGTCTACAGGAAGTCTTACTCATCAATGTCTGTATTGAGGGATGTTCAACGCCAGAATACATATTGTCGTTAATATTACAGCGCTATAAAACGAAGGCGGCCTTCTTTCTGAAGGTGCGTTCTTGCTTTAATCTAAAAGGGATGGTTAGTGGCAACTTCAATAGTGTTAGTGACCCAGGATCGCTATCTTGTCAGGGGGATGAGGCTATTTTTCCCGGATATTATCCTGCTCGACTCGATTGACAGAAACATATTTGATAACGGTGCAGATGAATATTCTGTGTTGATTGATAGCCGTTCTCCGCTCCGTTTATATGATTACCTGATACGCCATCCGGCCAGAACAAAAAAAACGATCTGCTGCGTTATGCTGGATATGCGACATCGCGAGGAGAATCTACTCAGTATGAAGTTGTTTATGAACACGTCGCTTACGGCGCCGGATATGGCATCGTTATTTAACCTGGTGCTCAATATGAAGGGCAGGCGTCTGACCACTAAATGGCTGCTTAACTTACGGCTTGGCACGCACGAAGCGATCATGCTGCGGTTGTTGAGGGCAGGGATGTCGATGGAAGCGATTGCCGATGAACTGAACACGTCGGTGAAGAGCCTCTATCGCAAACGGACAGCGCTGTCGGAACGCCTGGGGGCGGAGAACTTCAACGAGGCGTGTTTGTTTATCTTTAAAAACAAACTGCTGGATGCGGTTGGGAACGATCCCTGAATTCCTGAGAGCCTAAAAGCAAAAACCCGCCACAAGGGCGGGTTCTTTTACTGGAAATAATTCAGAACGACCAGCGCAGATTAGCGTTAACCGAGTTGACGCGGGTATCCGCACCATATTGCCCCTGATAACCCACATCCAGCGTCGCAGCACGCGACAGCTGTACGCTCACGCCGATATCACCCACCATCACGTCCTCATCCACGGCCTGCCCCTGAGTAATGAACGCGTCGCTGCCCGCAAACGCCATGCGCGAAGAGGTATTCTTATCGCCATAGGCGTGCTGCCAGCCCAACGAACCGTAGAGGTTCACGTTCTTCGGCAGCTCGGTCACACCGCGCACCCCGAGGGTGGAGTAGAAGGTGTTCATCGTTTCGTTACTTACGCTCAGCGCGGCGGCACCGCCGTCTTCCCTGAAGCTGTCGGTATGCAGTCGAATGTACGATAAATTTACGAACGGCTCGATATTCATATCAGGCTGGCCGAAGCGGTAACCCGCTTCGGTGAACGCCAGCAGCGAGTTGGCGTCGTAATCCGACTTCAGCCGATCCGAGAAGCCGCTGAAATCAACGCTGCGCTCGCCTTCGATCTTGTGCCAGGTGTAACCCAGCGCGCCGCGAAGGGAGAACGCATCCTGTTGACCCGCCGCATACAGGCCAAGGTGGTAGTTATCGGTATCCGTTGAGGAACGACGGCTGTCGACGTCGTAATCACCGCGGCTGTAGCCGAAGTAGCCGCCGACACGCACGTTATGATCCGCCAGCTTGCGATCTGCCCCCAGCAGGAAGCCGGTGGTGTTGCCGTCCAGCTTGCCCACGTTACCGTCGCCGTCGTTTCGGCTCCAGGAGCTGAAGGTCTGGCCCCAGACGCCATTGTTTTGCGGCTCCGGCTGCTGCACCAGCGACATCGCTAACGGTGGTATCGGCAGGCTGTCGTTATCAAACGCGCGCTGCATACGCTGGTTTAAGACGTTAAACACCTGCGTGCTGCCGGCGATCAGGTTGGACTGCATTGACGGATAAACTTCACCGGACAGCTGGTTGAACGCCTCGCGCGCTTCCGGCGCGCTGAGTACCAGCAGCGAGTTATACAGCGCCAGCGACGGGCCGCTTTGCGTCAGGGTGGAGAGCGCGCCAGCGGTATTCCACTGGTTGCTGCTTTTGGCGACGGTCTGGAAAATCCCCGGCTTGCCGCTGCCCGGATTCTCACCGCCAGGGTTTTCTCCCCCCGGGTTCTCACCGCCAGGGTTTCCTCCTCCTGGGTTTCCTCCTCCTGGATTTTCACCTCCCGGGTTTTCGCCTCCCGGATTCTCGCCGCCGGTCTCTTTCTGCGCGATAGTCAGATCGACGGCGTTGGTGCTCTGGTTGAGCGCCACGTCCAGGAAGGCGGATTTAGACACCGCCCCCGCGAACTGACCGTCAATTCCCCCGTCGGAGGTTAAAATGCGGTAGCTTTGGCCCGTTTTGTAGCTGGTTTGCGGATCCAGCGCAGTGACCTGTACCTGAGCCCGGTCACTGATGGTCGTTTTGCCTGCGACCAGCAGCTGGTCGCTGCGGCCATTACCGGCGATATCGACATCATAGAAAGAGTCACCCACAAAATTCAGATAACGTTTCAGCGTCAGCGTGCCGATATCGCCATCCCCGGGCGAGATATGCCCGCCGGAAAGGATCTCGGTCTGGCCCAGCGTGCCGTTCCCTCCCAGCGTTCCGCCGGCCTTGATTGACGCGGCGCTGCTGTAGCCCAGCCCGTCGCTAACGTCGGATCCCGCCGTCGCGTTGAGGATCAGCGTCCCGCCGTTCTCGGCGCTAAGGGTCTGAATATCAAAAATATCGTCTTCTGGCTGGGTGTTGATGTTGCTGGCGATAATGACTTTGCCACCGCGCGCGGTCACGTTCGCCTGAAGGGCTGAAAGATCGCCATTCAGCGTTGTCTGCCCGGAAGTATTGATCACCTCACCTTCGCCGCTCATCTTGTTGCTGAAGACGTAATTTTCGTCGGTATGGTTGAAGTAGACATAGCTGCCGAACAGCCCGCCGCGCAGGCTGATTGCCGTATTCGCATCGAGAGTACCCGCGCCGCCCGCTGTGCCAAGCGTTGGCTCAGTTAAACCCGTTCCGGTGTCCATATTGCCGCGGCTGCCGACAATGAGCGCACCCCGGTTCGAGCCGGAACCCGAGGTCCCCACGATCAGCGTATTGCTGCCAGCGGAAAATGAACCGCCGTCAATCACCGACAGCACGCCATTGCCATAATCGCCCACGCTCACGCTGCTGCCGCTGGTAAAGCGCGAGTCTTTGCCCGCAATAACCAGCTCGGCGGTTTTACCTGCCCCGGAGACGCCCGCCACCTGCACGCCGCCAACGTTAACCGCACCGCCGTTCAGCACGTCCAGGTCGCCATAAAGCGTCAACGTACGGCCAACGTTCCACTGTGAGCCGCTCCCCGTGACGGTGGCTTTCGGGCTTAGCGTGTCGGTTTCACCCGGCCCGGTACCGTTGCCGATGCGCGCATCGTAGGCGGTGCTGAGCGCCGCGCCGTCTTCAATCGCCAGCGTGGAGCGTGCCCCCAGATCGGTACCTACGCTGAGAAAATTACTGGTCACGCGAGAGCCGGCGCCAGTGGCGATAAGGTGGCTGTCGTAGCCGCGGGTGGTGCCGACAACAATTTCTTTTGCGCTGGCCAGCGCGCCTTCTTCGACTCGCAGGGTGCCGAGGCCAAGATTCAAATCGCCGCGCAGGACGTACTGATCGTTCACTGCGTTAAGCTCAGCGTTTGGCCCACGGACCGTGACCACGCTTTCATAAATTTGGCCGTCGAACAGCCGACCGATGTTGATGTTATAGGCGGTGATTTTGCCATTATCGATCAGCAGGTTTCCGGGTTGATTACGTCCAACGTAAACATCTCCGGTGTAACCCAGCGTTTCGGTTATACGTGCCTCGCCATCAAAAATGGCATCGGCTGCACGCGCGAAATCGGCAGGTGAAAGTAGTAACAGCGGCGCGGAAAATAGAGCGAGGTAAAGTCTGGAAAGCGGCGTCTTAACCGCTAAAGCATGCGATGTAGAGTTATTCACGGGCTATCTCCGTACTCATTAGCGTGATGTCTGGAAAATCGTTTTTATGAAAACTCAGATACGTCAGAAAATATAAAAGGCGTTATTTATGTACGCCTTTTCATTTGCCGTTAATTATTTATGCGTGACAACAGGGGTACAGGTTGGTGCGCTGAGCGTCGGGGCGGATCCTAAAATCCCCGGCATCATCATTGATGAGCAATCGAAAATACGCCCTTTTTCCGTCGTAGCGCGATAAGACAGTTTTTGCCCTCCCAGTGCGTCCGGCTGGGCGCCATTAACATTGGTCACGGTTATTTCATCCGATGAGCCCAACCCCAGCATTTTAGCGGTCTCCGCCTGCAGGAGTGGAATAGCCTGATCGGTTTTTAGCGTGGAACAACCGGCGAGCATCAACGTAACGCTTAAAAAGATGAGTGGTTTTTTCATAAATTATCCTTGATATCCAATCAGTTAATTTCACTGATTGTATTTATGTTTTCAATTACCCAAATCAGCGAATAATATATTTCCCTTTCCTAATCGAAAAAACCCTCCTAAAGTAGGGTGGGTAGATAATAATTCATCTGTACACTCAGATATGCGAAGGTAAAAGGAGGATCCTTTGGGGCAGAATTATGCGTTGGTCGTTGATGACCATCCATTGGTAGCAAGCGGCATCGCTAATTTTCTGATTTCACATTGCCAGTTTAAGCAGGCGAGCGTGGTGACGAATGAGGAAGATTGCTACCGTCAAATTAGGGATAATGGCCCGCCGCGTTTGCTGGTAATCGATTTTTGGCTTTCGTCCGGCACGGCACTGAAATTACTCAAAGAAGTAAAACAACATTACCCACAGGTACGGTTCCTGGTGGTCAGCGGGGACGACAATAATGACATCTGGCAGAAAGTTCACGCCGCCGGGGGACACGGTTTTGTATTGAAAAGCGAACCGCCTGAAATGTTCTCACGGGCCGTTTGTGCACTCCTTGATAATCTGACCTGGTTTCCTGAGAGAAACAATTTTCCCGTTGAATCGAATAATGAGAAGTTAAGTAAATTTAACTTAACGCCGCGACAAGTAGACGTTTTAAATATGATTATGCGCGGCCTGCCAAATAAACGAATCGCCGCGCAGCTTTCAATTTCTGAGCCCACGGTCAAAGAACACATCAGCAATATATTGAAAAAGATAGGCGTTAACAGCCGGGTCGAAGCCATCACGCTTCTGCATGGCAAGCGGGAATCATCAGAATGAGATTTTTCCAGAGCTTACAGAAGGATGGTATCTCATCTCCCGCGCAGATCCGTTTGCTAAACAACACTTTTTTGCGGCTGGTGTTCAGCTTTAGCGCGGTGCCATTTGTCGGTATTCCTTTTGCCATTTGGATCTATTTGCTGGGCGATGAACTTGGCCCAACCATTATCTGGATAATTATTTACCTGCTATGTGCCGTGGCAATCCGCATATTGCACCGACGCTACCAGCGCGAAGTGAAAGAGCATGATGAAGAGGACGTCCTGCGCAGCTGGCTTCCGCGCATAAATAAGATCGCTTTTATTCACGGGCTGGGGATTTCATCTCTCTATTTAATTACTCCGCAGACGCAGAACTTTGACTTTTTCCTGCTCCTTAATATCAGTATTGC
This sequence comes from Enterobacter cloacae complex sp. P13B, assembly GCF_014895915.1. NCBI lineage: Bacteria > Pseudomonadati > Pseudomonadota > Gammaproteobacteria > Enterobacterales > Enterobacteriaceae > Enterobacter > Enterobacter cloacae complex sp. P13B. The sequence goes on from NZ_JADBQN010000016.1 coordinate 139,914, forward strand.
CGCCATCGTCGCCGCCAATGCGACGCATCTGACGCCGGTCATCAGCACTTTTACGTGCTTTTTCTTCGCCTCCTGGGGAGTATTGAATATCGGCATCATCTGGCGGCTGGACGAGCTGATATTCATTGTGCTGATGCTGAACCTGCTGTACGGCTTCGCCATTTACCGCCATGCGTTAACGTCGCACGCGTACTTTATTCAGCAAGCGCTGCTTGAGGAAAAAAGCTCACGCCTGGCAGAACAGTTTCGCCAGGCCAAAGAGGAAGCGGAGCAGGCGCTGCTGGATAAAAATCAGTTCCTGACGACAGCCAGCCACGACCTGCGTCAGCCGGTACACGCCATGGGTTTTTTGATTGAAGCGATTATCCACCGAAATCGGGACGACAGCCTGACGCCTCAGCTGCTTGACCTGCAGCAGAGCGTTCGCTCGGTGCATTTGATGTTCAATTCTCTGCTCGACCTCAGCAAGATTGAATCCGGAAAAGTGCTCACTGCCCCTACCAAAGTGGACATCGGCGCTCTGCTCGACTCGGTGATCACGCTGTTTCGCGAAGAGGCCAACAGCCGTGCACTTAGGCTGTCCACCCGTCGACCCAAACGCCGCATCCACGTGATGGGCGACCCGCTGCTGGTGCGACAATCGCTGATTAACCTGATTCAAAACGCCCTTCGCTACACGCAGCAGGGCGGCGTGCTGGTTGCCATCCGACCGCGCGGTGACGAGTGCCTGGTGGAAGTGTGGGACACGGGTGTCGGTATCGCTGATGACGAGAAAGGTAAAATCTTCTCCCCTTATTACCGCCCCGAACTGGCCTGGAAGATCGACAGCGCCGGACACGGGCTGGGCCTCGCCGTGGTTGCCCGCTGTGCCAGGCTGATGAAGGTGAAGTACGGGATGCAATCCATAGAAGGTAAAGGCTCACGCTTCTGGATGCGCTTCACTCAATATGCTGGCGAAGAGATCGCGACGGACATCCCGCCCGCCGATAACAACGCCTCTGCGCCGGTACGCTATGCGCCGCTGCGCGGTTCTTGCCTGGTCGTCGATGACGACCCGCTGGTGACGTCAGCCTGGGAGAGCCTGATGAGCGTTTGGGGAATCAACGTGCGCTGCGCGGCCTCCGCTGAAGAAGCGTTCGCCATCATCGACGATGGCTTCACCCCGTTCGCCGTGCTGTGCGACCAGCGCCTGCGATCCGGCGAAAGCGGCTTCGACATCCTGAAAGCGCTTTTTGAACGTCTGCCGGACATGAGCGGCGCGATGGTCAGTGGCGAATTTAATTCGCCTGTTCTGCTGGAGGCGGAGCAGGAAGGGTATCTGGTGCTGCGCAAACCTCTGGAGCCGGCTAAACTGCATGCGCTGCTGACGCAGTGGTCAGGATGTCGTGGATAGGGGAATAGATAATAGCAGCATTGCGCTTCACTGTAGGGCCAGATAGTACGCGGTGTCCTGCTGTGATGCCAATGTGTCGGTATGGTTGAGCAGCTGATGGAGGATTTCGCGGGCCTGATTAATGATTTCATCGTGCATGATGCCTCCTGTGGTGATCTGCATGTTGCTTCTACCGGGCAGGGCGGGAGATGTTGGAAACGGCCCCGAAGGAGTCATTAGAGTTGCTACCAGCGAAGTTCCGCAGTGGGCAATAATGTCAGTTTTCGAGCGTATACTCTAAGATACCTTCAACTCGTTGATATATATAAATTTGATGAATATCGCCAGGTAGCGATTTATCCGCCAAATTAAGTTAAACTTCGTCACAGGTTTCAGTGAGTTATGGGACGGATAACAGAATGACCAGCGAAGAGGCACTTTTAAAATCAGGTTTTAGCAAACGAGATATTCAAAAGCTAAAAAACAATATTGAAAATTACGGTGGTTCGTTTGATAGCGTAACTCATGATCTGGCCAATCGTTTTAAGGCTATGAAGTGGATAACTATTATTGCCTTCATCATACTGGCTTTAACTCTTTTACTTGCATCCAAGGATACAAGCCTGACACTTGCACTCACGTTATTGATTGTACTACCTTTCATCTGGTATATAACGCCAGCAAAACTTGGCTACAAATCCTGGCGTTATCGTAAAATGCTGACTAATTCTGGGACGGGTCGCTGACGGACAACAGATCAAAAATAATCTTAGCTTTCACGCCATAACCCGCTATTTTCATTGTAAGCTGCGGGCGGCTCAGTGTGCTCACCTTTCGGTAATAGTCAGCAGGGAGATAACGAAACAATCGCCAGGTACCAGGTCGCCGTAACAAGCCAAAAATGGTGTACGCATTAGCGGCCAGTGAAATTGATTTGTAGACACCTAACCCATTCTCACGACTAAAGCCCATAAACTCAGCTGTAGACATCGCGGCATTCGCGACCAGCCCTTCACTGGTAGTGTTGTTAGTTGCGTAGCGAGCCACTTCTTTACTGATGCTGTTTGCCCCGTCAGTAACCAGAATCGCACCAGCAAGAACCCCGAGAGGGGTCATAGTGCCTATGAGGGTAAATCCTGCGGCTATTTCAGCACCGGCCAGGACAACACTAACAGCCGAGATCACATACCCAACAATTTTGTTATTCTCTCGGATAAACTCGACTTTAGCGTAAAGCTTCGCTGCCTTCGTTCTTAATAAACGCGCTTGTTCCAGCAGGTTACTGTTTTCTTCTCTGAGAGTTTTAACGCATTCCATGCATTCTTCATCTGATTTAGCCCGACGAGCTAACGTAAATTGTTCTTCTATGAGGTCCCGAATTTCCTGAACAAACTTCATTCGAGTCAAACTATCGCTGAGATGAAAAGCCGACAGAGTGTTGGCTGTATTTACCAGTTTCCTGGCTTCCATATTCACCATCGTTTCCGCCCAGGCTTTATTTCTTCCACCTGAGCGCATCATGTTAAGTAATGCTGCATCCATTGTAGTTCCTCTCAATTGCTTTACCGGCCTCTGCTTAGACTGATAAACGCCCCCCTGACAGCCATGCGTGCCAACGCACACACAATATAGTAGCAATGTGGTTACGGTGTCTGAAGTAGAAGTCGCTTTTTACAGCTTCGTTCCTCGGCCTACTTTACTGCGGTTAGCCTGGGCCTGTTCCAGCAGTGTACGGAACGCCGACAGGTCACTTTTCAGGATGTCCCGGATGGATTTACCACCAATCAATCTAATAAAACAGTTAGCCGATGGGGTGTAATCACGGATACGTGATGCCGCTCTGTCGGGCTCTGTCCAATTGATATGTGCATTTGTAATGCTCAAATAGATTGGTGAAGGTCAGGTTTTTCTGCTTCTGTGTGGAGGTAAAGGCGGTAAACACGCCAGTTGTACCACCGGGAAGCGGGGTCGGAGGAAAGATAAGGGTGGTAACTACTGTTCAAACAACGAGTTGCTGACTCAGAAAGCAAAAACCCCCGCCGAAGCGAGGGTTATAAATAAGTGGTGCCCGGACTCGGAATCGAACCAAGGACACGGGGATTTTCAATCCCCTGCTCTACCGACTGAGCTATCCGGGCAACGGGGCGCATTAAACCCGATCTGCCCGTTGCCGTCAACGAAAAATGTTGTTTTCGTTACAGACTGCGCAATCTCTCGCCATTTCGCCGCAATCTTAAGCGAAAAAGTGTGTCCAGAGCGCAGAGAGCGGCATGGCGAGCAGTAATGCGGGCAGCATATTCACCACGGCAAACATTTTGATCCCGCAAATACGCAGGCCCGTCGCCAGCAGCAGCAGGCCGCCGACGGCGGTGAAGTCCGCCATCATCGCTGGCGTGGTCAGCGGGAGAATCAAGGTGGCGCAGGTGGCAAGCGCGAGTTGAATCAGCAGCATCGGCACGCAAATCGCCGCAACGGCAACGCCGAGCGTGGTGGCGAAAATGGTGGCGGTGAAGAAATCGAGAAACGCTTTTGCAATCAATATGCTTGGGTCGCCCGTCATTCCTTCCTGCATCGAGCCGAAAATCCCGGTGCCGCTTGCGCAAAACAGAATAATGATGGCGACGTAGTTCTGAATAAACGACTCGTGCGTGCCGTGTTTCGCCTTGCCCGGTCGGGCAATCAGGTTTTTGGCTTTGCCCACCGCGCTATTGATGCCTTTTTCCAGATAGCAAAATTCGCCAATCAGTGCGCCGAGCAGTGTAGCCAGCACCATGACGGGCAGGTTGGCGCATTTGATCACTAAAAGGATGCCGATGCCTAAGGATGCCAGGCCGAATATAGAGGGCATGGATGAACGGATACGCTCCGGCAGCCGCTGACTCAACACTGCGCCCAGTACGCCGCCCAGCAATACGGCTCCGGCGTTAATAAATGGCCCGATAACCACGGTTAACTCCTGTTATTTACTCATTGATATTGCATTATTATGGCACGTCAGGGCTGCGCGAGCCTTAGCTTTGGGTGGTTTCGTGCATACTGATTCCTTCTTGCGCGTGAAAATAAAAAGTGACATGATTGCGCGAATTTTCTCCTCCCTGTCTCACCGCTCGGTGAGGGTATTTGCGCTTATGAAAACCATGAAAATTGCCGTCAGCCATGAGCTGGTATCCAAAGTTTCTACGCACCGTGAAAAGGTGACGCTGGATAACACCGATTTCACCGATGTGGCGGCAGTCGTCATTAGCGTTGTTGAAAGCTACAGCGGCATTCTCGCGTTGCTGAAGCGTACGGGCTTTCAGCTACCGGTGTTTATGTTCTCGCAAGAGCCTGGAGAGGTGCCTGATGGCGTCACGGCGATTATCTCGGGTAAAGCTCAGGAGTTCCTGGAACTGGAGAGCGCCGCCTGCCGTTACGAAGAGGAATTGCTGCCGCCTTTTTTCGATACCCTGAGCCAGTATGTAGAGATGGGCAACAGCACCTTCGCCTGTCCGGGCCACCAGCACGGGGCTTTTTTCAAAAAACACCCGGCAGGGCGACAGTTCTATGATTTCTTCGGTGAGAACGTATTTCGCGCCGACATGTGCAACGCCGACGTTAAGCTGGGCGATCTGCTGATCCACGAAGGCTCCGCCAAGCACGCGCAAAAGTTCGCGGCGAAAGTATTCAACGCGGACAAAACCTACTTTGTGCTGAACGGCACGTCGGCGGCCAACAAGGTGGTGACCAACGCGCTGCTGACCCGCGGCGACCTGGTGCTGTTCGACCGCAACAACCATAAATCTAACCACCACGGCGCACTGATCCAGGCGGGCGCTACGCCGGTGTATCTTGAGGCGGCGCGCAATCCGTTTGGCTTTATCGGCGGGATCGACGAGCACTGCTTTGATGACACGTATCTGCGGGATCTGATCCGCGAGGCGGCGCCGGAAAAGGCCGACGAGGCCCGCCCGTTCCGCCTGGCGATCATTCAGCTTGGCACCTATGACGGGACGATCTACAACGCCCGCCAGGTGATCGACAAGATCGGCCATCTTTGTGACTACATCCTTTTTGACTCCGCGTGGGTGGGCTACGAGCAGTTTATTCCGATGATGGCGGAAACGTCCCCGCTCTTGCTGGAGCTTAACGAGAACGATCCGGGTATTTTCGTGACCCAGTCGGTGCACAAGCAGCAGGCCGGGTTCTCGCAAACGTCGCAGATCCATAAAAAGGATAACCACATCCGCGGTCAGGCGCGCTTCTGTCCGCACAAGCGGCTGAACAACGCGTTTATGCTGCACGCCTCCACCAGCCCGTTTTATCCGCTGTTTGCGGCGCTGGACGTGAACGCCAAAATTCACGAGGGCGAGAGCGGGCGCAGGCTGTGGGCGGAGTGCGTCGAGCTGGGCATTGAGGCGCGCAAGGCCATCATCGCCAACTGCCATATGATCAAACCGTTTATTCCGCCTGTGGTGGCGGGGCGGCCATGGCAGGATCACCCCACGCAGGTCATCGCGAGCGAGCGTCGCTTCTTTAGCTTCGAGCCGGGGGCCAAATGGCACGGGTTTGAGGGCTATGCGAGCGAGCAGTATTTCGTCGACCCGTGCAAGCTGCTGCTGACCACGCCGGGCATTGATGCAGAAACAGGTCACTATACCGATTTCGGCATTCCGGCGACCATTCTCGCCCACTACCTGCGCGAAAACGGCATCGTGCCGGAGAAGTGCGACCTCAACTCGATCCTGTTCCTGCTGACGCCTGCCGAAAGCAGCGAGAAGCTGGCGCAGCTGGTGGCGATGCTGGGGCAGTTTGAGCAGCATATTGAAGACGACACGCCGCTCTCCGACGTGCTGCCGACCATCTACCAAAAATACCCGGTGCGTTACCGCGACTACACGATCCGTCAACTGTGCCAGGAGATGCACGATCTCTACGTCAGCTTTAACGTGAAGGATCTACAGAAGGCGATGTTCCGCCGGGAGAGCCTGCCCGCCGTAGTGATGAACCCGCAGGATGCCAACCAGGAGTACATTCGTGGGAACGTGGAGCTGGTGCGTATTCGTGACGCTGAAGGGCGCATTGCCGCCGAAGGCGCGCTGCCGTACCCGCCAGGCGTGCTGTGCGTGGTGCCGGGAGAAGTCTGGGGCGGGGCGGTACAGCGTTACTTCCTGGCGCTGGAAGAGGGCATTAATATGCTGCCGGGCTTCTCGCCGGAGTTGCAGGGCGTTTACAGCGAGAAGGATGCGGACGGGATTAAGCGGCTGTATGGGTACGTATTGAATGTCTGAACGTAGGCCCGGTGGCGCAAGCTTACCGGGCCTATAATACTTCGTCAGGCTTCTGCACGGCGGTACATCCTCCTCGGATGCCCAATTTTCCCGTACAGCATCTCCACCGTCAGAAAACCCACCTCCACGCAGTGTTCCAGATAGCGTCGGGTGGTGGTTTTACTCAGCCCCGTCTCGCTCACCACCTCATCCACCGTAAAGCAGTGCGCCGCCTTACTGTTAAACAGCGTTTGCACCCGCGCCAGCGTGTTCTCCTCTATTCCCTTGCTGCCGTTGTCCAGACGATAGTTTTTCGCCTGTAACTGATAGAGTGAATCCACGTTCTGCTGGTCGACAATCTTCCAGACCCGCTGCTGTTCTGCAAACTGCACAAAACGCTCCAGCGACTGGCTGAGCCGCTTCCAGGAGACCGGCTTAAGGATATAGTCAAACGCGCCGTTTCGAATGGCCTGGCTACAGGTGTCCATATCGCTGGCGGCGGTGATGAAAATCACCGAGCAGTTGGCGCGGGCCAGCATCGGGTTGCTGATAAGGGTGATGCCTTTGCCGTCCGGCAGGTAGTTATCCAGCAGCATCAGCTTCGGCTGTTTGCTCTCCAGCTGTCGCTGCGCGTCGGCCAACGACGCGGCAATCCCCACCAGCCTCAGGCGCGGATGTTTACCGATAAGCTCCGCGTGCAGCTGTGCCAGTTCGTTCTCGTCTTCAACAATCAGTACGTCGATAAGTTCATGTTGCATAGTCGGTATCTTCCAGTTGCCGGACGGTTCCCGAGGCCGGGATAAACAGTGAGAAAATGGTCCCGTGCGGCATGTTATCGGCAACTTCTATTGTGCCGCCAGCCTGCGTGACGTAGCTTTCGATCAGATACAGGCCAATCCCGTGATCGCCCCGCGTTTTGGTGGTGATGCCGCGTTCAAATATCCGGTCACGGATCGCCGGGGTAATGCCAACGCCCTGGTCGGCCACTTCAATAATCAGCTCCTGCTCGCTGAGCTTTATCAGCACTTCCACTGGCGCATGCGGGAGCGGCGATCGCTGCGTCGCTTCGATGGCGTTATCCAGCAGGTTGCCAATAATCGAAATCAGCTCTTGCTCTCCCAGCGGCAGGAACGGTTTGTCCAGCCGACAGGCCGGGTCGAAACTCAGCTCGACGCCTTTCTCACGCGCGCGGGCGGCTTTTCCCAGCAGCAGCCCGCAAAGTGTCGGGGAACTAAAGCGGGAGGAGATAAAGTCCAGCAGCTCCTGAGCATGCTCCGACTGCGCCTGAATGTAGCGAATGGCCTCTTCATAGCGGCCCATATGCAGCAGGCCGGAGAGGGTGGTCATCCGGTTCAGCTGCTCATGACGCATAATGCGCAGGTTATCGACGTAGCGTTTTACCTGGCTGAGCTGGCTGCTGAGAGAGTCGATCTCGTTGCGATCGCGGAAGGTGATCACCCAGCCCTGCAGCGACCCCTCAAGCATGATGTGTACCCGGCTGGCAATCACCGTGAGATCGTTAAAGCGGCAAATCTCGTCATGGGTATCTTTCGCCAGCATCGTCTGCGTGTCGAAGAACGGGACCGGATCGATCACCTGGCTTATCAGCTGCCCGCGCAGTTCCCGGGCCGGCTGGCTCAGGCCCAGCAGCTTGCGCGCCGCCTGGTTGATCACCTCTATGCGCCGTTCGTTATCAATGGCAATCACGCCTTCGTAGATGGACTCCATCATCGCCTTTTGCTGGCGCACCAGCAGGCCGATCTCTCGTGGCTCCAGGGAGAAGATCTGCTTCTTAATACTACGGGTAAAGAACCAGGAGAAGACAAAGAGGGCGATCAGCAGCAGCACGGCGGCAATCAGGATATTGACCACTTTACTGACGGTAATGGTGTCCAGGTAGCTGGTGAGATAGCCAACTGAAACAATGCCGACCACCTGCCCGGCGTCGTTGAAAATGGGCGCTTTACTGCGCAGTGAAATGCCCAACCCGCCTTTACGTATGGTTGTCGTGCTTTTCCCCTGCAATACGGCTTCATTGTCGCCGCCGACCAGCGTCGTGCCCACCCTGTCGGCAAAGACGGAGTGAAAAAGATGCCGTCCCGTATTATCGCCAATGACAATAAAGCTGGCGTCGCTGTGCGCGGCCATTTTCTGCATGAAATCATGAATGGCATTGATATCTTTTTGTTCAACTTCAGTACGCAATGACGGAATAAGCGCAATCTCTTCCGCCTGTATTTTAGCGCGCGCACTCATTTCCTGATAAAGCTGTTTTCCGACATCGGCATAATAATATCCGCCCAGCAGCACAAAAAGCACTGAGAAAAAGGCAACGAGCGAAATAAAAAGCTTAATCTGGAAAGAGACTTTCATAACTATCACGCAAAGTAGCGGCAAAGATCGTCAATATATCATCTTTTTTCATGCGGATGTCCGCTTTGCGGGAAACTTGTGATCCCTTGCACAGCAAGGGCTGTAAATGATTTATCCAGAAGGCTTATGATCTTCATGCTGCTAAGTTAAATGTTATTTGGTCGTTCAATTCAGAAAAGAAACCATAAAAACCACGATAATAAATAAGGCATAAATCACATTAAATAAAAGAAACCATAAAAACCATAGCTGCCATTAAAACTTCGCTTTTAATATGCCATTCCTCACATAAAGTAGGGCTTTGTGACTCTAAGCTGAACGCACAAAATAACTAAGGGGCTTATTATGAGCACAACTGACGATTCTTTCTGTGTTACCCACGACCCGATTGAAATTCAGCGGCCATCCCTCAAGGAGCGGTGGTGGCATATTATGGATACCTGGAAAATCGGGATTATTCCTCTGCCGCTGTTCGTTCTGGCGGGCGCGCTGATCGCGATTGATTGCCTGGGCGGAAAACTGCCGAGCGATATCGTGGTGATGGTGGCGACGCTGGCCTTCTTCGGCTTTGCCTGTGGTGAGTTCGGCAAACGCCTGCCGATTGTCGGCAAGCTTGGCGCGGCGGCGATTTGCGCCACCTTTATCCCTTCCGCACTGGTCTACTACGGTTTGCTGCCGGACGTGGTGGTGGAATCCACGACCAAATTCTACAAATCCACCAACATTCTCTACCTCTATATCTGCTGCATTATCGTCGGCAGCATCATGAGCATGAACCGCACGGTGCTGATTCAGGGCTTCCTGCGCATCTTCTTCCCGATGCTGTGCGGTGAAATCGTCGGCATGATTGTTGGCATGGGCGTGGGGCTGGCGCTGGGCCTGGAGCCGTTCCAGATCTTCTTCTTTATCATTCTGCCGATCATGGCGGGCGGCGTCGGGGAAGGGGCGATTCCGCTTTCCATCGGCTATGCCACCCTGCTGCATATGGACCAGGGCGTAGCGCTCGGCCGCGTGCTGCCGATGGTCATGCTCGGCGGGCTGACGGCAATCATCATCTCCGGCTGCCTGAACCAGCTCGGTAAACGCTACCCGCACCTGACCGGTGAAGGCCAGCTGATGCCTAACCGCGCGAATGCCGATGCCACCGCCTCTCAGCCTGCGTTCTCCGGTAAAGCGGACGTGACGACTATCGCCTCCGGCGCGCTGCTGGCGGTGCTGCTCTATATGCTGGGCATGCTCGGCCACAAGCTGATTGGCCTGCCTGCGCCCGTTGGCATGCTGTTTATGGCGGTGCTGGTGAAGCTCTGCAACGGCGCTTCTCCGCGCCTGCTGGAGGGTTCGCAGGTGGTGTACAAATTCTTCCAGACTTCCGTGACCTACCCAATCCTGTTCGCCGTTGGCGTGGCCATCACCCCGTGGCACGAGCTGGTCGCGGCGTTCACCGTCAGCAACCTGCTGGTGATTATCAGCACCGTTTCTGCGCTGGTGGCGACCGGGTTCTTCGTCGGTAAAAAGATTGGTATGCACCCGATTGATGTCGCCATCGTCTCCTGCTGTCAGAGCGGACAGGGCGGTACCGGCGACGTGGCGATACTGACCGCAGGCAACCGCATGAGCCTGATGCCGTTCGCCCAGATTGCTACCCGTATCGGCGGGGCGATTAACGTCTCTGTCTCACTGCTGATTCTGGGCAACTTCCTCGTCTAAGTATTCAGGAAAAAACAATGAAACTCGCAAGCTTTTTATACCAGGGAAAACGCAGCTACGGCATCGTTCAGGCCGAGGGCGTGATTGATTTAGGCCGCCGTCTCGGCGACCGCTATGGCGACCTTAAAGCGCTGCTGCAGGGCAACGGGCTGGCGTTGGCCACCCGTTACCTGAACGACGCGGTGGATGTACCGCTGAGCGCCATCACCTTCTTACCGGTGATCGTGCAGCCGGAAAAAATCCTCTGCGTGGGCATGAACTACGCCGACAAGCGCAAGGAGTTTGACCAGCACAACCCGGCCCCGACGCTGTTTGTCCGCTTCCCGGACTCACAGACCGGCCACAACGAGCCGGTACTGAAGCCGCGCCACTCCAGCGAATTCGACTACGAAGGCGAGCTGGCGGTGATCATCGGTAAGGGCGGGGAGAACATCAGCCGTGATGACGCCCTGCGCCACGTGGCGGGCTACAGCTGCTACATGGACGGCTCCGCCCGCGACTGGCAGCACACCTGGTTCACCGCCGGTAAAAACTGGCGTCAGACCGGGGCGTTTGGCCCCTGGATGGCGACGGCGGATGAGATCCCGGACCCGCACAGCCTGGCGATCCGCACCTGGCTTAACGGCCGCATGGTGCAGGAGGACAACACCAGCAGCATGATCCACAAGGTCGCGGAGCTCATCGAGTACATCAGCACCTTTACCCGCTTAAGCCCGGGCGACGTGATCATCACCGGCTCCCCGGGCGGTGTGGGTAAAAAGCGTAACCCGCCGCTGTTTATGAAAGAGGGGGATCGCATTGAGGTGGAGATCGAGCATATCGGTCATCTAAGCAACGTGATTGTTGAAGCGCCAGCCGTCGGGCTTGCGGCGGCACACTGAGAAAGGCGGCATGAACAGTCAACCCATCGATTTTCGCCAGACGCTGGTGGCGAAACACCCGGAACGCTTAAGCCAGATCCGCTACCTGCTGGCAGACAGCGGCCTTGGCCTGGACAACGACATCACGCTGTTTGTCGAAGCCTGGTCCGGCGCGCAGCTGGTGGGTTGCGCAGGACTTGCCGGCAACGTCATCAAATGCGTGGCGGTCAACGAGCAGCTTCGTGGGGAAAACCTCAGCGCGCGGCTGCTGGCAGAGGTGGAAAATGCGGCGCTGGAGCGCGGCCATTTTCACCTCTTCCTCTGCACCCGTCCGTGCAACCGGGAGCGCTTTGCCCGCAGCGGCTTCTGGCCAATTGCCCAGAGCGGGAACAACGCGGTGCTGATGGAGAACACCCCGCAGGGGATCGCGCGCTACTGCCGTACCTTAAGCCGGATGCGAAAGGGCGGGGAGAAAACTGGCGCGATAGTGATGAACGCCAATCCGTTCACCCTCGGCCACCGCCATCTGGTGGAGCAGGCGGCGCAGCGGTGCGATGCCCTGCATCTGTTCGTGGTGCGTGAAGACGCCTCGTTCTTCCCGTTCAGCGCGCGTCTCGAGATGGTGCGCGCGGGCGTAGCCCATCTGCCGAACGTGGTGGTGCATGAAGGCTCGCAGTACATCATCTCCCGCGCCACCTTCCCGGCCTACTTCCTGAAGGAGACCGGAAAAGTGCAGCAGGCGTGGAGCGAGATCGACGTGCTGATCTTCCGGGACTTCATCGCCCCGGCGCTCGGCATCACGCACCGCTTTATCGGCTCGGAGCCTTTTTGCGACATCACCCGCCAGTACAACCAGACGCTGCATGACCTGCTGGCCTCGCATATCGAGGTGGTGGAAATGCCGCGCATCAAGGCCACCGGCAACGCCATTTCGGCGTCCGAAGTGCGCCGTTTACTCAAGACACAGCAGTTTTCCCGGATCCGGGAGATCGTCCCGGACTCCACCTTCGCGCATCTCGAAACACACTATCGTGCGAGTGCGGAAGTCGCATAACTATCAGGAATTTATCATGAATATTGTAAGGGAGGCGCTGGCCGGAACGCAGGAGTCCAGCGACCTGATGGTGAAAATCGCCCCCGTTCACGGAGAGCTGGAGATTGTCATCCACAGTGAAGTGATTAAGCAGTTTGGCGAGCACATTCGCCAGGTGGTCAACGACACGCTGCGCGCCATGAACGTGCGCCAGGGGCTCATCATTATTGAAGACAAAGGGGCGCTGGACTGTGTTATTCGCGCCCGCCTGCAAAGCGCGCTGATGCGTGCCGTCGATGAACGGGCCATCAACTGGGAGGCGCTGAAATGAGCAAACTCCGCCGCAGTATGCTGTTCCTGCCGGGCGCCAACGCCGCCATGCTTTCCACCGCGTTTATCTACCGCCCCGACTCCATCATGTTTGACCTTGAGGACGCCGTCGCCCTGCGTGAGAAGGACACCGCGCGCATGCTGGTATTCCACGCGCTACAGCACCCGATGTATCAGGATATCGAAACCGTGGTGCGCATTAACCCGCTCAGCACGCCGTTTGGCCTGCTGGATCTGGAAGCCGCCGTGCGCGCGGGCGTGGACGTGATCCGCCTGCCAAAAACCGACACCCCAGACGACGTCTATGAGTTAGAGGGCCATCTTGAGCGCATTGAACGCGAGTGCGGCCGCGAGGTCGGCTCCACCCGCGTGATGGCGGCGATTGAGTCGGCCATTGGCGTCATCAATGCCGTGGCGATTGCCCGCAGCTCCCCGCGCCTCATCGGCATCGCGCTGGCCGCCTTTGACTACGTGATGGACATGCAGACCGAGCGCGGCGACGGCACCGAGCTGTTCTACGCCCGCTGCGCCGTGCTGCACGCCGCCCGTGCGGCAGGCATCGACGCCTTCGATGTGGTGTGGTCAGACGTTAACGACGAGGCCGGGTTCCTGCGCGAGGTCGATCTGATCCGCAAGATGGGCTTCAACGGCAAATCGCTGATTAACCCGCGCCAGATTGACCTGCTGCACAACGCTTATGCACCGACTCAGGAAGAGGTGGATCACGCAAAAAGGGTGATTGAAGCGGCAGAAGAGGGCGAGCGTAACGGCCTGGGCGTGGTGTCGCTCAACGGCAAAATGGTGGATGCACCAATTATTAACCACGCGCAGGTGGTGCTGGAGCGCGCGGCGGCTTCCGGCGTGCGTCGGTAAGGATGACAAAATGAATCAAACAGAACTTCTCCACGTAAACTTCCCCCATCTGCGGGACCTGAAACCCTTTGATACTGCCCACAGCGCGACGCCGTGGCTGGCGGACAGTGACGCGAAGCACAACCGCAAGCTATGTGCCTCCCTTGAAGAAGCCGTAGCGCGCAGCGGCCTGCAGGACGGGATGACCATCTCCTTCCACCATGCCTTTCGCGAAGGCGACCGGGTGATCAACACTGTTGTGGCGCTGCTGGCGCGGATGGGCTTCAAAAACCTGACGCTGGCCTCCAGCTCGCTGATGACCTGCAACGACGCTCTGATCGAGCATATTGAAAGCGGCGTCATCACCCGGATTTACACCTCGGGCATGCGCGGCAGGCTGGCGGACGCCATCTCCCACGGGCTGATGGACGAGCCGGTACACATTCACTCCCACGGTGGGCGAGTGAAGCTGCTCCAGGACGGCGAGCTGAATATCGACGTGGCGTTTCTCGGCGTGCCGTGCAGCGATGCGTTTGGCAACGCTAACGGCACGCACGGTAAATCGTGCTGCGGCTCGCTGGGCTACGCGATGGTGGACGCGCACTTTGCCCGCAAGGTGGTGCTGCTGACCGAAGAGCTGGTGCCGTTCCCGAATATGCCCGCCAGCCTGGTGCAGGACCAGGTGGACTACATCGTGCAGGTCGAGAGCGTGGGCGACCCGGCGAAAATCAGCGTCGGCGCGGCGCGCGTCACCAGCAACCCGCGCGAGCTGATGATCGCCCGCTATGCGGCGGACGTGATTGAACACTCCGGCTATTTCAAACCGGGCTTCTCGATGCAGACCGGCTCCGGCGCGGCGGCCACCGCCTGCACCCGCTTTATGGAAGAAAAGATGGAGCGCAGCGGCGTAAAGGCGCGCTTTGCGCTCGGCGGCATCACCGGCAGCCTGGTGGATCTGCACGAGAAGGGGCTTATCGAAAAGCTGCTCGACACCCAGTGCTTTGACGGCCAGGCGGCGGCTTCGCTGGCGCGCAACCCGAACCACGTAGAGATCTCCACCAACGTCTACGCCAACCCCGGCAGCAAGGCGGCAAGCTGCGACCAGCTCGACGTGGTGATCCTCAGCGCCCTGGAAATTGACGTTGATTTCAACGTCAACGTCATCACCGGCTCCGACGGCGTGATGCGCGGCGCGTCCGGCGGGCACTGCGACGTGGCGGCGGCAGCCAACCTGACCATCGTCGTCGCGCCGCTGCTGCGCAGCCGCATTCCGACGGTGGTCAAGCGCGTCACCACGCGCCTCACGCCGGGCGAAAGCATC
This sequence comes from Enterobacter cloacae complex sp. P13B, assembly GCF_014895915.1. NCBI lineage: Bacteria > Pseudomonadati > Pseudomonadota > Gammaproteobacteria > Enterobacterales > Enterobacteriaceae > Enterobacter > Enterobacter cloacae complex sp. P13B. The sequence goes on from NZ_JADBQN010000016.1 coordinate 155,008, forward strand.
GATGTGCTGGTTACCGATCACGGCATCGCAGTCAACCCGGCGCGCCCGGAGATCCGCGAGCGGCTGCTGGAGGCCGGGCTGAAGGTAGTGGACATCAGCGCGCTCTATGAGCGGGCGATTTCCCTGACCGGCATACCGAAACCGATTGAATTTACCGACAAAATCGTCGGGGTGATCCGCTACCGCGACGGCAGCGTGATCGACACCGTACGACAGGTGAAGGAGTCAGTATGATTTTAGCGACACCCGTGCGGGCGGGTGTCAGCCTGGAGGAACTGCTGGCGGCGAAAGAGCGTCGCGCAGCCCGTCAGGCTGACTGGCTTACGCACTATAAACAGCCGGTGATCTCCCTCACGCTGGTCACGCCAGGGGAAATCAAGGACAGCCTGCGCTATCGCAACACCATGGGCGTGGCGCTCCAGATGTGCGACCAGCTGCTGTGGGAGAACCGCTGGCAGGTGCTGGACCGCCAGGTGCTGTGGCTGCCCACCGGACCGGAAGCCTTGTGGTGCGTCGCCCATGCGGCGGCGGAAATCAAAGCGCACTGCGCGGAACTGGAGCAGACGCACCCGCTCGGCAGGCTGTGGGATCTGGACGTGATCTGCCCTCAGCACGGCCACGTCGGGCGTCAGTCGCTGGGAGAGAATCTCAGGCGCTGCCTGATCTGCGACGAGCCCGCGCATGCCTGCTCCCGTTCGCGCAATCATCCCGTTGAGCAAGTTGTTTCCCGCGTGGAGAAGACGATCGATGACTGGTTTGCTCGCGACTAAACCGCGCCCGGTTGACGTGCCCGCGCTTGCCGAAGCGGCGCTGTGGCAGGAGCTGGAGCTGACGCCCAAGCCGGGGCTGGTGGACAAGCTCAACAACGGTTCCCATCGCGATATGGACCACGCGCTGTTTGTCCGCAGCATTGCGGCGATTGCACCGTGGTTTTCGCGCTTTGCTGAACTCGGTAACGTGCATGCGGATAAACCCGCTGACGCACAGCTGCGGATTATCCGCCCGATGGGGATGGCCTGCGAGCAGGCGATGTACGCTGCGACGAACGGCGTGAACACGCATAAGGGCGGAATTTTTGCTCTCGGCCTGCTGTGCTTCGCTGCCGGGCGTGTGAAAAATGTCTCTGCGGACAGCCTCTGTTGTGAGGTGAGTAACATCTGCAGCGGGCTGGTGTCGCGGGAGCTGGCAGCGCGCAGCGGGCAGGCGACGGCGGGCGAGCGGCAGTTTCAGCAGTACGGCTTAACCGGGGCGCGAGGCGAGGCGGAGAGCGGCTTTGCGACGGTGCGTAAGGCGCTGGGGCAGTGGAACGGACAGTCGCTTCACGGCCTGCTGTTGCGCCTGATGGCGGTCAATCAGGACAGTAATCTCGTGTCACGCGGCGGCATTCAGGGGCTGCGCTACGTTCAGGGCTATGCGCGGGAACTGCTGGCTAACGGCTGGGATCGCGAGGCGTTGCTTAAGATGGATAAGGCACTGATTGAACGAAACCTGAGTCCGGGCGGCAGCGCGGATTTGCTGTCGGTGGGGTGGGTGCTCTCTGCAATAAAATAGCCGGGTGGCGGCTACGCCTTACCCGGCCTACGGTCTGGTTTTGTAGGCCCGGTAAGCGAAGCGCCACCGGGCACAACAATTAATGCGCAATCGGCTGTGTACCGTGCGCTGTGCGAACGTGCTTGTACTTGAACAGCGCGAGGAACGCGAAGAACAGCACCAGCGAATACGCCGCGAAGATCAGCCACACGGGCTGCCAGTCGGTGATACCGTTGGTGGTGTACATCTCAACCACTTTACCGCTCACCACGCCGCCCAGAATACAGCCGAAGCCGTTGGTCATCATCAGGAACATGCCCTGCGCGCTGGCGCGGATTTCAGGCTTCACCTCTTTTTCCACAAACACCGAACCGGAGATGTTGAAGAAGTCGAAGGCGCAGCCGTAAACAATCATCGACAGCACCAGCAGCACGGTGCCGAACGCGCTCGGGTCGCCGTAGGCGAACAGGCCGAAGCGCAGCATCCACGCGGCGATACTGATCAGCATGACGTTTTTGATGCCGTAGCGACTCAGGAAGAACGGGATGGTCAGGATGAACAGCGTCTCGGAGATCTGCGAGATGGACATCATTACCGACGCGTGCTCAACGATAAAGCTCCCGGCAAACAGCGGATCGTTATCGAAGCTGTGCAGGAAGGTGTTGCCGAACATGTTGGTGATTTGCAGCTCCGCGCCCAGCAGCATGGAGAAGATAAAGAAGATCGCCATGCGCTTGTTTTTGAACAGCGCGAAGGCATCCAGGCCAAGCATGGTGCTCCAGCTCTGGTTTTTCTGCTGGTTAGATACCGGAATGGTTGGCAGCGTCAGGGTGAACAGCGCCAGCAGTACGGAGAGCGCAGCACCAATATACAGCTGCATGTGGCTCAGCTCGAAGCCCGCGAAGCTCACGCCCCACATCGCCATGATAAAGCCGATGGTGCCCCAGATACGGATTGGCGGGAAGTCGGTGACGATATCCAGGCCGGCAGATTTCAGGCGGTAGTAGGAGATGGAGTTGATCAGCCCAAGCGTTGGCATATACGCCAGCGAGTTAAGCAGGATCACCATAAACATCGCCCCCGGCGTGGTCACTTCGGCCGCCATAAACAGCGTCCCCGCACCCACCAGATGGCAAAGCATATACAGCCATTTCGCACTTAACCATTTATCCGCCACGATACCGAGCAGCGTTGGCATGAAAACAGCCGCAATACCCAGCGAGCTGTAGACGGCACCGATTGACGCACCATCAAACTTGAGCGTCACAAACATATAGGAGCCGAGTGTAGTCAGCCAGCTACCCCACAGGCAGAACTGCAGAAACGACAAGATTTTAAGCTGCAGCTTAAGGTTCATGTTACTTTCCTCACAAGTGAGCGGGAGATATGTTGTTATAGGAACATTCAGGGTTGTTATTTGATGCAATTCTATCAGTTGGCAACGATATGTTTTGTTACCTCCCGCAAAAAAATGCAATCCACATTAATTTGCAGTTTGGATTGTGATGCAAATAACATTTTCGTATGGGTGGAGGATAGGTGCGGACTGATGCCCTCACCCTGACCCTCTCCCACAGGGAGAGGGGAAGCAGAACCCCTTCTCCCTGTGGGAGAAGGAGGGCCGATCACCGACGACGATAGTTTTTCTGCGCCGTATTCACCTTATACAGGTATCGGCGGGATTCCGCAGACGGGTGGCGGGTGGTGAGGGTGGAGTAAACATCCCCCGGCGCCATGCTGTTGATGATGTTCGCAGCCTGCACTTTGTCATTCGAGAAGACGCGCAGCACGCTGCCCGCGCCGCCGTTATAGGCGGTGATCACCGCATAGCGACGCGACGTCGGGTTATCAATTCCGCCGAGATAGACATTGTTCAGCATCGCCAGATAGGCCGTGCCGGTATCAATGTTGCTTTGCGGATCGAACAGATAGCTGCGGCTCGGCGTGCCGGATTTCCCCTGCGAGCGGAAAACGTCTTTACCGGCGCTGTGCTGGACAACCTGCATCAGCCCCAGCGCGTCGGAACGGCTCACCGCGTACGGGTTGAACGAGGATTCGGTCTGCATAATCGCCAGGATCAGCGACTCGTCCACGCCATACTTACGCGACGCCTGACGCACCATGCCCAGATACTTATGCGCACGCTTGTCGAGGTGGTTCGGGACAAGGTTAATGGTAACGCTGTAGATAATCTTCAGGCCGTTAGAGCGGCTCTTCAGGCGCGTCTGCAGCAGGTAGTCGGCAAATTTCGTGGCGCGACCTTCCCAGCGGATCGGCTGTCCGGTCTGGTCGACAACCTGACCGTACAGGAACGGCTCTTTCGAAATGGTGATGTCGTCCGCATCGGAGTAGAGATCGATAGATCCCGGATCGTCACCCATCAGCAGGGTTTTGACGATCGCCTGACGCAGCCGTGCCGCAGGGTCGGTGCCTGCGATGGTCTCAATGGTGATCGTACCCTCATCAAAGTTGATGTGGCTACGGGTCAGATAGGCGTCGGTGTACTTAACGTAGTCCTTAGGTCCGGCAATAAGAACTTCGTTAAATCCCCATATGTTCTCGATGTTATGGGCAAACTGCCCCATCAAAATGTCAAAACCGTTGGTGTCCTTGACCCAGGCTTCATTGTAATCATCGCCTTTTTTGGACGAGCACGAGACCAGCAACGGCGCAACAAGGGCTAGCGCTAAAAGTTTTTTCATCATTCCGGGAGTGCGTGTTGTGTTTGCTTTAACGGCGGGGTTTCACCCGCACGCTGTTATTTTTCCGGCGGCGTATAGCCTTCGATGTGGACGTCTTTGCCCTCGAACAGGAAGCTCACCATCTCCTGCTCCAGCAGCTTGCGGTGCTCCGGGTTCATCATGCTGAGCTTTTTCTCGTTGATCAGCATAGTCTGTTTTTTCTGCCACTGTCCCCAGGCTTCTTTGGAGATCTCGTTATAGATGCGCTTGCCCAGGTCGCCCGGGTAGAGCTGGAAATCCTGGCCTTCAGCGTCGCGCTGCAGGAAAGTACAAAAAATGGTTCTGGCCATACGTATTCCTCTTTGTGTTGCCGATGCTAAACCATTGCACCGGCACGTAATTGCTGTAACAGGCGCTCCACGGGAGCCGCCAGCCCGACTGATGGCGGTTGCGCTAAGTTATACCAGAGAGCGGTGCCTTCATCCATGCAGGAGGTGAATGAGGACACGGGAAGCCACATCGGTACTATATCCAGATGGAAATGGCTGAAGGTGTGGCGAAACGCGGTCAGCTGCGTCAGGGTATCTGCCGCAATGCCGCGCTGTTTAAGCCATTCACGCAGCAAGTTTTCATCTTCAAACTGTGGGAAGCAGTATAGACCACCCCACAGACCGCTCGGCGGACGCTGGGCGAGGAAGACGTCGTCACCGTGCTGCATCAGCAGCATGTAGCCGGTGCGCTCCGGCAGCGTCTGTTTAGGTTTCTTAGCCGGATACTGCGCCCATGACTGGTTGGCATACGCCACGCAGAGGTTGTTCACCGGGCAGAGTTCGCACTTCGGTTTTGAGCGCGTGCAGACCATCGCGCCGAGATCCATCATCGCCTGGTTAAAACGCTCTACGCCCTTCGCCGGGGTGACCGCTTCAGCGATCTCCCACAGGCGTTTTTCAACGTCTTTCTTACCCGGCCAGCCGTCAACGGCGTAGCAGCGTGCGAGCACGCGCTTCACGTTGCCGTCGAGGATCGGGAAATGCTTGCCTAATGAAAGGGAGAGGATCGCGCCTGCGGTTGAACGTCCTACGCCGGGTAAATCGGCCACCTCGTCGAAGGTTTCCGGGAATTTACCGTTATGGCGGGTGGCGACCTGCTGCGCGGCCTTGTGCAGGTTGCGCGCGCGGGCGTAATAGCCCAGCCCGGTCCACAGGTGCAGCACTTCGTCCAGCGGCGCGTTTGCCAGGTCGGTGACCGTCGGGAAGCGTGCCATAAAACGCTCGAAGTAAGGGATCACGGTGGCGACCTGCGTTTGTTGCAACATCACCTCGGAGAGCCATACTTTGTAGGGCGTTTTTTCAATTTGCCAGGGCAGGGTTTTACGCCCGTATTTGTCGTACCAGTCCAGCACCTGGGCTGAAAATTGAGAGGCTTGCATGGTCATCGATTCGCATAATCAGGGACGCAGATTGCAGCACAGCGTCCATCTGCTGTAAACCGGATCTTTCCCATGCTTGCATAGAAGCCTTAACTTTGGATAATGCCCGTTTCCCGAACATTCTCACAAGCAGACAACTCTTTTATGAAAAACGACGTCATTTCACCGGAATTTGATGAAAACGGTCGCCCGCTGCGCCGTATTCGCAGCTTTGTCCGCCGTCAGGGCCGCCTGACCAAAGGGCAGCAACACGCGCTGGACAACTACTGGCCGGTGATGGGCGTTGAGTTCAGCGAGCAGCCGCTCGACTTTACCGAGCTGTTTGGCCGCGACGCGCCCGTCACGCTGGAGATCGGGTTTGGTATGGGCACCTCGCTGGTCACTATGGCGAAAGCGCGCCCTGAGCAGAACTTCCTCGGCATTGAAGTACACTCCCCGGGCGTCGGTGCGTGCCTGGCAACGGCCCACGAAGAGGGCGTTGAGAACCTGCGCGTGATGTGTCACGACGCGGTGGAAGTGCTGCACAAAATGATTCCTGACAATTCTTTGAACATGGTTCAGCTCTTTTTCCCTGACCCATGGCACAAAGCGCGTCATAATAAACGCCGTATCGTTCAGGCACCGTTTGCCGAGCTGGTGAAAAGCAAGCTCAAGCTGGGCGGCGTTTTCCACATGGCGACCGACTGGGAACCTTATGCGGAACACATGCTGGAAGTAATGTCGTCGCTGGACGGGTACAAAAATCAGTCCGAGAGCAACGACTACGTACCGCGTCCGGAATCGCGTCCGGTGACAAAATTTGAACAGCGTGGCCATCGTCTTGGTCACGGCGTATGGGACTTAATGTTCGAGAGGGTGAAATAATGGCAAAGAATCGTAGCCGTCGTCTGCGTAAAAAGATGCACATCGAAGAATTCCAGGAAGTGGGCTTCTCCGTTGCCTGGCGTTTCCCGGAAGGCACCAGCGTTGAGCAGATCGACCAGGACGTTGATGCGTTCATCAACGAGGTGATCGAGCCTAACAAGCTGGCCTTCGACGGTAGCGGCTACCTGGCATGGGAAGGTCTGATCTGCACCCAGGAAGTGGGCAAATGCACCGAAGAACATCAGGCCCTGGTTCGCAAATGGCTCGAAGAGCACAAGCTGGAAGATGTCCGCGTGAGCGAACTTTTCGACGTTTGGTGGGACTAATAAAGCAGTAAGCGGGCCAGCATTAGCTGGCCCATTTTGTCTGAGGGAGTGTTTAAGATGCGCAAAACGTTGCTGGCTGTTGCTTTGATGGCAACCGGATTCACCGCCCATGCGGATTATCAATGTGGCGTCACCCCGCGTGATGACGTGGTGTTAAGCCCGCAAACCGTGCAGGTCAAAGGCGAGAACGGCAATCTGGTGATTACGCCGGAAGGGAACGTCACCTTTAACGGCAAACAGTACAACCTGACTGCCGCACAGCGTGAGCTGGCGAAAGATTATCAGGCCGATTTGCGTACCGCGCTGCCATGGATTAATGAAGGCGCCCTGACGCGCGTCGAAAAGAGCCGCGTCGCGCTGGACAAAATCATCACTAAAGAGGTGGGGGAGAGCAGTAATATGCGCTCCCGCCTTACGAAGCTCGACAAGCAGCTCAAAGAGCAGATGAACCGCATTATCGAGACGCGCTCTGATGGCCTGACGTTCCACTATAAGGCGATCGATCAGGTCCGCGCTGACGGCCAGCAGCTGGTGAACCAGGCGATGGGCGGCATCCTGCAGGACAGCATCAACGAGATGGGCGCCAAAGCCGTGCTGAAAGGCGGCGGTAACCCGCTGCAGGGTGTGCTGGGCAGCCTTGGCGGCTTGCAGACTTCCATTCAGAACGAGTGGAAGAACCAGGAAGATGATTTCCAGCAGTTCGGCAAAGACGTGTGTAAACGCGTGGTGTCGCTGGAAGACAGCCGGAAGGCGCTGGTGGGGACGCTGAAGTAAGTTCTCTGCGCGCTGGGCCCCTCACCCCAGCCCTCTCCCCTGTACGGTCCGGGGACATAG